>NCRB01000020.1 GCA_002894665.1 Salinivenus iranica
GCATGGAGGGGCGGGAAATTCCGGTGGGCCGTGCGAAGAGGGGCGAACATTCAGTCCTCCCCAAGTATACACAGGGCGGTGCGAAGACGAGATCCCTCCGCCCGGCTTTGTGGGAATTTTGACGTTCCGCCAGCGGCCCGCGGAGGGCCCGGTGCGCCCGACAACTGCTGCCCTTGACTGACCCTGCGACCCATCGATGGACGACCTACTGCGTACGGCGCTGGAATGGGCGGGCCCGCTCCAGCGCGTGGAGGCGTTTAAGACGCGCCCCGTCGCCACCCAGCGCACGCTTCTGCGCCGCCTTCTCACCCAGGCCGCCGACACCGAATGGGGCCGTCGCTACGGCTTCTCGGAGATTGCCCAGGCGCCCGACATCATGGGCGCGTACCAGGAGCGCGTGCCCCTTCATACCTACGACGACATTGCGGAGGACGTGAAGCGGGTGCGGAACGGCGCGGCCGATGTGATGTGGCCGGGCACCGTCACGAACTTCGCCGTCTCCAGCGGCACGGTGTCCGACGGCAAAATCATTCCGATTACGGAGGAGACGATCGACCACAACCGCTCCTTCAGCGTGGGCACCGGGCTGCACTACCTGAAGGAGACCCTGGATGTGCAGCTCTTCCTGGGGAACCACCTGACGCTTCCGGGGCGGGTGGAGGAGGATCCGGACTATCCCGGGACCCTGGCGGGCGAGATCAGCGGGATCCTCGCCGAAAACGCGCCCGACTTCTTCAGTACCCTCTTCCAGGCCGTCCCGAACGAGGTCTCGTTCATTCCCAACTGGGAGGAAAAGCTGCGCGCCATTGCCAAGCGGACGGTCGACCAGGACATTCGCCTGCTCGTGATGGCGCCCACCTGGGCGCTCACGCTCTTCGACGAGCTGATTGCCATTCACAATGAGCGCCACAACGACACGGCCACCACGGTGGGCGAGGTGTGGCCCAACCTGCAGCTGTTTATCGCGGGCGGCGTGCCGCTTCGATCGTACCGCGCCCTGCTGGAGGCCAGGATCGGGAGGGACATCGACTTCCTGGAGACGTACGGCGCGTCCGAGGGCTTCTTCTCGTTTCAGGACGACCTGGACGACGCGTCCATGCTGCTGCACCTCGACAACGGGGTGTTCTACGAGTTCGTGCGGATCGAGGAGGAGGGAGACGAGAACCCGCGCCGCTACACGGTGGCCGACGTGGAGCCGGGCGAGCGCTACTCGCTCTACGTCACCTCCTGCAGCGGCCTCTGGTCGTACCAGGTGGGCGACGTGATTCGCTTTACGCAGACCTTTCCGCACAAGATTACGGTGGCGGGGCGAACCAGTGAGATGATTGACGAGTATGGGGAATCACTCTACGGCGACGAAGCCCGGACGGCACTGCGCGAGGCCTGTGCATCCACCGGGGCGCACGTGGTCGATTATCACATCGCCCCCCGTGCCATGAACGGGGAGGAGCGGCCGGGGCACGAGTGGCTCATTGAGTTTGAGGACCGCCCCGACGACCTCGACGCCTTTGCCCGCTGCATCGATGAACACCTGCAATCGGTGAACCGGCACTACCGGATACGGCGGGAGGCAAAGGCCTTCGAGCCGCCGCTCATCTCGGCCCTGCCCGAGGGGGCGTTCTACAACTGGCTGAAGGCGACCAAGGACAGCATTAGCGGCCAGACCAAGGTGCCGCGCATGAGCGACGGCCGGGCCGTGGCCGACGGACTGCTGGAGACGGCCGGACGCACGGAGTGAGAGCACTCCCATTCTAGAACGAACACGTTTGTGGACCGGCCCCTCGTGGGGGCTGGAACAACCCCTCCTCGTCACTCGTGGTGCTTTCACAGAAATGTAGTTCGTCACGTCCAAGTGGCGTCCAGGGAAGAGGCGGTGCAATCGGGCCGCCCCGGGCGCGATCCGGCGTTGTATGGGCGTGCCGCTCCCGTGTCACCACCATCGTGATCCCTTCTCACAAAGAGCCCAACTGCACGTGCCGCGCGAACAACGGATGCTGGACCAGTACCTCCAAGAAATTGGAAAAATCGACCTGCTTGAACCGGAGGAGGAGGTCGAGCTGGCTCGTCGCATCAAGGATGGGGATGAGGAGGCCCTGCACAAGCTCTGCCGGGCCAACCTTCGATTCGTCGTTTCTGTCGCCAAGAAGTATCAGGGACAGGGGCTCTCGCTCGCGGACTTGATCAACGAGGGCAACTACGGGCTCATCAAGGCCGCGAAGCGGTTCGATGAGACCCGCGGGTTCAAGTTCATCTCGTACGCCGTTTGGTGGATCCGTCAGGCCATCCTGCAGGCCCTTGCCGAGCAGAGCCGCGTGGTGCGCCTGCCGCTCAACCGCATTGGCACCATCTCGAAAATCCGCAAGGCCAGCGCCCGGCTCCAGCAGGAGCTCGACCGCAAGCCGAACATAGAAGAACTGGCCGAGGAGCTCGAGATCGATGTCCAGAAGGTGCGGGAGGCGATGCAGCACACCAGTCGGCACCTGTCCATGGACGCGCCCTTCAACGAGGAGGACGATAACAGCCTCCTCGACGTGCTTCCGGACGAGGAGAGCGACTCGCCGGACGAGGAGATGCTGGCGGAGTCCGTTAAGATTGACATCGAGCGCGCCCTGAGTGCGCTCCACGACCGCGAGGCCGAAATCACGCGCCTCTACTTTGGCATCGGGCGCGAGCACCCGCTGACCCTCGAGGAGATTGGCAAGCGCTTCGACCTCACGCGGGAGCGGGTGCGTCAGATCAAGGAGAAGGCGCTGCGCAAGTTGCGCCAGCGTCACGACCGAGACGACCTGCAGCCCCATCGCAGTGACTGAACCGCTACGATTTGGCCCGGCCACGAATCCGAACAAAGGGCGCGTCCCCGTCGGGACGGGCCCTTTTTGTCTGTTGCCTGCGACGGTCCTTCGGTGCCCATGTCCGCCTCCGTTTCGTCGTCTCGCCCCGTCGTCCTCCGCGCCACGGCCCGCCACCGGGTGGGCGTGCGCTACGAGGTGCCCCCGGCGTCGCTGGCGGCGCACCTGCCGGACCTACTGGTGCCCGATACGCAGGACGAACGGGCCGCCCTGAGCCTCGTTGGGGTGCACCTGACGGACGTTCGAGTGCTCGGGATTGCGGGGCCGGGGCTTCGCCACGTGCCGGCGGTGGAGCTGCGGGCGGCGGTCCGGCACCCGCCCACGGACCGGAAGGGCACCCTCACGCTACAGGCGTACGTCCCCCGGCGGCTCGTCGCGTGGGGGGCGCGCACGCTCTACGACGAACCGGTGGCCGTGGCGTCCATGCAGCCCCTGCGCCGCACGTCCGACGATCGGGTGTCGATGACGTACCGGTTCGACTGGCAGGGGCGCGAGCAGCGCCTGCGGGTGGAGCGCTCCCGGGCGGGCGCGGCCGACCCGCCGGCGGCGACGTCTCCGGCGGCGACGGGCGGGACCTGGCGCTTTGCGACGGGCGGCGGCCCGCTGCGGTGCGCGCGTCTCGACCAGGAGCCGGGCCCCGTCCGGCGGGCCGACACGGCGCACGTCACCGTGCGGTGGCGCGCGGCGTTTGGGGAGGTCGGGGCGCTCCTGGCCGACCGGTCCCCGTCCGCGGCGTGGGTCGGGGGCGAGGGCCCGCTGGCGCTCCGGTGGCGCGAGCGCCTCGGATAGCCGACGGTCTGCGCTGTACGCTCACCAGACGACCCCTGTCCCCGTGTCTCGTCCGATGCGACTGGTTGTGCCTGTGCTCATTCTGTTCGTGGGGGGCGGCTGCCAGACGCTCGCGCCCGAGGAGGGGGGCCGCCGCGCTCGGGACCGGGCGGCGGCCGTGACGGTCGTGGACCCGGAGGCGGCGGAAGCGGCGGTGGCCGGCTGCGAGAAGGTGGGCGACCTGTCCGTCCGCCCGCCCTTTCCACTGCTGGCCCAGCGCTATCCGGAGCTCTCCTCGTTCGGGCAGGCGGAGGTCGAGGCCGAGCTGCGCTACCGGGCCGCCCTGGCGGGGGGCGACACCGTGGTGCCTACGGGCCTCGCCGACGGGCGCACCCAGGCCGATGCCTACGACTGCGGCGGGGCAGACGGACGCAGGCCGCGTGGGGGCGTGTCGCATAGACGCGAGCGTCCTCATTCGGCACGCGGAGCTAGGAGAGCCGGCGGGGGCACGTCCGGGCGTCACGTGGTCTTACGCCGCGCGAGCACCCTGAAGTTATCCGGGCTCAGCCCGCGGCTCGACTGGACGACCCACGACCACGCCGTGTCCAGCCCTTCCCCTCTACCGCCTCCAGCGGGGAAAATTTGGCATAGAAGAGCGCCCCCACCCAAGCGTCGTTGACTTGCTCGGGTGGGTCTGGTTTGTTGGGGACGCCCACGAGTTCCCCGTCAGTTGTGCTGCCATGATTCGACTTCTCTCGCAGACGGTGAATGCCCTGCCCGAAGCGTTCGGCTTCCGGGCGGGAGAGAAGGGAGTGCATAACACCCGGACGATGATGCTGGAAGACCTGGAGACGCTCCTCGACGAGCTTCCCCCAGAGACGTCGAAGAAAGAGTACCAGGCCGCCATTGTCGAGGAGAACATCCTGGCGAAAAACACGGCCTCCACGCGCCGTTACAACGCGCAACGACTCGCGGAGCTGTACGGGCTCGACCCCGAAATTCCCCTCTTCCGCATCTTTCGGGCCCTTTGGGACCGGGACGAAGGGCGTCCCCTTCTGGCCCTGCTGTTGGTGCTCGCGCGGGACCCGATGCTCCGGATGACGGCGGAGCCAATCCTGGACCTGGAGACTGGAGAGCGGTTCGACAAAACAAAACTCCAGGCAGTCCTTCGGGCGGAAACCGGGGATCGATTTAGCGAAACCAGCATCAAAAAGATCTCCCGCATGACGGGCTCGTCCTGGACACAGGGCGGGCTTCTGGAGGGGCGGCAGAAAAAGACGCGGGTCCATCCCCAGTGCACACCGACCAATACGGCCTACGCGCTTATCCTGGGGCATCTGTGTGGCGTGCGCGGCTCGCTTCTCTTCAATACCTTTTGGACGCGCGTGCTCGACGCGCCCGAACACGAGCTCCAGGACCATGCGAAATCGGCGTCCCGGCGGGGAATGCTCACGTACCGCAATGCGGGGGGCATCATTGAAGTGGACATTTCTCCCATCCTCCTCCCACACGAACAAGACCTCCTTCGTGAGCAAAGTTGACGACCTCCTCGACCGGTACGAGCAGAACGTTAACCGTCCGTGGAAGAAGCGGCTGGACGGGGCGCAGAAGGTCTGGTTTGTCGTGTATCCGCCAAAGTATGAGCGGGCACTCCGAGCGCGGATCGAAGAGTTTCGGATGGCGACGACGCAAGCCGGGCACGGATGGACCGAATCTGATTTGACCCGCGCGTTCCCGGAGTGGATGGCGGACCACGAGTACCGGGAAGGGTATTTCGAGGACCCCTCCGGTTTCGACTTTGTGAAGCAGGATTTCCTGGAGGATCTCGCGCAGGACATCCGGGCGGATCTTCAAGAGGAAGACGAGGAAACCGTCGTGGCCCTCACGGGCATCGGAACGCTCTTCGGATTTGTCTCCATCTCCGACCTGATCGAGGAGGTCCACTCCGAAATTCGTGGACGCCTCGTCGTCTTCTTTCCGGGTCGCCACGAGGCGAACACGTACCGCTTCCTCGACGCCCGGGACGGCTGGGACTATCTTGCCCTGCCGATCAAAGCATAGAAGCCCTCTCTTCTCTTTCTGGCTTCTCTCACTGAATCTGGCTGTGTGATGCAAAACCGCGTAATTTACGAGCAGGACCCCACGGAATTTCAACTCCTGAACAACGGGGTCGCGAAGGTTCGGGACGCACAAACCAAGGAAGAGCTCGAAACGCTCCGCTTTGAGCTGAAGACCTTTATTTGTGAGGGACAGTACGAAGAGGGACTGATCCGGCTACTTCAGAGCTACCTCGACAACCTCGGGCAACCGGAACAGCCCGCCGCCTGGATCAGCGGGTTCTTCGGGAGCGGCAAGTCGCACCTCGTCAAGATGCTTCGCTACCTGTGGGTCGACTACGAATTTCCAGACGGAGCGACGGCGCGGGGACTGGCAAACCTTTCGACCCGTGTCGAGGACCTGCTGAAGGAGCTCTCCACCCAGGCCCGGCGCCTGAACGGGCTCCATGCGGTCTCGGGGTCGCTGGGCTCCAGCTCAAAGGGGAGCGTCCCCCTCGCCCTGCTCAGCCTCATTTTTAAGTCGGCGGACCTGCCGGAGCAGTATTCGCTCGCTCAGTTTGTGATGTGGCTCAAGGAGGAAGGACACTATGAGGAGCTTCGTCGGCGGGTGGAAGACGAAGGGCGGGATTGGGACCGGGAGCTCCGCAATCTCATGGTGTCGTCGTCCATTTCGAAGCACCTGCTCGACCTGGAGCCGTCGCTGGCCGACGACGTGGCGGGCGTGCGGGACCTGCTCCGGGAAAGCTACCCGAAGGTCGACGACGTCTCGCTCGACCAGATGGTGGATGCCATCTACGACGCGCTGGCCGACGACGGCGAGCTCCCCTGCACGCTCGTCGCCCTCGACGAAATCCAGCAGTTCATTGGGGACGACTCCGAGAAGACGTACGACATTCAGGAGGTCACGCAGGCCTGCTGTTCGGAATTCGGCGGGAAGCTGCTGTTTGTGGGGACGGGACAGACGGCGCTCACGGGCACGCCGGAGCTGGAGAAGCTGACCGGGCGCTACCGCATCCAGATTCAGCTCTCGGACGCGGATGTGCAGGCGGTCACGCGGAAAACGGTGCTCAAAAAGAAGCCGTCGAAGCGGCCCGACGTCGAAGACACCTTGACGCGGAACAGCGGGGAGATCTCCCGCCACCTCCGAGGTACCGACTTTGAATCGAAGCCGGAGGACGAGGACCACCTCGTGGATGACTATCCATTGCTCCCCACCCGGCGGCGGTTTTGGGAGCGAGTTCTGCGGGCCGTCGACGAGGCGGGCACCAAGAGCCAGCTCCGCACGCAGCTCAAGCTGGTGGACGAGGCGGTGAAGCAGACGGCGGAGGAGCCGATTGGCTCCGTCGTGGCGGGGGACTTCATCTACGAAGATCTCCGCTCCGACCTGCTCCAGAGCGGCGTTCTCGCCAACGACATCGACACCCGAATCGAGCAGGTGCGTGCCGAGGAAGACGATGAGCTCGGGGCGCGGCTCTGCGCGCTGGCCTTTCTCATCGGAAAGCTGCCCCGCGAGGAGGGCGTGGATACGGGCCTCCGGGCTACGCCGGAGACGTTCGCGGATCTGCTGGTGAAGGACCTAAAGGCGGGCAGTGGCACGCTCCGAGACCGCGTCGAAGCCCGGCTCGACCAGCTGGTGAAGAAGGGCATCCTCATGCAGGTGGAGGGGGAGTACCGGATGCAGACGCAGGAGAGCCAGCAGTGGATGAATGAGTTTCGCGAGCGATACCGGAGCATCACGAAGAAGCGGGAGCAGCTGGCGACGCACCGGAGCGACGAGCTGCGCAAGGCCGCGAGTGACGCCCTTGGCGACGTCCAGAAGATCAAGCACGGCGACAGCAATGAGCGGCGGACCCTCGAGCCGCACTTCTCGAAGGAGGAGCCCACGCCCAGCGGCGAGGCGATCCCGGTCTGGGTTCGCAACGAGTGGCGGGACACGGCGTCGTCCGTCGAGGCCGACGCCCGACAGGCGGGGACGGACAGCCCCATGATTTATGTGTTCCTGCCGAAGCGGAGCGCCGATCAGCTCGATGAGGCGATCGCTACCGAGCGGGCTGGGAAGGCGACCCTCGAAGTGAAAGGGCGAACGACCACGCAGGAGGGGGAGGAAGCCCGGCAGGCGATGATTACGCGGCGCGAGCAGGCGACGCAGCGTAAGGAGGCCGCCCTCGAAGAGATTCTGGAGGGCGCCCGGGTCTTTCTAGCCGGGGGACAAGAATACGTGGCCGATACCGTGGCGGAAGGCGTCGAGAATGCCGCGCTAAACGCCCTCGAACGGCTCTATCCCAAGTTCGAAACCGCCGACGATAGGCGGTGGAACCGGGTGTACCGGCAGGCGCGGAATGGGGACAAGGACGCCCTGGAGGAAGTGGACTTTCGGGGCAACCCCGAGGACCATCCCGTCTGCGAAGCGGTGCTGGAGGCAGTGAGCGCTACGACCAACGGCAAGGAGGTCCGGCGGCAGTTCACAACGGCCCCTTACGGATGGCCCCAGGATGCGGTGGATGCGGCCCTTGTGTTGCTTACGCTCACGAATCACGTGCGGGCCAGGCGCAATGGGGGGGCGGTGGACGCTTCCGACCTCACACAGCGAAACCTGAGTACCGCTCGTTTCCGGGCCGAGACCGTCACGCTGAGCCGCAAGCAGATTCTGGAGCTCCGAGGACTACTGCAGCAGTTTGCCGACGACGTCACGGGCAACGAGCAGGAAAAAGTGCCGGAGTTTCTGGAGCGGGTCCGGACCCTCGCCCATCGAATCAGCGGGCCGCCGCCGCTTCCGGCCCGCCCGGACCTCGACTACGTAGACGAGGTCGCACGGCACTCCGGAAACGAGCAACTCGCGAAGCTCCACGAGTATAAGGAACGCTTCCTAAAGGAGACTGGGGAGTGGCAGTCGATGGGCAATCGCAAGCCGCAGCGGGAGGCCGAGTGGTCACAGCTCCAGACGGCCCTCCGCCGGGCAGAAGACCTCGACGGGGTAGAGGAAATCCGGGAGGATGCGAATGCGATCAAGCAGCAGCGCTCGCTCCTGGAGCCCACCGATCCCGTACAGCCGCTCCTCAACTCGGCCACCGACCGGCTCCGGGAGGAGCTTCGTTCGCTGTACGACGAATATGAGGCCGCCTTCGAGGAGCAGATGGAGGCGCTCCAGGCGGCGGAGCCGTGGCAGAAAATCGATGACGAGACCCGGCAATCGATCCTCCGGCGGCACAACCTCGACGGCATTCCGGAGATTGAGGTAGGCACCACGGAGGCGCTCCTGGACACGCTTGATGACACCCCGCTCGGCGGCTGGCGCACCCGCAAGGATGCCCTTTCCCAGCGGTTCGATGACGCCCTCTCCGACGCCGTGCGGGAACTGGAACCGGACACGACGCGCATCAATCTGGACTCTCAGGTTCTGAGGTCAGAGGACGACGTGGAGGAGTGGCTCGACGAATCCCGCGAAACGCTCCTCGACCACCTGGAGGACGGTCCCGTGCAGGTGTAACTCCGGCCAATCGCCTTCACGGGGCGACGCCTGGTGCAGGTGACGCCGAGGAACGGCGCTGTAGCCTCTCTTGTATACAATCAGCACACACACGATATACAGATTTGCCCAATGGCCCCATGAGTGACACCGGTAGCACCACGGTCCGCGTCAGTCGTGACGTACACCGCCGACTCAAGGCGCTGGCGGAGGAAGAAGGGGGAACGCTCTCGGAGGTCGTCGATCGTCTCCTCGAAGAACGGCGGCGGGATCGGTTTTTTCGCCGGACCAATGAGGGGTTTGATCGGCTTCGGCGTCGCCGGGAGGCGTGGGCGGAATACGACGCGGAGACGGAGGAGCTGGCGGGCGCGTCCGACGATGGGTTAGAGGCACACCCCTACGATGGCTGAGTCCGTTCCTGAATCGGCGTCGCCAGACCCGCGGCGCGCGGAGCTATGGTGGGTGAACTTTTCCCCGACGCGGGGCCGCGAACAACGCGGCGACCGGCCTGCAGTCATTCTTTCGGACACCCGATTCAACGAGGGACCGGCCGGACTGATTGTCTCCGTTCCGTTGACCACGACCCACCGTCCCGGCATTCCCACCCACGTGGAGGTGACCCCGGAGCAGTCGGACCTCGACCATCGCTCGTTCATCATGTGCGAGCAACTTCGCGCGATTTCGAAAGATCGACTTCGAAGCCGGATCGGTCGGATCTACGATCAAGCGGTCGTGGACATTGTGGAGGACCGGGTCCGACTGCTTCTCGGCCTCTGACGTGCACGGGTTGTCTTCTCTCGCCAGTCGTTTCTGAAGACGGAGCCGCCCAGCACGAGTAGATTGCGAGACCAAGCGGTCCCAGGCGCTACCCTGAGACGGCGGCACGGGCCTGGAGATGTCCAGGGCAATCGCATGAACGCAAACCGTCGCTCCAAGCTCGACTTGGAGCCCATCTGACGACTGTAGAAGCCTCCTCCACGAATCGGATGGCTCCCAAATCAAGTGTGGGACGACAAACGTGAGCGCTTTTTTGAGTCTCCGCTGCCAGAAAATAGATTTCTAAGCATCAATTTGAAGCAGTAGGCTATTGATGCGATTGCCCTGTGGAGATGTCGCACTGCTTTGAATCAAACGTACATTTTCGTACGTTTCCAAACCTCAGTTCTTCTCATAAACCGGTGGTCTCCCATGAAAGCACCGACCTCGGAACGTGCGCGACGCATTTTTTCGGACGACGAGGCTGCCCAGAAGGTGATTAACGCCGCACGGAAAGGGAAGTCCACCACGGTTGAGGTGGACGGCAAGCGGTATCGCGTGCAGCGGGTTTCAGAAACCCGTGCGGAAGACCCGGCCGAGAATGGACGCGAATAATCCCTCGGGTGAATGAACCTTGCATTCCCGGCACTCTTTGTTCTTCTCCTTCTCCTGCCGGGCATTCTTCTCAGCTACTCCTACCGACGAGGCTTTTTTCGCCGAAGTCCGATCACCCTTGGCCCGATCCGGGATGAGATTGGCCGGGGCATCGTCCTGGCAGTCTTCGTTCACGTTGGAGCCCTCGGGCTCTCTTGGTGGTGGACGGAATGGGCCCCGAAGACCGACGTGATTCTGGCTGTTTTTGCTGATACGGGAGCGGTCTCGGCGAAGGAAGCTGCCAAGGAGTTTAAGGCGGGACTCCAGTCCCTGGTCGTGACCATTGGGGCCGCTCTCGTGATCGGAGGGGCCTTACACGGGATCGTGCGGTTCTGCCAACTCGATCTGCGGTGGGAACGACTGCGGTTCAACAACGAGTGGCACGACCTCTTCTCCGGGGAGGTGCAGGGCGATTGCATGTTAAATAGGTCCACAGAAGTACAGTCATTCTGAGCGACTGACGAACGAAGAGAGGAAGGAGTCGAAGCATCTCTTTGAATTCGGCGAAAGCAGTGCTGTGGGGCGTTTCCGCCTGTCTTCGAAGAGATTCCTCGACTCGGACTTCCCGACGGCGGTCGGGACGCCTCGCTCGGAATGACGATATGAGCAAACGTGTTTTCTCCGTT
Organism: Salinivenus iranica; assembly: GCA_002894665.1. Classification (GTDB taxonomy): domain Bacteria; phylum Bacteroidota; class Rhodothermia; order Rhodothermales; family Salinibacteraceae; genus Salinibacter; species Salinibacter iranicus. The sequence goes on from NCRB01000020.1 coordinate 11,177, forward strand.
GTACTTGAGATGCGATTGCCCTGCCGGGGAGGTGTGGCTCTACGAGAAGGACACCGACCAGACGGTGGACTGGGTGTTTGCATCCGTCGTCGTCGATCAGGGAGAACCGTCCATCCTCTACTGGGGCCGGCTGGTCGATTACGTGTTTGATCGGGCCGGAGCCCTCGACAAGATCATTCTCACGCAGGCCCAGCGCCGGTTTTTGAGCCCGGAGTCGGATCGAGATCTGTATCCTCCAGAGGGAGACGAGAACTCAGAGGAGACGGACACGGACTCTGAGGAAGCAGCTCTGCCCCCGGCGAGCGACCGCTACTATCCCATTCGGGGGGAGTACTTCGTCATCGAGTACGAGAACGTACAGACCCTCAACGTCGAGTACTTCGAAGTGCTCGATGAGGAGTAGACCCGGCGCGGCAACGCTAATAAAAAATGAGCCCCGAACTTTTCATTAGATGACTGGCGCCCCATCTAACAAAACGCCTTTTCATTAGCGCCGTCCTACGCCGGGAGCACAGTTCTCCGCCCCCGCAACACGCAATACGCACTACGCAATACCCCCCATGCAATCCCTCGACACCGACCTCCGCAGCACCCTCGAATCCACCGTAGAAGACGCCCGCGAGGTGGCCGAAACCGGCGCGAACGCCGCGTTGAATCAACTGGGCGTGGGCGACCGCGAGAAGCCGGATTATCTCGACGAGGAGCAGGCCGAACTGCGCCGTCGACTCCGGGCCCGAGGCCGACAGTTGGGCGACGAACTCAAAAACAGCGGCGAGCAGGAGACGTGGCACCTCGCCCGCGAGATCGCCTACGAGCACTGGCACCGGATGCTCTTCGCCCGCTTCCTGGCGGAGAACGACCTGCTGGTGCATCCCGAGCTGGACGTGGCCGTGACGCTGGAGGACTGCGAGGCGCTCGCCGACGAGGAGGGGGCGCGGGACGGCTTTGAGTTGGCGGCGCGCTTTGCCACCGGCATGCTGCCGCAGATCTTCCGGGAAGACGACCCGGTGCTCGACCTGGAGATGGCCCCGGAGCATCGAAGCAAGCTCAAGCGCATGGTGCAGGACCTGCCGGAGGCCGTCTTTGAGGCCGACGACAGCCTCGGGTGGGTCTACCAGTTCTGGCAGTCGAAGCGGAAGGACGAGGTCAACGCCTCCGGCGACAAGATTGGGGCCGACGAGCTGCCCGCCGTCACGCAGCTCTTCACCGAGCACTACATGGTGCAGTTCCTCCTCGACAATACGCTCGGGGCGTGGTGGACGGCCCGTCACCCAGACGCCGACATCGATCTCGACTTCGAGTACCTGCGCTTCGTAAAGGATGAGGAGACCGGCGAGGAAGTCCCGGCGGCGGGGACGTTTGACGGATGGCCGGACACGGCGGCGGAGCTGACGGTGATGGATCCGTGCATGGGCTCGGGCCACTTCCTGGTGGCGGCCCTGCCGATGCTGGCGCGCATGCGGATACACGAGGAGGGCCTCTCGGCGGAGGCGGCGGTGGACCGCGTGATTGCGGAAAACCTGCACGGGCTGGAGATCGACGAGCGCTGCACGCAGATCGCGGCGTTTGCCCTGGCGATGGCTGCGTGGACGTTCAATGGAGCGTCGGGCTACCGCGAGTTGCCGGAAATGAATCTTGCTTGTAGCGGCCTCGCGCCCCAGGGGGACCTGGAGGACTGGGTGATGCTGGCGGGCGAGGACGAGCGATTACAAAATAGTATGCGTCAGATTTATGATACATTTGAGAATGCCCCGACATTGGGAAGTCTCATAGCCCCCGATGAGTCCGACAATCTTGTACACACAGCCACCTCGAAGGAGGTGAGACCGCTACTGCAAGAGGCTTTGGCCAATGAACAGAGTGCGGAGGTTATTGAGCGAGGCGTTAAGGCATTTGGTATTGCGGAGGCAGCAGATATGCTCACATCCACCTATTGTCTGGCAGCTACCAATGTGCCGTATCTCCATAAGAGTTACTACTCGAATGTGTTGAAGAACTATGTGTCCCAAAATCACAGCTTGTCTGACGAAAACATATCAACTGTATTTTTGGAAAGAATATTACAGATGACTGAGGCGGGGGGTTCGACCGCCTTGGTAATGCCTCAAAATTTCTTATTCCTCGGTAGGTATTCGAAAATAAGGGCCAATTTGCTAAACAATTACGAGATAAACTCAGTAGTATGGTTGGGGCCTAACTCCTTCGAGACAATATCTGGAGAAGTAGTTAATGCATCGAACATTATATTGTCTAATAGGAAAAGGAACAAGAAAATAACGGCAATAGATGCGCAAAAAAAAGATAGCATAGAAGAAAAGTTGAATTATATGAAAAAAGGGAGGTTGAAAAAGATTGAACAGGAAGAGATGAGTAACAACGTAGATTCGAGGATAATACCTGACGTAACGGGAGACAGGGAACTGCTAAAAAAGTACGCAAGTAGCCTAGGGGGGATAACGTCCGGGGATTCTCCAAGATTTAGAAAAAAGTTCTGGGAGATAGATTTGGAGATTGGCACATGGGTAAGGCAGCAGGGGCCACCAGAAAGCACCCAAGAGTTTTCGGGCCGAAAAAACGTATTATTGTGGGAAGAGGGGGAGAAAGAGATAAAAAAATATGCCGAAAAAGGAAAGGCCACTATAGCCGGAGAGGAGGCTTGGGGGAAAGATGGAGTATGTGTAAGGTACACGTCAAGTTTACCAGTAACTATCTATAAGGGTGAGATATACGAAAATACATCAGCGGTGATCGTTCCTTACAAGGAAAAAAACTTGGAAGCTATATGGTGTTTTTGTGAGTCAGAAAAGTTCGAGGAAGAGGTCAGAAAGATAGATAAAAAATGGGGAGTAACATGCAATACATTGGCCAAAATTCCTTTCGATCTCAGTTATTGGGGTCAGGTCGCAGAGAAAAAGTATCCGGATGGTCTCCCCAATCCTTACAGCGACGATCCGACACAGTGGATCTTCCACGGTCACCCGAAGCCGAGTGAGCGCCCCCTCCAGGTGGCCGTTGCCCGCCTCCTCGGCTACCGGTGGCCTGCTGAGGAGGATGAAGACATGGAGCTCTCCGACGAGGCCCGCGAGTGGATCGAGCGATGCGAGGACCTCGACGAGCACGTGGACGACGACGGCATCGTCTGCATTCCCGCCGTCTCCGGCGAGCGCGCCGCCGCCGACCGCATCCACGACCTCTTGGCGGCGGCCTACGGCGACGACTGGGGCGAAGACGTCCTCCAGGACCTCCTCGACGAGTGGGGCTACCGTAGCGGCGGCTTGGAGGGCTGGCTCGACGGCGCCACCGCCCGGCAGAAGGGCAAGTTCGCCCAGCAGCACAACAAGCTCTTCGGGCACCGGCCCTTCATCTGGCACGTGAGCGACGAGCACGCAGACGGCTTTAGCGCGCTCGTCAACTACCACCAGCTCGACCGCGCCAACTTAGAGCGGCTCACCTACACCTACCTCGGCGACTGGATCAAGCAGCAGGAGGCGGCGATGGAGCGGGGCGACGACGGCGCGGAGGCCCGCCTGCTGGCCGCCCAGGACCTCCAGGAGGAACTGAAAAAGATCATCGAGGGCGAGCCCCCCTACGACATCTTCGTCCGCTGGAAGGAGGCCCACGAGCAGCCCATCGGCTGGGACCCGGACCTCAACGACGGCGTCCTCCTCAATATCAAGCCCTTCATCGAGGCGGGCATCCTCCGCGACGAGCCCAACGTCCGCTACACGAAGGACCGGGGCAAGAACCCCGAGGGCGCCCCGTGGGGCCCCAAGCGCTACAACCGCTACGAGGACGTGCCCGAGGAATACAAGCTGACGGACGAAGACGGGGAGGTCATCGAGCACCTGACGAACGAGGTGAAGCGCCGGGTTCGGGCAGAACGTGCCTCTCAAGATAGCCAGTAGAAGTTAATATTCGGTGAATGGAGACTGGCAGGGTGAACGATTCCCATTTGGGAAGTTCAATATATTGATATTCATCCCCAGATGGGCGATATGCTCACTGGCCCCCGCCGGGTTACGATCCGGCGGGTTTTTTTTTGCTCAAATCTGATTTTCCCCGTTTCGGAGTTCCTACATGTCTTCTACACGAGTAAGCTTCCTCGTTGACGGATTCAATCTGTACCACTCCGTCAAAAAGGCCGAGCGCGACCTGGGCGGATCGACGACGAGGTGGCTCAACCTGCGAAGCCTGTTCACCTCCTATATGCACCTGTTCGGGCGAGAGGCCGACCTGGAGGAGATCTACTATTTCTCCGCTCTCGCAAAGCACCTGCTATCGAAGAAGCCCGACGTCACGAAGCGGCATAAAAAGTACATTCGGTGTCTGGAAGACGTCGGGGTGAACGTGGAACTGAATCGGTTCAAAAAGAAGACCCTCCAATGCTACAACTGCGGCAACCGATTCACGAAGCATGAAGAGAAGGAGACCGACGTCGCCATTGCTGTTCGGCTGATCGAGCTACTGATGGAAGACCAATGCGACATCGCTGTTCTCGTCTCAGGAGACACGGATCTTGCTCCGGCCTTTCGAACTGCACAACGGCTTGCCCCCTCGAAGGCCGTTACCTTTGCGTTTCCGTATGAGCGAAAGAACAATGAGCTGGCCCAAATGGCCTCGAATCCGTTCCAGATGAAGAAGGGACAATACGTGAAGCATCAATTCAACGACCCGTACGAACTGAGCGACGGCACGGAGGTCCACATGCCCTCCTCCTGGTAAGGCCGGTCGAGGCGGGCTGTGTTTTTCGGGGCTGTTTGTTTTCTTGCCCCCGATCCGTCGTTCGACAGCTTCGCTCTCCCCATGCCCGACGTCATCACCGCCGCCACCACGCCCCTCGACGCTCTGGAGCGGGCCTTCGACCGGGCGGCCACGTACAACGAGCGCTCCCGGGTGGCCCCCTCCTCTGGCCCGTCGAAAAAGACGAGTAGACGCGCCTGCTCCCCCGCCTCCGCGAGCGGGTTCCACAGCTGCTTACGCTACGGGACTACGACCCTGAAATAAAGTCCGGCCCAGCCATCTGGTACAATGTGGGAGCCGCCTCTCGTTCGTTGAGCGATCAGAGACTCCAGCGACATCGTTCCGGGAGCACGGGGAAACGATTCGATTGTCTTTTTCGAGGTCCGTTCCGTTCTCATGCCCATTCGAACCTACGCCGACACGTCCGTATACGGAGGGCTTCACGACCCCGCGTTTTCGGACGCCAGCTACACGTTCTTCGACCAGGTACGAGCGGGGCGGTTCGACCTGGTCACCTCGGCCGTCGTCGCCGAAGAGCTCGCGGAGGCGCCCGACGCCGTCCGGGACGATTTCGAAGCCATCCTTCCGCATACCGAAATCGTCGAGGTCACGGCCGAAATCCTTGATCTGCAGGCGGCGGACCTGGACGCGGGGATTCTCACCCCCCAGTGGGAAGACGACGCCCTCCACATGGCTCTTGCGACCGTCGGGAACTGTGAGCTGGTCGTCAGCTGGAATTTCACCCACATCGTGCACTTTCAGAAGATTCCCCAGTACAACGCCGTAAACCAGTTGCACGGATACGACACGCTCGCCATCCATTCCCCGCCGGAGGTGATTTCTGATGACGACAACGAAGAAGGAATTTGACTGCATCGCGATGAAGCGCCAAGGCGCACAGGCCGTGCGGGCCCACTTGAAAGAGAAGACCCGGGACGAGCGGATCGCGTATTGGCACGAGCGGACACGAGCGCTTCGGGAGCGGCAAGCAGACGTGTCGCCCGACTCTTCCTTCGACGACGAGTAGCCCATTTCATCCTCTATGTCCGACGTCATCACCGCCGCCACCACGCCCCTCGATGCCCTGGAACGGGCCTTCGACCGGGCGGCCACGTACAACGAGCGCTCTCGGGTGGCTCCCGCCGCCATCCTCTGGCCGGACGAAAAGGAAGAGTGGACGCGCCTGCTCCCCCGCCTCCGCGAGCGGTTTCCGCAGCTCCTTACGCTGGGGGAGTACGACCCCGAGACGAAGACCGGCCCGGCCATCTGGCTGAAGTGCATGATCGCCCGCACGCTGGAGGCGGCGGACGGGCCGGAGGAAGAGATTCCCATCGTGTACCTGCCCGGGGTGTCCCGCCGCGACATTCGGGCTGTGGAGCGGTGTCCTGAGGAGATTAAGCCGCTTGCCGAGCTTCAGTACCGGGGCGTGCTCTGGAACCAGACGAACGGGCGAGACTGGACGGTGCGGGCCTTTCTGATGAGCGAGAACGGCGGCCTGGGCCTCGACGTGGCGGGGGACGAGGAGACCCTGGCGGCCATGCAGCGCGCGCTCCCCGAGCTGGCAGACACGCCGATCGACCGCCTGCGCGGACAGCGCCTCGACGCAAGCCGGTTTCGCACCCTCATCACTGACGACCCGGTTCGGGACCTTCTCACGTGGCTGAGTCGTCCGGAAGAGACCCAGGGAGACTGGAGCCCGGAGCGGTGGACGACCTTCTGCGAGATCTGCGAGGACGAGTACGGTTTCGATCCCGAAAAGGACGGCCCGCTTCACGCCGCCAAGCTGCTTGGGTTCAAGGAAGGGGCATGGGCCCCCGTCTGGCAGCGATTTATCGAGGCGCCGGACCGCTATCCCGGCATCCCAGACAAACTCCGGCAGGCCCGGCCCCCGCAGTCGGGCGACCTCTTTGCGAAGGAGCCGATGTGGCCCCAGGACAACGAGGTGATGGAGGAGGAGCTGCGGGAGGAGCTCCTGAAGATCGGCGACCTGCGCCCACCGGAGGCCGCAGAGAAGATTGACGAACTCGAAGCAGCCCACAGCGAACGGCGGTCCTGGGTCTGGTCGGAGCTTGGAGAGGCCCCGCTCGCCAATGCGCTGAGGCCCCTTCGCACGCTCGCCGAGGCGGTGCAGTCGCCCCTCGGCGGAGCCACCCCCGAGGCCGTCGCTGAACACTACCGGGACGGCGGGTGGAAGGCAGATCGGGCGATGCTCGACGCCATGCAGGGTGTGCGGGAGCCCAAGGATGTGAAGGCGGTCCACTCGGCCATCGGGGCACTTTATCAGGGCTGGCTCGAAAACGGGACAGAGGCCTTACAGACCGCGTTCGCCAATAAGGGCGTGCCGCGCCCCCCTGAACCGCCCGATCCGGCGGCGGGGGAGGTGCTTCTATTCGTCGATGCGCTCCGGTACGACGTTGGGCAGACGTTGGCGGAGGTCCTCCGCTTCGTCGACCTGGAGGTGGAGATGGATTCGCATTGGGCGGCCCTTCCGTCCGTGACGCCGACGTCGAAGCCTGCCGTCTCCCCGATTGCGGAGGAGATCAGTCAGGAGAGCGACCCGGACGAGTTTCAGCCCGAACTGGATGGAGATCGCCTCACCATCCGGCGGTTTCGCAATCGCATGGAGGAGCGAGGCCATCAGATCCTGGACACGGAAGAGACTGGGGATCCCGCCGGGACCGCCTGGAGCGAGATCGGGACCATTGACACGTACGGGCACAACGAAGAGTGGAAGCTCGCCCGCCGAGTCGACGAACTCATGACCGAGATTACGGCCCGGGTGCGTCAGCTTCTGGGGGCCGGGTGGGACACCGTGCGGATCGTCACGGACCACGGCTGGCTCCTCGTTCCCGGTGAGCTTCCGAAGGAGGACCTGCCGCACTATCTTGCACAGACCCGCTGGGGACGCTGCGCGACCCTGAATGAAGGAGCCGAAACCAGCCACATGACCGTCGGGTGGCACTGGAATCCAGACGTGCGCATTGCGATGGCGCCCGACATGCGGGTCCACAAGCGAGGGATCGGCTATGCCCATGGCGGGATCAGCGTGCAGGAGTGCCTGGTGCCGCGCCTGCGTGTTCAATCCTCGGGAGAGGAGGGACCGAGCGCCCACATTTCCTCTCTGAAGTGGCTTCGGCTCCGGTGTCGCATTCAAGTAGAGAACCCAACCTCTGGGCTGGAGGTCGACCTTCGGACCCGGGCCAACGATCCCGAAACCTCCGTGGCCTCTCGCCCCAAACAGGTGAAGGAAGATGGGACGGCCTCCATTCTTGTCCCGTCGCCCGAGAAGGAAGGATCCGAGATCACCGCCGTTCTCCTGGAGGACGGCGACGTTATTCACACCCACTCGACCACCGTGGGAGGCCATGAGTGAGTACGACGTAATGGAACTGGATGCGGTTGATCGAACGGCTGCCGATGCGTTCGAGGGATTTATCGTGCGGAAGGACCTCGTGCGCCGCTTTCAGAATCAGTACCCGGTCCCCACGTACGTTGTCGAGTTTCTGCTGGGCCGCTACTGCGCGAGCGTCGACGAGGAGGAGATCCAGGAGGGCCTCGACATCGTTCAGCGTCAGCTCTCGGACCGGACCGTGACCCCGGGAGAGGAGGAGCTTTTCAAGTCGAAGGCGCGGGAGAAGGGTAGTGTGCAGCTCATTGACCTCATTCGTGCCCGTCTCGATCCCCGGGAGGACGCCTACGTCGCCGAGCTTCCGAGCCTCCAGCTTCGCCGCGCCCGGATCGACGCGAACGCCGTGAAGAACCACGAGCGGATGCTCACGGGCGGCTTCTACGCGGAGGTCGAGCTCGAATACGACCCGATCATCGCAGAGGAACTCGGCGGAAATCCCTTCGGCGTCCGCAATCTCCGAGAGATTCAGCTTTCCACCTCGAACGTCCTCGATACCCTCTCGGAGGGACGCCGCACCTTCACGACGGACGAGTGGACGTCGTTTCTCCTGCGCAGCATCGGCCTGGAGCCGGAGGCCTTGAGCGATCGGGAGCGCGACGTGTACCTGCTGCGGATGGTCCCCTTCGTTGAGCGCAACTACAACGCCATCGAGTTGGGGCCACGGGGCACGGGGAAGAGCCACCTCTACCAGCAGGTGTCTCCGTACGCCCATCTTGTTTCGGGGGGGAAGACGACCGTGGCCCGGATGTTCGTCAACCTCAACACCGGCCAGCGCGGGCTGGTCTGCCAGTACGACGTGGTCTGCTTCGACGAGGTGGCGGGCATCTCCTTCAACAAGAAGGATGGGATCAACATCATGAAGGGGTACATGGAGTCCGGCGAGTTTAGTCGGGGGCAGGAGAGCATCCGGGCGGACGGCGGAATCGTCATGGTCGGCAATTTCGACGTCGACGTGCAGCACCAGCAGCGCGTAGGCCACCTCTTCAGTCCGCTGCCGGAGGAACTTCGGAACGACACCGCCTTCATGGATCGGATCCACGCCTATTTCCCCGGCTGGGATGCCCCGAAGCTCAACAAATCTCACTTCACCGATCACTTCGGGCTCGTGGGCGACTTCATGTCGGAGTGTTGGTCACAGCTTCGCCGCCAGAGTCGCACCTCGGAGTTGATGGGCCGCGTGCAGCTCGGTGGTGCCCTGAGTGGGCGCGACACGAAGGCCGTACAGAAGACCGTGAGCGGCCTCCTGAAGCTCCTCTACCCCGACTCGAACATGGAAGTCCCCGACGAGGATCTGGAGTGGGCCGTGGAGATCGCACTGGAGAGCCGTCGCCGCGTGAAGGAACAGCAGAAGCGAATCGGCTCGGCGGAGTTTCGCAACACGAACTTTAGCTACCGGATGGGGACCGACGGCATCGAGCAGTTTGTCGCGACCCCCGAGCTTCAGAGTGACGATAAGATCGGGGGCGATCCGCTTCCGCCGGGGCAGGTGTGGACCGTGAGTCCGGGAGGGGAGGACGAGCATGCAGGACTCTGCCGTATCGAGGTCAAGAGCGGCCCCGGTTCCGGAGAGAAAGTGCTCAACCGCCCCACGCCGCAAGCCTTTGCCGAGAGTGTCCACTACGCCGAACAGAATCTCTATTCCCAGTCCGACGCGCTGGTGGGCAGAGATCGAGAGCCGAGGGAGCACTCCTTCACCGTGCAGCTTCGCACGTTCGATGCGGCAAAGAGCGGAGCCGACATCGGCGTTGCCGTCCTTCTCGCCCTGAGTAGCAGCCTCATGGAGCAGAGCCTAAAGGGCGGATTGGTTGTGGTCGGGGCCCTCAATCTTGGTGGATCCATCGATCCCGTCCATAGCGCCGTGGACCTTACCGAGCTTGCCGCCGAGCACGGGGCGAAGCGGGTGCTGATCCCCGTCTCGGCCCGGGACCAGCTGTTCAAGCTGCCGGACGATGTCGCGACCTCGATCAACCTTCAGTACTACTCGGGGATTGAAGATGCCCTGCGAAAGGCTCTTGTGGGGTAAAGGCGAGATGGAAAGCGGCATCTCAATTATTCCAATCCATCGAATGACGGACCATGGCTTCTGCTTCCCAGCGCACCGCTGCGGCGAAGGCCGTCTATGGGCTCGTGTTGGCTCGCCCCCGTTCGCGCCCGCGTGGAGACCGGCCCTGAGCTGAGTACCCCAGCGGGGCGCCTCGCTGCGGCCCCTGCCTCTGAGAACGACCTGTGCTATGGTGTAAGACATGTGCCCGGCACCGGAAGACTGCTTCCTCCGGAAAAAAACATCACACCCGTCGCTCCAAACTTGATTTGGAGCCTATCTGACGATGGTCGAAGCTTCCCCGTCCCGTCGGATGGGCCCCACACGAGCGAAGCGACTGATGCAATAAATCAAGTTTGGGACGACAACATAGCTCTTTTCTAGCGTTTAGAGAGGGGCACACATACTTTCGACATATAGCACAACGCGTTCTGAGACATTCGGCATTGGGCTGCGACACGGACGAGATCCACGGTCGAATCCACGGCCGAATATTGGAGATGGCCCTGCTCCTCTACGAGGTCCTCGCGGCAAAAGGGTAACAAAGAAGATAAGAACGTATTTTTTTCCGATTTTGGGGGACCCCTGTCTGGCCGCTCCCGAATAATTCCCCGCCACGGTTCGGCGTCCCTCGTATGCCGACTGCGGGAAGTCGCCGTTCGCTGTTGACTCATCAGATCGCACTCGCCCTGATGCTTGGATTTGGTCTTGGGTTTCTTGCCGGCGTATGTGCCGTCGCGATTGGGGCCTGGCAGGTCCTGCCCGGCATGATGCTGGAGGTGCGCGAGAGCCCCTACGACACGGTCGAGGAAACGTGCGATCGCCTCGCCGCCGCCATTGAGGAGAAGGGGTGGTCCAACCAAGCCATCCGAAACATGAACAAATCGATGGCCAAACACGACGTGCAGATGGACCGGCCGGTTCGGGTTGTCGAACTCTGTAATGCATCGCACGCGAAAACGGTGCTTAACGCACACCCGGAGGTTTCCACGATGATGCCGTGCGCCTGGGGGGTCTACGAAGACGAGGATGGAGCCGTCTACGTGTCCGGAATGAACATGGGCTTAATGGGTGCGATGTTTGGCGGCACGATCGCCGACGTGATGGGCGATGTCGTTGCGAGGGAAGAAGGGGAGATGCTCGAAGAAGCCCTCGGCGAGACCTCGTCCGCGCGTCCTCGTCACCCCTTGCGGGAGCCCGATGCGCCGGGTGGAGACGAGTCGGCCGCCGACGCATCGATGGACACGGGCCGCCCCAATCCGTCCGGCGACGCATCGAACGCCGCCCGGTAGCTCCTCGCCCGGCGGTCGACCCAGCCATTCCCTCGGAAAGCGAGAGTACTACCTTCGTATTCTCAAAAACAGAAAACCCACATCTACGATGAAGGCAACGTCCGAACACGCGCATGGAGACTACCAGTCGGTCGTCGATAACGGCCGCCAGCACGATCTCGTGCTCGATCTTCCCCCCGGACAGGACGGGGACGACATCGGGCCCACCGCCCTGGAGTTAGCGGGAATGTCGCTGGCCGGATGCATCTCGACGATCTGGGCCAAGGTTGCAGAAAACTCCGGCGTGACCTACCGCAAAATCCGAGTGGAGATGGACCTTGGCAAAGAACAGGGCACCATCGGCGCGTCCGAAACGCTCGTGAAGGTCGACAGCGACGAAGACGCAGGCAAGCTGGAGCGGGTGCTTGACAAGACGATGCGCACCTGTCCGGTGGGGCAGCTCTTCGAACAGGCCGGGGTTGAGATGGACACCCGCCTGGAGAAAACCGCACTGACGAATGGGCGAGGCGGCTGAGGCCGCCCCCGCGCCGCAGCGTCGGTCGGAGGCGCAACGCCCCAGTGCGTACGGAGCAGGTGAGCATTTTGCTTTTCGCTTTCGTCTTCTTCCATGGGCTATGGATTACGACGTCATCGTCATTGGAGCCGGGCACAACGGCCTCGTGTCCGCCGCGTACCTCGCCCAGGCCGGCTACCGGGTCGGTGTGTTTGAGCGACGCGACAGGGTGGGCGGCGCCGTGGCAACCGAGGAAGTGGTGCCGGGGTACCAGTTCGACCTGGGCGGCAGCGCGCACATCCTCATCCGCCTCACACCCATCGTGGAGGAGCTGGAGCTCGGGCGCTACGGCCTCGAATACATCGAGCTGGACCCGCTGCTCGCCGCCCCCTCTCCCGACGGCCCGCCCCTCTACGTGTGGCGGGACCCGGACCGGACCGCCGCCGCCCTCGACGAGGCGGTGCCGGGCGCCGGCGATCGCTACCGTTCGTTTTTGGACGACTGGTCCCAGTTCGCACAGGCGCTCAAAAACATGTTTCTGGCCGAGCCGACGCCCTGGCAGCTGGGCCGGTCGATGCTCTTTGAAACCGCCACGCCCCTCCCCTGGTCAGAAGCCGCGCGCACCATCTCGCGCCCCTACGGCGACGTGGTGGCCCAGTACTTTGAGGACGACCGGGTGCGCGCCCTGCTGGCCTGGATGGCCGCGCAGTCGGGCCCGCCCCCGAGCGCGCCTCTCTCCGCCCCGTTTGTCCTCTGGCATCCCCTGTACCACGAGAGCGGGGTGGCCCGCCCCCGGGGCGGCTCCGGCATGCTAACCCAGGCCCTGCGCCGCCACGTGGTCTCCCACGGCGGGGCCGTCCACACGAGCGCGCCGGTCGACGACATTCTCGTGGAGGACGGCACGGCCGCCGGCATCCGGGTCGGGGGCTCCGTCTATACTGCCCGCGCCGTCTGCTCGGCCACCCACGTCCGGGAGACGTACGACCACCTGCTGCCGGATGCCCATCGCCCGCCGGAGGCTGGAACCCTCCGGGTTGGAAACGGCTTCGGGGCGATGCTGCGTCTGGCGCTTGACGCCCCCGTCGAGTACGCCAACGCCCCCGACCGGCCCACCCGAACGGACATGCAAATGCTGGCCCGCTCGGTCGATCAGATCGAACGGGCCTACGGAACCTTCAAGGCGGGCCGGCCCGCCGAGGACCCGCCCCTCGTGGCCATGACCTTCAGTGCGGTCGACGACACGCTGGCCCCCGAGGGCGGCGAGGTGCTGTGGCTGTGGGGCCAGTATTTTCCTTACGAGCTGGCGGAGGGCCGGACGTGGGACGACATTGGCGAACGGGTGGCCGACCGCCTCCTCGACGCTTTTGAGCGCTACGCGCCCGGGACTCGCGAGAAGGTGGTCGGCCGCCTCTTTCAGGACCCCGCCTGGCTGGAGGCGCACCTGTCCCTCCCGCATGGCAACGTGATGCACCTGGAGATGGACCTCGACCAGATGTTCGCCGCCCGCCCGTCGCTGGAGCACCCCAACTACCGGGGGCCGGTCGACGGGCTGTACCTGACCGGGGCCAGCACCCATCCGGGGGGCGGCATTATGGGCGCGTCCGGGCGCAACGCGGCCCGTGTCATGCTCCGTGATCTCAGCTCGTGGGTCGAGCGCGTGTCCCTCGGGTAGAGGCCCCCGGTTGGCCCCGCCCTCGGATTCGTCCCATGATCCCGCGCCGCGTCATGTCCCCCTGGTCTTCTGCCGTCGTCCTGTCCCTGCACGTGCTCAGCTTTATGGTGACCTACGCGGCCGTTGCGGCCGAGTACGCCCTGCTGCGCGGATCAATCGACGCGCGCACCATTCGCTCGCTGGGTACGGCGGACGCGGCGTACGGGCTGGCGGCCGTGGGCGTGTTCGGGACCGGCGTGCTGCAGGTGCTCTACTTCGGCAAGGGCTTTTCCTACTACCTCCAGAGCCCGGTGCTGTGGGCCAAGGTGGGGCTCTTCACTGTCGTCGGGGCGGCGTCCGTCTATCCGACCCTTACGTTTCTCCGGTGGCAGGCCGAACTCGACCGCGAGGCGGTCCCCGTCAAGAACCTTTGGGGCCTTTCCATCCCCTCCCGCACGGCCCCGTGTAAAGAGCAACTGCGGGCCGTGACGGGCGTCGAGCTGGCCCTGTTGACCGTCCTCCCGTTGCTGGGCAGTGTCCTGCACTACGGCCTGGGATAGCCCGGCCGCTCCCGTGGCCCGGGGCGGCCGGGCTCGGGCGTGTGCCCGGTCCCGGTTAGTCGGCCGGACGGGGGCGAGGGTGTTCGGTCCAGCCTGCCCGTCCCGTCTTGGGCCGATACTCGCCGTAGAGGTAGTCGATCACGTCGTCGGCGTCGTACTGCGGATTCTCCGCCGAGCCCAGGGGCAGGTCCTCCAGCGCGTCGCCGCCGGTGAAGAGGGGCGGTTCCGGGCCGTCGGCGCGCCGCTGGGCGTGACCGATGTTGGCGAGGAGCGCGTTGCAGAGGCACGCCCGCCCTTCCGCCTCCGCTGGGTCGCCGCCCCGGCTCGTGTAGGTCTTGACGGGCTCGGCCGGGCACCGCCCCATGAGGCGCCCTTTCGCGTCGAGGTATGGCTCGCGCAGGTATCCGAGGTCGCAGACACGCCGGCGCTCGTCGTAGACCGCGTCGTCGGCCAGCGTGTCCTCGGCGGTCAATACCTTGAAGGGAAAGCCCGTGGAGGAGACGCGCCCCTCGGTGCTCACCGAAATGTCGCCCCTGTGGAGGCGGCGGACCAGGCGGCGGGTCGTTCCCTCGGGGTAGCCCGACTCGTCGGTGAGAGAGAAGAGCGACCCCACCTGGATGCCCGCCGCCCCGACGCTCCGGGCAAATCGCAGGCCGCAGGGCGACCCGTAGCCCCCGGCGAGGTAAAACGGCTTGCCGAGGGCGCGGAGGGCCTCCAGGTCGGCCTCGTCCCGCTCGTCGTAGATCGGCGTGTCGTCCGCCGCGTAGTTCTTGTTTCGGGGCGGTGCGTTGTGGCCGCCGGCCACGGGGGTTTCCACCACCCATCCGTCCACGTGATCGTCGGGCAGCTTGGTGTTGAGGATCCGGGCCAGCACGTCCGACGACACGATGGGCAGAAACAGCGGGCGGTCGAGTGTGGGCGGGTCGTCGAGCACGTCGGACGGATCGAACGAGTAGGTGAACGACGCGTCCGTGTCCGGGGCCTGGCTCGTGTCCACGTCCAGTCCCAACTCGGCGGGCGCCCCGGCCGCCAGCCGCGGAATCTGCCGCGCCTCCTCCATCGGGATGCCCGCCCCGATCGAGACGATGTCGACCCCGGCCAGCAGGGCCCCGTAGATGCAGGGCAGCGTGTAGCGCTTGAGCTTCGCCAGCAGGTTGAGGCCCACCAGCCCGTCGTGGCCCTCCGTCGCGAGGCGCACTTCCGTGTAGGTGGCCGCCGCCAGAAGGCGCTGCGAGCGGGGCGACGGCTCGAAGCCGTGCATCTTGAGGAGATCGTAGGCCGCGCCCGGCGCCCGGCCCTCCGGCCGGTAGAAGCGGTCGATCAGGTCGTCGGCGATCGCCGTGTCGGGATAGTCCGCCAGGACGCGGCGCCGGCCGTGGGGGTCGCCCTCCTGGAGTTCCCGCACGACGACCGCGTCGATGCCCGTTCCGGACACGACACCGATTTCGCCACGCTGGGCCACGCGGCGGGCGAGTCGCCAGGAGGAGACGCCAATCCCCATCCCGCCCTGGATGATGTTCGGGGGCGCGGTGTGGGGCAGCGTACGAGAGGAGGAGTTGGACATGAAGTCGGTTAGTTTCGTGATCGATGTAGCGAAGTCGTGTCGAAGCGGTCCGGTCGAAACGGCGCAATCCAGTCCGACCGGGTGCCCGTCAGCACGTAACGGGCAATCTCCTGGGCCGTGACCGGCGTCAGGAGAACGCCGTGGCGGTAGTGGCCGGTGGCCGCCACCACGCCGGGCGCCACGGGCCCGAGGACCGGCGCGTTGTCGCGGCTGGCCGGACGGAAACTGGCACAGGTGCAGGCCACCGGCAGGTCGAGGATCCCCGGAACCACCTCCCATCCTCCCTCCAGGTTTTCGTAGAGCCCGCGGGCGGTGACGGTGTCGTCGAAGCCTTTTTCCTCGGCGGTGGCTCCCACCACCACCCGCCCGTCGTTCTTTGGCACCACGTAGGCGTCGGGGCCTCGCACGACGTGCCGGAGGTCGAAGGAGGGGCCCACGTCCAGCGCCACGGCCTCCCCCTTCACGGGCCGGATGGGGAGGACGCCATCGAGCCCGTCAATCGAGTTGGACCAGGCCCCCGCAGCTACGATCACTACGTCGCCCGTCACGCGGGGGCCCGTGGCCGTCACCACGGCCGGACGGTCCGCGTCCGGGGCGACCGCTTCGATGGGCGTGTGCTCGTGCAGGCGCCCGCCGTGCTGCGCTACGCCCTGCCGCAGGGCCTTCACGACCGCCCGGTTGTTGACCTGGTGGTCGTGCGGCGACCGGACGGCTGCCGACAGGCGCGGGGCTAGGAACGGCTCCTTGGCACGGGCCTCCTCACCCGACACCCATTCGACCTCCAGGTCCTGCTCGCGCTGGAACTGGTAGCGACGGCGGAGGGCCTCGGCGGCGTCGCGGTCGTCGGCCACGATGAAGGTGCCCTCCGTGCGCAGGCCCACGTCCACGCCGGTGTCTGCCTCCAGGTCGGCCGCAAAGTCGGGCCAGCGGCGCCGGCTCTCCGTGTTGAGGTCATGGAGCGTGGTTTCTTCGAACTCCAGCTCCGCGTCGGGCGCCAGCATCCCGGCGGCCACGTGGGACGCCGCCTGGCCGGCTTCATCGCGGTCGAAGAGGTCCACGCGACACCCGGCTCGGGCCAGCTCCCACCCGATGGAGAGTCCAATGATGCCGGCGCCGATGACGAGAACGTGCTGGTTGGTACGAGGCATGGATCGGTGGAAATACGATCGAGAACGGCGACAATATTGAATCTCAAAGGCTTTCGTAGCATGTCGGTTGCTCGTCGGGGCCCACGCCTAGAGGGAGGCGTCGAAGGTGGCGGCGACGTTGCGCACAAGGAGTTGACCCGGTGGGTAGCTCGTGTAGCGGGGCAGCGACCGGTTGGAGCGGCGCAGGAGATCCAGGAGGACATCCATGACAGCAAAGGGAGATTGTCGGACTGGCGGGGCGGCCGGACTGGCGGGGCGGCCGCCCGCGACTCAGGCCTACCGGGCACCAGACAGGATATCGGACGGGGACGGGGCTCCCCAGCCCGAAAAGTTACTATACAGAAAAAAGCATGTTTTTGTCTTTTATCAAGCATGCCTATGCCGCCGTCGCCTGAACAGGAGATCCTTCAGGGACGAACCTCGGTCAAGATACCCAGTTGGGTACCAAACCTATTCAAAGGTAAATTTGCCGGTATGATGTTCGTCCGGGAGGGCCCCTTGACCATGCGTAGAAGGGCTCACGCTTTTCTCCGGCGAGGCGGCCTTCCTCCTTCTCTTTGCCTCCTTTCGTGAGACCGGGGCCGACGTGTCGAAGCCCTGGCCCGTGTTTTTCTCACTGGCAGAGTCGGTAGTAGATTTCTTTTTTGCCAGCCGCGCCACTGCGGGAGGGCCACCCAATGACAGAACGGGGATTAAATCCAACGAGACGAAGAGGTAGACGAGGCCGAAACAAGCCCTGCTCTTGGTTGCGGCCGCGGACGGTTGTCTTCGAAAATCCACTTGGTGACCGACGGGATTGGACTTCCGCTCGGCGCAATCATCAGTGGCGGACAGCGCCACGAATCAGCCGTTTTACAAGCGGATGCTGACGTGGACATTCGCAGCCGAATCCCGGCGTCGACAATTCTCAAACAGAGTCTAGTTTTATGAACCCGTTCCCCACAGGCGACCCGGTGTACCTGGCGTACCTGATCACCTTCGCGGCTGCAGCCTCCGGGTGCTTTTTCGGCGCCTGGCAGGCCCGAACCACGTCCCTGCCTGGGGTTCGGCGCGGGCTGACCGGCCTTCTTGTGACCAGTGGCCTCTGGGGACTCTGCCACGTCGGGGTGTTGCTTTCTGCGAGCCTTCAGTTGAAGACAGCCTTCTACGAGGTCGGCCTTGTCGCTGGCTTCGGAGCGGTCTTGTCCTGGCTCTGGCTCTGCTCTTCGTACAGTGGACGCTCGCTGCATGGGGACACAAGGGTCCGCTGGGTCGCTGGTGCCGTCTTTGCGGCGGTCACGCTGGCAAAACTCACCAACTCGTGGCACGGGCTCTACTTTTCGGTCGAGTGGGGGACGCGTCCATTCCGGCATCTTATGGTGGACCACCACCCCCTCTACTGGTTCACCGCAGCCTTCTCCTACACGCTTGCAGCGGTTGGTTTCTTCATGCTGGTCGAGCCGCTGCGACGGGCACAAGTAGGGACGGGACGGCTCGCGGTCCTGTTTGGGCTCACGGCCCTGCCGCTCGGCGCAAATGCACTCGGGAACGTTGGGCCGTATCTGCTGGACCTAAGCCATGAGCCGGTGGGGGTAGCGGCGTTTGCCCTCGGGGCGCTTGTGCTGAGGGACAATCAGCTCGATGAGGCCAGTCAGACAGGGCGGGAGGAACGGCCAAGCCTCGTTCTGTCCCGGGACGGAACGATTCGAAATTACAACCGGGCGGCCGCCGAGCTTTTTCCGGCGCTTCGAGAAGAGAAGGCGGCCCGGAGTCCATTGGAGGACATCCTCCCCCGGCTGTCGCGCGCCCTGGCCGGCGTGGCAAAGGGCGCGGGAGCGTCCGACGAGGAGGACGTTCTTGCGATCGATGGTGTTGGGGAACCGCCGAGGGCCGGAGAAGACCCGAGCGGTGCGGGAGGGACACGCGCCGGCGGACGGACCCGATACGTTCGGCCCGAAGAGACCTCGTTCCAGCGGGGCTCTCGGCGGCTGGTCGTCCTGATCGACGTGACCGAACAAGTGCTCCGGCGACGAGAGCAGGCCTCTCGCCTGGAGGTCCTCTTTGACCAGTCGCCCGATATGATCAACGTGCACGACGCGAAGGGGCGCCTCCTGGAGGCCAATCCACGCTTTCTGGAGGAGACCGGGTATGACGAAGCGGACCTCTCGGAGATGAGGGTGTGGGACCTCGACCAGTCCATCAGTCCGGAGAGCGCGGTTGAGCTCTGGGCCGAGATGGATGTTGGGGACCGCCACCAGTTGGAGGGGACCTACCGGCGGAAAGACGGCTCGACGTTTCCGGTCGAGGTGCACATCCGGCGCCTGCAGCTAGCGGGAGGCGGCCGGTTTGTGGTCATCACGCGGGACATTACCGAGCGGAAACGGGCCGAGCGGGAGCGGAAGCGGGAACGGGACCGGCTAGAGACCCTCTTCGAGAGCCTTCCAACTCCAGTGGTACGCTGTCGACTCGACGGGGGGACCCCAACCATCACCGATGCGAACCCGGCGTTCGGCGACACCTTCGGCTCCGCCGGGGAGGAGGTAGAGGGAAAGAACTTAAATGCCCTTGTGGCTCCGGAGGGTCTGCGAGCGGAGGCGGTCGAGATTGACCGCTGCGCGCTGGAAGAGTCAGACGGGGAGGGGGCAGGGGAGGGGCCGGTAGAAACGGAGGTCCGTCGGGCCACCGCGGAGGGGCCCAGGGACTTTCGGCTTCAGGTGGCCGGGCGCACGCCGGAGGAGGGGCCGCCCGAGGTGTACGCCGTTTACACCGACATCACCGAACGAAAGCGGCGGGAGCGGCGTCTCCAGCAGGCCGAGACGTTCTTCGAGAACGCCCAGGACGCCCTTTTCCTCATCGATGTCGAATCCGACGGTGCCGACCGCGGGGAGGGGAGGCGAGAGTTCTCCATTCGTCGGGTTAATCCCGCGTATGAGGCGGCGACGGGCTTTTCTGGGGAAGACCTCTACGGGCGGCCGCTCCAAGACATCTTCGGGGAGGAGGCCGGGCAAGGAATTGAGGAGCGATACCGGAGATGTGTCCGGCGGCAAAAGCCGATTGACTATGAGGAGGAGCTTCCGGTCGGCGGGGAGGTGACCTTTTGGCAGACCCGGATTGCGCCGGTGATTGTGGAGGGGGAGGTGCGGCATATCGTCGGGACGACCCGAGACGTCACGGAACGGAGACGCCAGCAGCGCGAGCTGGAGCGGCAGAACGATCTCTTCGAGCGGGCCCAGGAGATTGCGAAGGTTGGGGCCTGGCAATTCGACTTGCAGAGCGGGGAGTTCAGGCTTACCGACCAGGGGTACCGGGTCCACGGCCTGCCTCCCGGCAAC
Organism: Salinivenus iranica; assembly: GCA_002894665.1. Lineage (GTDB taxonomy): Bacteria > Bacteroidota > Rhodothermia > Rhodothermales > Salinibacteraceae > Salinibacter > Salinibacter iranicus. The sequence continues at coordinate 31,386 of NCRB01000020.1, forward strand.
GACATGACGGTGGAGCGGAGCCACGAGCTGTTTGCCCCCGAGGATCGCTCCAAGGCCGACGAGGCGTTTCGCCGAGCCATCGAGGACGGAGAGCCATACGACATTGAAGCCTGCCTTCACACCGAAGACGGGGAGAAACGGTGGGTTCGCACCCGCGGGGAGCCGCTCTGGGAAGACGGGGAGGTGGCAAGAGTTCGGGGCACGATTCAGGACATCACCGATCGGAAACGGCGAGAGGAGGCCCTCCGCGAGGCAAAGGAGGAGGCCGAGAAGGCCGCCCGGCTGAAGTCTTCGATGCTTGCGAACATGAGCCACGAGATCCGCACGCCGCTGACCTCGATCATCGGCTTTGCCGAGGCGATCGGCATCGAGTCCTCGGAGTTGGAGCTCTCGGAGGAGAGCCCCCTCCCCAGATATGCTGATCTGATCGAGAAGAGCGGGAAGCGGCTTCTGGAGACGCTGGAAGGGGTGCTGAACCTCTCGAAGCTGGAGGCCCGCCAGATGGAGCTCTCCGCTGAGCCGGTGGGGCTGGCCGATCAGGCCCGGCACGTGGTCGAGGAGCTTCGGCCGGAGGCGGCGGAGAAACAGGTTGACCTCGTGGTCCAGGTTGAAGATGTCCAGGCCGTCGCTGACCAGGGGGGCGTTCAAATCGTGCTCCGGAACCTTCTCTCCAACGCGATCAAGTACACGGAGAAAGACGGAGCCGTCTGGGTCCGGACCCGCCAGCAGGAGGGCTCGGCCGTGCTGGAGGTCGAGGATACCGGCGTCGGAATGGAGGCGGGGATGGCAGACCAGCTCTTCGAGCCGTTCCGGCAGGCCTCGGAGGGATGGGGACGGGAGTACGAGGGGACCGGCGTGGGGCTGACGGTAACGCGGGAGGCAACAGAACAGATGGGCGGGAGCATCGAGGTGGAGACTGAGGAGGGGAAGGGCAGTTGCTTTACCGTCTGTCTGCCGCTGAAGGAAGAGGGGCAAGCAGGGTAGTCCCTGGCGACTGGAAGACAGTAGGAGAACGGCGCTCGGGGAAGGGCATCAGGGCCCTGTGCTAGCGGATTTCGATTGCGGTACCCCCCGCCTGAGCTGGGGCTTGAAGCAGATTCGCAAACATCGTTCGTGTCGGAAAAGTCTTTCTCAGCGAAAGGGCTCTCGGCTGGAGGGGGGCGCCAGGTCCTCAGGGGACGCGGGATGGGGACGAGGCCCGCGCCGGCCTCGGCAAGACCCCCTGGCTCTGTTGGGACGGGCATTTTGCGTTGTATCCGCCTCGTACTCCCCTCAGATGCGCGGACCGGCACCTTGCGACAGACCAATCGTCATCCAGACTCACGACCAGATTGACGACGAAACTAGCGACTGGAAAGATGCTCGCCCAACATCTCCCGAAGGCCTGTCGAATCTCCAGGCACGATGATGTCGATGACCGTTCCCTCCCGCCCAACGAGAGTCACGTTGGGGAGTCCTCTCATTTGCTTTGCGCCAGACTCGCTGGGCACGCGGGCGAACTTGCCTCCAAATTCGCCCATCAGCCCCCCACGTGCATAGGCGTGACGTCCCGGCATCTCACGCTTTTCCAAAAACGCCGTTGCTTTCGACCGAGACCGGTCGACCGAGACATTCAAAATGGCAAGCGTCTCCGAGGAGTAGCGCTGCCGCGCCTCCCGGAGCTCGGGGATTTTTTCGATGCAGGGCGCGCACCACGTGGCCCAGAGATTCATCAGCATGTAGCGGCCTTCAAAGTCAGAGGGAGTGACGGCACGCCCCGGGGGCCGGAGCGCTTCAATCTCGAAGCCGGGCACCTGCTCCCCAATTTCGGCGGCCTCCGGTTGTGCTCGTGCTTCCAGTGGCGATAGGCAGAGCATGGGCAGAGCCGACATAACGAGAACCAGAACTGGTGCCCTCAAGGGACAGTAGTGCATCCATAGGGTGCGCATTGTGCTGGGACGTGGGGCAGAAGCCTGCGAAGAATCTTTGACAAAACGCCAAAGAAGCGATGGCCACGTAGGGCCGATCGTTCCCCTCTGCGTGCCGGACTGCTCGCTACGAGGGCGGCCTTCGGGGGCGACCGGCTGGGCGTTCGGAGCCTGTCGGGCCTGCTCGTCAAAAACGCCGCTGCCGATCTCGTCCTGATCGGTAAGGTAGGGGCGGATCCGCTCGCTGAAGGGAGGGGGAAGAGCAGTCGCGAGGGAGTCGTAGGTGCACTCCGCGGACCCCTGCTTATCCTCGGCGGCCTAGATCTCAGTCTCGGTTACAGTTGAACAGGACAGGGGTTGAGCTTCGAAGGTGGGATCCTGCCATCCTATGTCCGCTGATGCAAATTCACGCCTACACTGCGATAACCTTCCGATATAGTGAATCTTCCCATTGAAGAGGGCTGAGAGAAACTGCCAACGCACCTTATCCGTGGCGGGAAGTCCTATCCGAGGCAATATCCTGGCCTTGTTTTTTTCTTCACACCCGTTTCGATCATTGCTATGCATATCTCTGAGCTTTCCGATCTCCTTACCTCCCATCTGCTGAAGGCAGCCGCCGACCATTCCTTCTCTGCCATCACGATCACTCGCTCCTCCAGTGAGGAGGCTCCCGGTGAAATTATCTATGTCAACGATGCCTTTGAAAGCCTGACAGGGTACGACCGAGAAGAAGTTATCGGCGAGACGCCAGGAGTTTTGCAGGGTCCTGATACCGAGCAGGACGTGATCGATCGCCTTGATCGTAAGCTTGAGGCCGGGGAGGTTTTCCACGGTAAGGCCACCAACTACCGAAAAGGGGGAGAGCCGTTCACGATGGAGTGGAAGGTGATTCCCTTGGCTGTGAAAGGTACAGATCTTGATCTGACTAAGGAGGCTGGAACCTACCATGTTGCTGTTCAGCGCGAGGCTCCCGGCACCTAAACTAGGCACTGTCTGATAAAAAAAGGCTGTATGAACGGCTTGCGTAATCTATCGGACTAATCGGGGGCATCTCAATCCTTTCCTTAAAAGTGCGCCCGGTGAATCTTTCCTCACCTTCGAGTATCGGCGGTGGAATGCGACCAGCCACCGGGGCCACGTGATCACAACTATGTAGTTCAATGTGATAAATTGTGATAAATGACGGCGGGGACGGCCGTCGGGAGAGGGACCGGAGATGCGGGACGGAGGAAGAGAGCCCGACAAAAGGTCAACACCGAAAAACACCTTTCAGCGACGATGAGGGCCGATTGGGGACCAAAAAGAAAAGCCTGCCTCCGTCTGGAGACAGGCCTAAAGAGCCGTAGCGTGGGGGGGAATCGAACCCCCGACCTCCGGGTTATGAATCCGACGCTCTAACCGACTGAGCTACCACGCCAGAATTGGACCATCGCTTATATGCACCGCCGCGCACGCGGTGTTTCTGGGCCGCAGTGAAGAAGCGGTGGACGCATCGGGCACGACCGGGTTAGTTCAGGTGGTCGACGTGGCGGAGCGTGGTGGGCTCCAGTAGGCGATTGATCTCGTACTCCAGAATGTCGCGCAGCCGCCACCGGTCCGGCAGCTGCCCGGCGTCCACCTCCACAAACAGCGTGATCCGGCCACGGGTGGCCCGCAGGGCACGTTTGTTTGGGGCCGTTCCGTCGGGGCGATACGACTCAAATGTAAACCCGCGGTAGGTGGAGGCGTTCATGGGGCGTGAGGCGGCGTGAACGGGAACGACACGTTCTCCCACGTGTCGAGAACGGGGGATGTTCGGCGGGGGCGGCCTTGTGACCGTCGCCCGCATCGACTATCCTACACGCCTGTCGCCGGCCCCGAGCGCGTTGGGGCATGCTGTCCACTGATGTCATCGGTCGTATGGCCTGGAGCTCAATTCTCGATCAGGAGCGTGTCGTGTCCACCCTGCGCCGGGCGCTGACACAGGAGCGGGTGGCCCACGCCTATCTTTTTCACGGGCCGGAGGGGGTGGGCAAGCAGGCGGTCGCCCTGGAGTTCGCCCGCGCCCTGGAGTGCACCGAGCAGACCGCGGAGGCCTGCGGGCAGTGCCAGGCCTGTCAGAAGACGCGCCGGATGGTGCACCCGGACGTGCACGTGCTCTTTCCGTATCCGAAGGGGACCGACGAGGAGGACGTGGCCGAGCGCATCCAGCGGCTGGGGGAGAAGCCGTACGCGGCCGTCGACTTTGTGCGGCGTCCGTCGCTCTCAGACCCGGGGGAGACCTCGAACAAGCAGGTCATGTACCACATCGACCGGGTGCAGGAGGACCTGCTCCGGCCCATGAGCTTCCGTCCGGGCGAGGGGCGCTACAAGGTGGCGTTGATTACCGACGTGGAGCACATGAATGAGACGGCGGCGAACGCTTTTTTGAAGCTGCTGGAGGAGCCGCCGCCGCAGACCGTGTTTTTGCTGACGACGAGTCGGCCCGAGCAGCTGCTGCCTACCATTGTGTCGCGCTGCCAGCGGCTGCGGTTCGACCCACTGCTTCCGGAGTCCATTGGGTCGGCCCTGCAGGAGCGGGAGGGACTGGAGGCCGACGCGGCGGCCATGCTCGCCCGAATGGCGGACGGGTCGTACAGCCGGGCGCTCGACCTCGTGGAGAACGACGACCTGATGACGAGTCGGGAGCTGGTGCTAGAGTATTTTCGGGCCGCCTACTCGCAGAAGGTGGAGCCCCTCTCGTCGTGCGTTCAGGAGATCAAGGGGCAGGGGCGCGAACGGGTGAAGGGCGTGCTGCGGCTCATGCTGCGGTGGGTGCGCGACCTTGTGCTCTACCGGTCGATGGGCGAGGACGCGCCGCTGGTGAACGTAGACCAGGCGGAGACCGTCGCCCGCTTTTGCGACAACCTGCCGGAGGCCGACCTGGAGGCCATGGTGGGACTCGTGGAGGAGGCGCTTCACCTCACGGAGCGGAACGTGCGCACGCAGTTGGTGCTCACGGCTCTGGCGCAGGCCCTGGCGCAAACGATGCGGGGCCAACCGGTCGAGTCGCTGTACGTGCCGCTGCCCCACGCCGAACGCCGGGCCGTGCAGGCCGAGTCGGCGACCGGGTAGGGCACATCGGGGCCGTCGGGGCGTACAGGGAACTGCGAGGCCTATAGTCCGCGCGCCCTGTTCCTGTCTTTTGTCCCGACTGCCCCCTTCCTCATGCGTGCCGTCCGAGTCGTCTCCGCGTCCGCCCTCTGTGTGCTTCTCATCGGGCTGGGTTTTCCCGTCCCGTCCGCGGCGCAGTCCAGTGCCCCGGACGCCCCGACACACGACGCCCTCAGTCGGATTGACAGCCTCCGACAGGCGGGCGCGTTCGAGGACGCCCTTCGGCGGCTGGATTCGTTGCAGGCCCGGGACGGTGCCAGCGCGCCCGTGTTGTGGCGCCGGTCCCTCACGCGGGTCGACCTGGCGAAGACGGTCGAGGACACGGACGACCGCACGCCGCTTTACGAACGAGCGCTCACCGATGCGGAGGCCGCCCTCGCCGCCGACTCGACCAGCGGGAACGCCCACCTTGCGGTGGCCGTGGCGGAGGGGCGGCTGGCCCTCGATGCCGGGACCCGGGAGCGTGTGCGGCGCTCACGGGCGGTAAAACAGCACGCCGACCGGGCCATCGAGCTCGACTCGACGCTCGCCGGGGCCTACCACGTGCGGGGTCGCTGGCACCGGGAGGTCGACGACCTCGGCTTTTTTGAGCGGGCCATCGTGAAAACAGTGTACGGCGGGCTGCCCGAGGCCTCGTCCGAGCAGGCCGTGCGCGACTTTCGGCGGGCCCTGACGCTCGAGGAACGGGCGTTCCACTACCTGGAGCTCGGCAAGACCTACGAACTGATGGATCGTCCCGAGGAGGCGCGGACTGCGTACGAGGCGGCCCTGGAGGGGCCCACCCACGACCCCTTCGCGCCCCGATACAAGGACGAGGCGCGCGAGCGACTGGCCGATTTGGACTGAGGAGAAGGGCGGCGTACAGGGCGGCCAACGGACTGTCGCACTTTTTACATCGGGCGGGGAACGACGGGCGGAATGCCCAATGCCATCGACGAGCAAATCGGTCTGTCAAATCCCTTCCGCCCGTGCCGTATTCCGCCGAAATTAGCCGCGAGCACCCGACCGCGTTTCTCTTCCTCCTCGACCAGTCCGCCTCCATGCAGGACGCGTTTGGGGGCGCCGAGCAGACGGGCGACGCGGCCCCCAGCAAGGCCCGCGTGCTGGCCGATACGGTGAACGACCTGCTGCAAAATCTGGTGCTGCGCTGCGCGAAGGAGGAGGGCGTGCGCGACTACTTCCACGTGGGGGTGATTGGCTACGGCGAGCGGGTGCAGCGCCTCATCGAGCCGGCGGACGGGCAGGGGGCCGGCACGGGCCTGGTGCCCATCAGCCACCTGGCGGACCGGCCCCGCCGCATGGAGGAGCGGGTGCAGGAGGTGTCGGACGGCGAGGGGGGTACGACCGAACAGCGTGTGAAGCGACCGATCTGGTTCGACCCGCAGGCCAAGAACGGCACGCCCATGTGCCAGGCGCTCGACCTGGCGGCGCAGAGCGTGCGCCGGTGGATCGACGAGCACCCCCGCAGCTTTCCGCCCGTCGTGGTGAACGTGACCGACGGCGAGGCCACGGACGGCGACCCGCTCCGCTACGCCCAGCAGCTGCGCGAGTTTGCGACCGACGACGGGGAGGTGCTGCTCTTCAACGTCCACCTGTCGGAGTCGGAGGCCACGCCGGTGGAGTTGCCGTCGAGCAGTGACGAGCTGCCCACCGACGCCGAGTACGCCGAGACGCTCTTTCAGATGACGAGCCGCCTCCCCTTCTCGATGCGGTCGGCGGCGGAGCAGGAGGGCTACTCGGTCACCCTCGACACGCGCGGCTTTGTCTTCAACGCCGATCCGTCCGCGCTCGTCACGTTCCTCGAGATTGGCACGCGCCCCAGCAACCTCCGCTAATCCATGCCGCCCGCGACCCCGACGGTGACGTATCGGCACCTCTCGGTGCCGAAGCACGACGGCGACGAGGCCGTCTCGGAAGACGCGGCGGCGGTGCGCACGGACCCCTCGCCCCTCCGCGCCGCCGTGGCCGACGGGGCGACGGAGTCGGCCTTCGCCGCCCGCTGGGCCACCGTGCTCGTGCGGGGGATGGTCGACCAGGCGGTGACGCCCGAGGCCCTGGCCGCGGCCCTGCCCGACTGGCAGGCCGAGTGGCGGGACGCGGTGGCGACCCGGGCGCACGACGCCCCGTGGTACGTGCAGGCCAAGGCCGCCGACGGTGCGTTCGCGACCCTGCTGGCGCTCGAGCTCAGCCGCGAGGGCCGGTGGCGGGCCGTCACGGTGGGCGACGGCGGGCTCTTTCAGCTTCGCGACGACCGGGTGCATGTGGCCTGGCCGACGGCCGACCCTGAGGCCTTCACGAACCGACCGGCGCTCCTCCCCAGCCGCCCGGCCCGTCCCGTCTCCGAACCGGAACCAACGACCGGCGCCTGGAGGCCCCACGATGTGTTTCTTCTTGCGACCGACGCCGTGGCGGCGTGGCTGCTGCGCACAGACCCGCTGCGCGCCCGCGACTGGACCGCCGATACCTTCCGCGAGGCCGTCCTGGCGGCCCGAGCGGAGGGCACGCTGCGCGCCGACGACGCTACGGTCCTGATCCTAGAGATCGAGGAAACGTCCGACGGAGAGGCCGCGTGATTTGGTGCGTCGTGTGCGCTTTTTTTCCGTAGCTCGCCCCGACCGATTCAGCGTCCGCAATGGCCGACTACCCCACGCCCAGCCAGTACCAGGAGGCCCTGCAGGTGCCGGCCACGGCCTTCGCCGATCCGGACTTGCAGGACGCCACCCCGCGGACCAACGTGCTGGGGCTGCCGCAGCCCATCACCGGGGCATTTGCGGCCGTCTTTCCCATGGAACGCCCGGCGGGGGGGCCGGTCGCGGCGAAGTGCTTCCTGAACGAACAGCCCCGCCAACAGCGCCGGTACGAGGCCATCGCGGCACACCTGGCGGAGGTCGACATGCCGGCCTTCCTGGCGTTTGACTACCAGCCCGAGGGTGTGCGGGTTGGCGGGGCGGCCTACCCACTCCTCAAGATGGAGTGGGCGGAGGGCACTGCCCTGAACCGGTTCGTCGAGGCCCATCTCGATGCTCCGGCGGTGCTGGAACGCCTTGCCGGCGCCTGGGCGGATCTGATGGGGCGTCTGGAGCAGGAGGACCTGGCGCACGGCGATCTCCAGCACGGCAACGTCCTCGTGCAGTCCGTCGGGGACACGCTTCGCCTCCGCCTTGTGGACTACGACACGATGTACGTGCCGGCGCTGGAGGGGGAGCGCAGTGCCGAGGTGGGCCACCGCAACTACCAGCATCCCGACCGGACGGAGGCGGACTTTGGGCCCACGCTCGACCGTTTTTCGGGGCTCGCCATCCACACGGCGCTCCGGGCCTGTGCGCACCAGCCGTCCCTCTGGGAGCGGTACGACACGGGCGAAAACCTTCTCTTCCGCGATGCGGACTTCTACGCACCCGACGACTCGCCGCTGTTTGAGGAGCTCCGCACGATAGAGCCCGTGGTGGAGGAGGTGGAGGCCCTGCGGACGGCCTGCTACGTGGAGCCTACGGCGGTGCCGTCCGTGTCGGACGTGCGGGCGGGGGACGTGACGATCCGCTTGGGGGAGGTCACCCGCAAAGAGCGGCGTAGGGAGGGCGCGCGTGAAGAGCGGAGCCTCTTTGCCCGGGCCTTTGGCCCGCTGCTTCTGACGGTTGTCGTGGGCGCGGTGGGGCTGGCGGGGGCCGGGT
>NCRB01000003.1 GCA_002894665.1 Salinivenus iranica
GGAGACGCGGCGCCTCCGGTTCAACGCCCGAGACGCCGGCCTCAGCAGCGGATCCTACTTCGTGCGAGTCCGCGGCGAAGACGTTGCCGCCACGAAGCGTCTCACAGTGGTGCGATGAATCGTTCAGCGTCCTCGCCGTTTTTCCCAGGCTCTCTCTTTGCTATGGATACGACGCCGTTCCCAAAACGAACAGTTCTGCTTGTCGTGGGGCTTCTACTCGCAACGATGGGGTTCTTCGTAGCCGGCTGCGACATGTTTGGAGAGCAGGATACCTCTGACGACGGGTTTGGCATTGGGTGTCCCCCAATCTGCGAAGACCCCATCTTTCGCAGCGTGGACCGCTTCCCGGCCTGGAGCCCCGATAGCACCCGGATTGCCTACTATCACATCTCGCAGGAAGAGGGCGAGCGCTCCGGGATCTGGATTTTAAACCTCAAGACGGGAACGCAGGAGTTTCTCGTTCGAGGGCGACACTCCACCTGGGGCCCGGAGGGAAATCAGATCGCATTCACACGGGATAGAGACATCTACCGGATTGATCTCTCGTCGAAAGCCGTGCAGCAGCTCACGGAGTGTGGATCGTGTGGAGCACCAGACTGGTCGCCTGATGGTCAGAGAATTGCGTTCACCTCAGGGGAGCGGTTGACCGGGTCAGAAGACTCACTGGGGACGTGGCTAATGAATTCCGACGGATCCGAACTGGAGTACGTCGGCGTTGGGACAAGACCCACCTGGGCTCCGAGCAGCGAACACCTTGGAATGGTGATTACAAGGGAGGGAGAACACGAGATTGGTACGTATGATCTCCACCAAAGCTCTCTGAAACTCCTCACAGGCTCGAGTGAGTTCGTCTCACCCGACGAGATCGATTGGTCTCCTTCGGGAGGCAGTATTGCCTGGTACTCGAGTCATACGGGAAGTAAATCAGACTGGGGAATTTGGGTCGTAGGCACAGATGGAACGAATGCTCGTCGCCTCATCCCCAACGGCATTTACCCATCCTGGTCCCCAGACGGTTCGAAGCTGGTGTTTCAGTACGTGTATTCGGGAGATCATCCAGCCCTGCGGGAGGGGCAGGATGTCAGTACCCTTGCGGTTGCCGACGCCGACGGCTCGAACATCCGCCCGCTCACACGCCTTTCGGACTACCTGCCGAAATGAGTTTCTCCGGCCGCGAGGAGGCGAACGCCTCACGCGAGAGACGCAGAATGCTTAGAACCTCTATCAAAACTGATTACGGTTGTCGCTCTGAGCTTGACTCAGAGCCTATCCGACGAACGTCGGTGCTCCTACCGGCGGTCGGATGGGCTCCAGCGTCCTTCAGGGCGGCCAGGGGCCACTCGTTGCGGCCCTCGGCCTCTCCGTCCGCGCGTCCCATCGCCGCGTTCACCCGGCGGTGCAGCATCCGGATGACGACCTCGACGTTGTTGCTCTCGTCGCCCCGGCCCACGGTCTCCACCAGCGCGGTGTCCGAGGGCAGGTCGAGCTGGTGCAGGATGGTACCGGCGGCGCGGCGGACGGCGTGGTTCAGGATCTTGCGGTAGGCGTGACGCTCGCGGGCCGGGCGGTTGGGCGGGGGCGGCAGATCTTCGTCGCCGAGCGGCTGGTTGCGCGCCACGATGTCCTGCTTGATGTCGTCGGCGTCGGGCACGTCGAGGCCCTTCTCGCGCAGGTTGTCGAGCGCCGCTTCCATTTTGTCGAGGTCCTGCTGCGCCTCCTCCGCCTCGGCCCCCTCCACGGGCAGGTATGCGTCCACGTCGAAGCCCTCGATCTCCTCACGGGTCACCTCGGCGGGGTCGGTGTCGGAGCGGGGCGAGGCCTCCCCGTCGCGCTCCGGGCCGGTCGCCTCGTCTTGGGCACGCGCCCAGGCATCGAGGTCGGCCAGCACCTGTGCCTCCTCGGTCTCGTGTTTGAAGTAGTGCCAGTGGCCATCCTGGTTGAGGCCGGCGTGGGCGACGACGTGCGCCAGGTTGTCGGTGTCGGTGCCGTCCGGCAGGGCGCGGAGGGCCCGGCCCACGAACTGGGTGTAGGGGGCGACGGAGCGGAAGGGCCGAAAAATCGCCGCGATGGAGATGTTGGGATTGTCGTAGCCCTCGCCCAGGATGCCAACGTGCACCATGGCGTCGAGGGTGCCGTGTTCGTAGGCGCGGAGGCGGTCCGCGCGCTCCTCCGTCGTCATGCCCTCGCTCGCCACAAACGCGGCCTCGACGCCCCGCGCCCGGTAGAGCGAGGCCACCTGCTCGGCGTGTCGGATGGAGCAGGCCGCGGCGAGGATCTGGTGGGGCTCCGTCCCGCGGCGATTCTTGGCCTGCAGGAGTTGCACGCTGCGGTCCACGATCGTCTCGTTGCAGACGTCCGACAGCGCCACGCCCCGCGAGAACCACGTCTCCTCCCGCAGGTCCATGATCTCCTCGCGGGTGTAGGACTGCTCGGTGCCCTCTTCCGTGAAGGTCATCTCGGAGGCCACCGCGTCGACCCGCACGATGTTTTTGACGTACCCCGCGGCGATGGCGTCGGCCAGGTCGTAGCGGTAGACGCGCTGGGCGCGGATCGGCTGCTCGTCGCTGCGGAAGGGCGTGGCCGTGAGGTACAGCTTCTTGGCGCCGGGGAAGGCCTCATTGATGTTCTGCCACGAGTCGGCGGGGGCGTGGTGCGCCTCGTCCACCACGATCAGGTCGAAGAAGTCGGGCGGGAAGAGGGGCAGCCAGCCCTGCATCTGCTGCACGTTCGTGACAATCACGTCCGCCCGGCGGCAGTCCTCCTCGTTCACGCGGCCTCGCTCCAGCGCCACCACGCGGGGCAGGCGCGCCTCCTGGGGCAGCACGTCGCAAAAGTGATAGAAATTGCCCGTGCCGCTGAAGGTGTCCTCGGCCAGCCCGTCTTTGATCGTGAGGTTGGGCGCCACGACCAGCACGCGCCCCTCCGCGATGCCGAAGGGCGCGCAGGCGATGAGGCCGCTCTTGCCACAGCCCGTGGGCAGGGTCACCAGGGCCGGAAGAGAGGCGTCGTCGGCCTCATCGAAGTAGTCGCGCACCGCGAGGTAGCCCTCTTCCTGCGGCGTGCGCAGTAGGTCGTTGCCCACGATGTGGGCGTCCGTCTCCTGAAAGTAGCGCTGGATCTCGGCGCCCTGTTCGGCGTGGCGGGTCGCCATCTTCTCCGTGCGGGCGGTGTCCCCGGCGCCCTTCTGCTGGTTGCATTCGTGGCAGAGCGGGTCGAGGTTGAACGCGGCGTGGGCCCCGCCCTCGGCAAAGGCCTCGCGGTGATCAAGGTGCTTCAGCAGTCGTTCCCCGTCGATGGTGCGGCCGCACTCCGCACAAGTCTCGCCGTCGAAGAACTCGACGCGGCGACGGACGGCCGTGGGGATGTGGCGGGGGTTGGGCACGATGCTCGGGAATGGGGAGGTGAAATTGTGACCGTACGCTCGGTTCAGACCGGCGGGAGCCCTCAGCGGGTCGAGGAGGCAGAGTCGCGAAAGACATCACCTATTTACGCAGCGGCAGGGAATGCGTGCCAAGAACCCACAGAACGGCCCGTCGAGGGTCGATGGGGACCGTCCATCCCGCGCGATGGACCGTCGAGCCGCAAGTCGTTGCGATCAGGGGCGTTGGGTGGCAGATTGACCGGTGCAGAGGAGGGAAACGTCCCTCCGCGCACTCGGTCTCTCCAATGCTCGTGCCATTCGTCATGCCCCGAAACGACCCAGGGCGTCCGCTTGCGTTCGATCGATCATACCTTTGGCTCCTCGGGGCGGTGCCCCTCCTGTTCGTCGCCACGGGGCTTTGGGCGCTGCCCGTCGCGGCCTGGCTCGCCCCGGTGGGTCTGCTTCGCTTCGTGCGCGATCAGCCGATCGGGCGCGGGGGGGCGACGGCCGCGCTCGTCCTCGGCGCGGTCTCCTGCGTGACGTGGCATGGGGCTGCCGGACACGTCCTTCAGGCCCCGCTTTCATATCTCGTCGGCGCAGCGCTCGGCGTGGCCGCCGCCCTGCCCTACCTGATCGACCGCCTGTTGGCGCCCCGTCTTTCGGGGCTCGCGGCGACGCTCGTCTTTCCGACGGCCGTCGTGACGGTGGAATACGCCGCCTCGTTCGGGCCCTTCGGGACGTGGGGCAGCGCGGCGTACACCCAGCAGAATCTGGCGCTCCTGCAACTGACCTCCGTCACTGGCATCTGGGGCGTGACCTTCCTCCTTCACTGGACGGCCGGGGTCGCCAACGCGGTCTGGGAGGACGGCCTCGCGTCGTCGGTCCGGTGGGCGGCCGGTCTGTGGGCGGGACTTCTGGCCGCCGTCCTCCTGTTCGGGAGCGCTCGCCTCGCGGGAGATGGCTCCTCCGACGCGGTCCCCGTGGCCGCAGTCGTGGGCCGTTACGACGCGCCCTCCTTCTGGAGGATGCACCGACGGGTCGAAAGCCGGGCGGCCGTGCGCGACTCGGCACGTGCCATCCAGCGGGACTACCTGCGCCGGGCCCGACGGGCCGCCCGGGCGGGGGCCCGGCTCGTCGCGTGGCCCGAGGCGGCCGTGCCGCTGCCCCGCGAAGATGCGAATGCGTTCCTGGACCGGGCGCGCACCCTGGCGACCGATCACGACGTGTACCTCGCGATGGCCGTCAACGTGGTTCCACGGCCGGAGTCGGATCGCCCACTGCACAACAAGGTCGTCTGGATGGGTCCCGATGGCACGGTGCGCGCGGAGGGACTCAAGACCCACCTCGTTCCCGGCGAGCCCGGGCGGGCCGGCACGGGACGGCTTCCGCGGGTCTCGGCGCCGGCGGGGACGTGGACGAGCGCCGTGTGCTACGACCTCGATTTTCCCACCCTCATCCGACAGGCCGGTCGGCAGGGGAGGAACCTCCTCGTCGCCCCGTCCAACGACTGGGCGGCCATCGCCGACCGGCACGCGCACATGGCCCGCGTCCGGGCGATCGAGAATGGGACATCGCTCCTCCGCCCCACCTCCAACGGGGTGACCCTCGCGACGGGCCCGCTGGGCCGAACCCGTGCCCGAACGAGTTCCTTTACCTCTCGGGAGCATCTGCAGAGGGTGCAGCTCCCCACGGACGGCCGATCGACCGTGTACGCCGCTTTGGGGGATGTCTTTGCCTGGGGGAGCGGGCTGGGACTCCTCCTGCTGGCGTGGGGCGCGTATCCCCGTTCGGGAACGCCGGACCGGACGAGGGGCGCCGACTCGACGTCTCCGTGACGGCCCCTGGTGCGGTCCCGGGCCGTTCAGAAGTGAGCGCGTTCTGCACGGGCTGACCGATCCGTCGCTCTCGCCTGCGTTTGCCTGAGCGCTACCACCATGCGTGCTTCGATTCGTGACGCACTTCCAACCCCGGGGCGACTCGTGCGACAGGGGGGACTGATCCTCGGCGTAAGCCTTCTCGTCGGCACCTTTCTCTTTCACGTGTGGACGGGACTGGGGCGGCTGCCCGATCGCTGGCCCCGCCTCCTCTGGAACGTGTACTTTACGTTCGTCTACGCCACGATCATGATCACGAGCGTTCAGGGGGCCATCCGGATCCTGAAGTCCCGCGTGCCGCTCCGCTCCCGTCGAGCCGTCGCGCTGCACGTGGGCGTCCTGTCCGGCGTGACGGTCGTGGCGTACGGAGCCGCAACGGGCCTTTGCAAGATGCTCCACCCGGCCTTCGACGTCAGCTGGCAGGTGCTGTTCGTCACGGCGGCCGTGGCTTTCGCCTTCACGCTCATCTGGAGCGCCTTTGCCTACATGAACGCGTTTTACCGACGGCTCCGCGAGGCGGAAGCGGCCCAGTACGAGGCGCGCCTGGCTGCGCTCCGCGCCCAGATCAATCCCCATTTTCTGTTCAACGCCTTCAACTCGATCGCGGCACTGGTTCGCACCCGTCCGGATGAGGCCGAGACGGTCGTCGAGGACCTGTCCGCCCTCTTTCGCTACGCCCTGCAGGCGTCGACGGACGGCGGCATGGCCACGGTGGGCCGTGAGCTGACGGCGGCCCGGCGCTACCTCCGCGTCGAGAAGGCCCGGTTCCGGGACCGGCTGACCGTACGGATCGACGTGCCGGAGGACCTCCGGTCCGTGCCGCTGCCGGGCATGACCCTACAGCCCCTCGTCGAAAATGCCGTGCAACACGGGGTCGGAGAGACGCGAGACGAGTGCACGGTCGCCATCGCGGCGGCCCGGGAAAACGACCGGCTCGTGCTCCGTGTAACCGACACCGGGCCGGGGTTCGACACGACCGACCTCGAGGCGGTGCTCGACGAGGGGGCGGGCCTCGCCAACGTTTGGGAGCGGCTGGATCTCTTCTTCGGAACGTCGGCGGAGATGCAGCTGCGTCCGCAAGGGGTCGAACTCCGGGTGCCTGTCCGGCCCGAAGCGGGAGAGCGACCACGGCCCGCGCCTGAGACGATCGCGTAGGGCAGGTCAATTCCCGACGTTCTCTTCCTGAACATGCACTGAGGCCAATGCCTGTGTGCTGCCTGCTCGTCGACGACGAACCGCTGGCCCGGGAGCGCCTGCAGTCTCTTCTGCAGGAGGCGGATATGGACGCTACAGTCGTGGCCGAGGCCGGAGGGGGCAAGGAGGCCGTGTCGCTTATCCATGAGCACGAGCCCGACGTCGTCTTTCTCGATGTGCAGATGCCCGTGCTCGATGGGTTCGACGTGGTGGACCTGCTACCAGATGGGACCACCGATCGGCCCCATATCGTGTTCGTCACGGCGTACGACGAGTACGCCCTACAGGCATTCGAGGTGCACGCCCTCGACTACGTCACCAAGCCCGTGCGGCCCGACCGTCTCAACACGACCCTCAACCGCGTGCACGACGCCCTGACGGGTGAGGATGCTGCAGGCCAGGAATCCCTCGAGGACCTCCGGGAGGCCCGGCAGGATCAGACCCTAAAGCGGCTTACGGTCCACATCGGGAAGCGCCTGCGTGTGGTGCCGCTCGACGAGGTGCGGTGGATTGAGGCCGACGAGGGATTCGTGTTTGCCCACACCGACGACGGGCGCTACCGGACCGACTTTACTCTGAGCGAGCTGGAAAAGCGGCTCCCGCCCGAGGGCTTTATCCGTACGCACCGTTCGGCCATCGTGAATCTGAGTGCGGTATACGAGCTTGTGCCCGAGCCCGCCGGGACCGCCACACTCCGGCTCCGGGAGGGCACGGAGGTGCCGGTAGCGCGACGGCGGACCGAGAAGGTCGAGGCGGCACTCACGTAAGCCGCAATGGGCACGCCAACGACTACAGGCCCACCGGCTCGGCCTCGCCGCCGTCCTCGCCCCCGCCGCGACGGCGATCGGCGGCGGGTGCCCGGTCGTCCAGCGACAGGGGCTCGGTGTGGAGGTCCGAGGCGTCCTCAATCGCGTCGGAGCGGATGTAGACGCGTCCGTCGGTCTGATCGACCGTGTAGGAGGGGAAGTGGGCGTCGGCCCAGTCCAGCACGCGGTAGATCTCGTGGCCAAGCTCGTCGGTGTCGAGCGCAAACCCGACCACCTGATTCCGAGCGTCTTGCAGGCAGTGGTGCATACAGCGGTACAGGTTGTTCGAAAGGCAACCGGGGAAGGAACGCCAATGCACTGGCAAAATCCGCTCCAGCCGCCCGCCCCCGGTTGGCGGCTGCCACATCGGCAATCCACGGCCGCCGAACCGCATCGGTCTGACACCATCGGGTCTGCCCGCGGCTCCTGGTCCGACAATCCGTCGCACCGCGGGGGAGGAGAACAGCCCGGACGTCGGAGGCGCGGGATGAAGCATCTCGTCGATCAGACAGTAGGAGAGGCATCCGCGTCGGCGTTTATCAAGACCGAACGAGCGTCTTTTCGGACCGACAATATAGAGTGCACCCTGCGTTGAAATAGAGTCGACACAGCGATGGGCGTCACAATACGAGACGTAGCAGAAGAGGCCGACGTATCGGCGACGACCGTTTCCCGGGTCTTCAATCACGACCATCTGGTGAACAGCCAGACCCGTAAGAAGGTGATGGAGGTGGCCCGGCGGATGGGGTATTCCCCCAACGCCACCGCCCGCAGTTTGAGCAGCGGGCGGACCCACTCAATTGGCGTCATTCTGCCGGCCCCGCACGGGGAGTTCTTTTCGGAGCTGATTCGGGGGTTGGACGAGGCGGCCCAGAAGGCCAACCACTTCCTGCTCATTGCGAGCTCGCACTACAACCGGGACGAGCGCACGTCGGCCCTGGAGTCGCTCGCCGGGCGGGTGGACGGCCTGGTGATGATGACGCCCCGGGTGGCCCCGAACGCCCTGACGGGGGAGGTAGACCTGCCCATCATCTTTATCAACAGTGACCTTCAGGACGGCGACTTCGACCTCTACAACATCGACAATCGGGACGGAGCCGCCCACGTGGTCGAGCATCTGATCGAGCAGGGGGGCACGCGCATCGCCGCCATCACGGGTCCCCCCGGCAGTTACGACGTTGAACGGCGGATGGACGGGTATCGGCAGGTCCTGGGCCGCCACGGTCTCGACGAGGGGCCGGTTGTGGAGGGAGACTTCACGCAGAAGAGCGGGTACGAGGCCGGGAAAGAGATTATCGAGTTGGAGCAGCGTCCCGACGCCGTTTTTGCCTGCAACGACTACATGGCCATGGGCGCGATGCTGGCCTTTCAGGAGGCGGGCATCGAGGTGCCGACGGACATTGCGGTGGCCGGGTTTGATGACATCACGAGTGCCCGCTACGCCAACCCGCCCCTGACGACGGTGCGCGTGCCGGTATACGAGCTGGGCCATCGGGCCGGAACCCGTCTCGTTGAGCGCATCCAGTCGGGGGAGTCCGTCGCGCCGGAGACGTTCAAGGTGTCCCACGAGCTCATCGTTCGGGAGAGTACGCGCCGACGAGCGGAGACGTAGCCTCCGGGGACTTCGGGGACGGAGCCCGTCCGCCGCGCTACGCTGAAGCGGGGGGCTCCACACCATCACCGTCTGTGCAACCCCTACCGATCGTGCCACACTGACGCCCTCCTCTCCCATGCAATTGGACGCTTTCGGTGGTCTCGATTGGGTTGCGGTCGGGGCGTACGTATGCGTCATTGTTGCGATCGGGGTGTGGGCGACCCGGCGGTCCGACACGAGCGACGACTATTTCCTTGCCGGCCGCTCCATTGCGTGGCCACTGGTCGGGCTTTCGCTGTTTGTGACCAACGTGTCGGGGAGCACTCTGGTGGGCCTGATTGGGGGGGCCTACCAGATGGGGCTCGTGATTTACAACTACGAGTGGACGGCGGTGGCCGCGCTACTGGTTCTCATCCTGTTTTTCCTCCCTGTCTACCGACGCCTGGGAATCACGACGGCCCCGGAGTTTTTGGAACGCCGATTCGACACGCGCACCCGCCGGTACTTCTCGGCGCTTGCGCTCACCGGCAATGTCCTCATCGATATGGCCGGCACGCTCTACGCGGGCGCAATCGTGCTGCGGGTGGTGGCCCCGTCGCTTTCGTTGGAGGTGGGCGTATGGCTCCTCGCGCTCATCGCCGGCGGGTATGCCGTTACGGGTGGGTTGCGGGCCGCCGTGTACACCGATGGGCTTCAGGGGATTCTTCTGCTGTTCGGAACGGCGTGCGTCTCGGTGGCCGCGTACCAGCAGGTGGGCGGGTGGGGCGCCGTTCAGAACGCAACCCCCCCGGAGATGCGGACGCTCATCCTCCCGGCCAACAGCGAGGTGCTCCCGTGGCCGGGGCTCTGCACGGGGCTGGTGCTGCTGGGCATCTACTACTGGTGCATCAACCAGGTGATGGTGCAGCGGACGCTGGCGGCGCGCTCCTTGCAGGAGGCACGGTGGGGGGGCCTTCTGGCCGGGGCGCTCAAAATTCCCGTCCTGTTTCTCATGGTGGCGCCCGGGCTCTTCGCCCTGGTCCTCTACCCCAACCTCAAAGACCCGGATCTCGTCTTTCCGACGCTCGCCTTTGAGCTCCTTCCGGAGGGGCTCCGGGGGCTCGTCCTGGTCGCCTTCGTGGCGGCCGTGATGTCGACGGTCGACTCGGTGTTGAACTCCGCGTCGTCGCTCCTAACGATGGACTTCTACGCGGCGCTGTATCCGGACGTCTCGGAGCGGCGGCTCGTGGTCGTGGGGCGCATCGTGGCCGCGGTCGTGCTGGTGATCGGGGCCGTCGTCGCCCCCCGGATTGAGCAGTTCTCGTCCCTCTGGATGTATCTCCAGTCCGCCCTGGCGTACCTCACACCCCCGATTGTGGCGGTCTTCCTGGGCGGTCTCTTTTCCCAATCCGTCAACCGGCAGGCGGCCTTCTACACGTTGCTGACGGGGAGCGGGCTGGCGGGCGTCCTGCTCGTGGTGGAGCCGGGGCTGCATTTCCTGTACGTGGCGGGCCTGCTCTTCGTGGCAAGCCTGGGCGTGATGGGCGGGGTCAGCTGGGGCCTGGCCCCGCCGCCGCAGGAGAAGACCGTGGCATCCATGTGGAAGAGGCGCGACCTGAGGATGGAGCCCGCAACGGTCGCGATCACGGTGCTTCTGCTGGGGGCGGTGGCCGTTACGGTCGGAATGCTATGGTAGGAGGCGATCCGTGACGGTCGCGCGCGTGCGTTACGGTCTCAGAACGGGGGCGCAACCCCGTGGGGGCGGCCCATTTGACATTGAGGTAATCTTCCCATTACCCTGAAACCGGTTCCATGAAACCCGTTTCACCTGGATAGGACGGACCGGCCCCGGCGGCTGGCCTACGAGGAGCCTACGCCACACTATCTCAGCGACACCGCTCAGTTTTATGCTCTGGAAAAAAGCGCTTTTAGTATTCGTCCTGCTTCTGGTCGGGAGCGTTGGTTCCGCGGTTGCCCAGACCGGCACGATCGCCGGAGAGGTCCGCGCGCAGGCGTCGGGGGAGACCCTGCCGGGGGCGAACGTGGCCCTCGTGGGGACGCAGCAGGGGGCGAGTACGAATTCGGAGGGGACGTACCGCATCACGGGCGTTGCGCCGGGGACGTACGAGGTGCGCGCATCGTTTGTCGGCTATCAAATCCAGACGCAGGAGGTGACGGTGGAGGCGGGGGCGACCGTTGACCTGAACTTTGTGCTCCCGTCGAGTGGCGTCGCGATGGATGAGATGGTGGTGGTCGGGTACGGCAGCCAGGAGCGCGACGACCTGACGGGCTCCATCGCCTCGGTGTCTACCGAAGACATTGAAGAAGCCCCGATTGAGAGCGCGCAGGAGGCCATTCAGGGCCGGGTGTCCGGAGTCACAGTGACGCAGAATACGGGAAGCCCGGGGTCCGGATTTAGCATTCGCATTCGGGGGACGGGCACGACGGGCAACAGCAACCCGCTCTACGTGGTGGACGGGGTGCCGGTCTCGGACCCTACCGCTACGGGGGCCGGAGGCATCAGCTTCTTGAATCCCAACGACATCGAGTCGATCGACATTCTGAAGGGGGCGTCCGCGGCGGCCATCTACGGGGCGCAGGCGGCCAACGGCGCGGTCATCATCACGACGAAGAGCGGGGAGGCCGGTGAGCGCAGCGTGAGCTTCAACGCCTACACGGGCCTCCAGCAGACCACCCGCACGATCGACATGCTGAGTGGGCCGGAGTACGCCGCCCTGCGCAACGAGGCGGACATTAACGCCGGGCAGGCGCCCACCTTCTCGTCGCCCAGTACCTACCTCGGGCCGGACGGAACGACGGACTATCAGGACCTGGTGTTTGAGCAGGGGGTGACGCAGAACTACAACGTGTCGGTGGCGGGCGGGTCCGAGGACCTCACGTATCGCATCAGTGGCGGGTACTTCGAGGAGGGCGGCATTATCCAGAAATCGAACCTGGAGCGGCTCAATGTGCGCGTCAACACAGAGTTTGAGGTCAGCGACCTCCTCACGGTGGGGGAGAAGGTGACCTTTGAGCGATCCACGCGCAACACCATTTCGGAGACGGACAACGTGCGCAATCTGCTCATCCAGACGCTGCAGGTGGACCCGACGGTGCCGGCGCGCGACAGTGCGGGCAACTTTACGGCCCAGCCCCGCACAAACGCCCAGAATCCGCTGGCGGCCCTGGATTTCCAGAATAACGAGTACAACGAGAACCGCCTCGTTGGAAACGTCTTCGCCGAGCTTTCCTTCCTGGAGTCGCTCCGGTACCGGTCGCAATTCGGCTTCGACCTGCGCAACGGCAACACGTACGCCTTCACGCCCGAGTACGACATTAGTCCCAGCTTCCGGAATACGACCCCGAGCGCCACGCAGTACTCGGACCTCCAGAGCTCGCTCGTCTGGGACAACACGATCACCTTCGACAAGGCGTTTGGGGTGCACGACGTGGAGGCGGTGGGCGGCACCACGATCGAAACGAACGACTACCGCTTCTTCAACGCCACCACGCAGGGGCAGCCCGGCAACGATCCGTCGCTTCGCTACCTGGGGGCGGGGCCCGAGGTGGTGGACATTGGCGGGAGCCTCGCGGAGTCGAACCTGCTGTCGTTCTTCGGCCGCGTCAACTACAACTTCTCGGACCGCTACCTGCTGACGGCCGTGGCGCGGTACGACGGCTCCTCGCGGTTTGGTCAGAACAATCGATTCGCGTTCTTCCCGTCGCTCTCGGCGGCCTGGCGGATCTCCGAGGAGTCCTTCTTCCCCGACACGGACCTGGTCACCAACCTGAAGCTGCGCGCCGGGTGGGGGCAAAACGGAAATCAGCGGATTGGGGACTACCCCTTTGCCTCCACCGTCGCCGGCAACCAGGACTACGTGCTGAACGGGCAGCTGGCGCCCGGCTCCGCCCCGCTCCAGTCGCCCAACCCCAACGTGAAGTGGGAGCAGACCACGCAGACGGACGTCGGGGTCGACGCCACGCTCTTTCGTGAGCAGCTGGACGTGAGCGCCGAGTTCTTCAACAAGGTCACGTCCGACCTGCTGGTGTACCTGCCGCCCATTCCCACGAGCGGGCTGGTAGAGGCGAGCCCGGAAAACGCTGGCGAGATCCGAAACCGGGGATGGGAATTCTCGGCCGACTATTCGACGAGCCCGGCGGAGGACCTGACGATCCGGGTTGGCGGCAACCTGACGAGCCTGAGCAACGAGGTGCTAAGCCTTGCCCAGTCGACCGACTTCGTGATCAACAGCGGCTTCTACCGAAACGGCTCCATCACGCGCACCGAGCCGGGGCACCCTGTTGGGGCCTTCTACGGATACGTCACCGACGGTCTCTTCCAGACGCCGGAGGAGGTCGCCAATGCGAACGCGCTGAGCGACGAGGGGCCGTACCAGAGCGCCGGCACGGCGCCGGGCGACATCCGCTACAAGGACCTGAACGGGGACGGGCGAATCACCGATGCGGACCAGACCTACATCGGCAACCCGACCCCGGACTTCACCTACGGGTTCAACCTGGACGTTCAGTACAAGGGCTTCACCCTGAGCACCTTCTTCCAGGGTGTGCAGGGCGGCGACCTCTTTGCGGCCTACAAGTTCTACACGGTCTTCAACCCGGCCTTCAACATGAGCGAGGAGGCGAAGAACCGCTGGACGGGGCCGGGGACGAGCGATCGAGTGCCCCGCCTCACGTCCTCCGACCCGAACCAGAACAGCCGGATCTCCGACTACTACGTGGAGGACGGCTCGTACCTGCGCCTCAAGAACGTCCGACTGGGCTACACGGTGCCGTCCGATATGCTAAACACGCTCGGGGCCGGACTGAGCCGAGCCCGCTTCTACGTCAGCGCCAAGAATCTCGTCACCATCACGGGGTATGACGGCTACACCCCCGAGATTGGGGTGAATAACGGCACGCTCGACCGTGGCATCGACCGGGCGACGTACCCGCAGCCTCGGGTCTACACGGTTGGTGTTAACCTCAGCTTCTAATGGACACCGGCGCCCACAGCCCCCGGCCCGCCGCGGCCCGGCGGGCGCGGTTGCGGGGCGCGACTCTCAGCACGCACTCTCCACACCGAACGACTGATCGGTTATGTCCCGACGCTTTCTCACCGGCCTTCTTGCGGCCGTCGTTCTTATCACTCTCCTTTCGGGGTGCGACAGCTTCCTGGAGAAATCACCGCAGGGGGAGTTGACCTCCGAGAACTATTTCCGGAACGGGGAGGATGCTCAGCGCGCCCTCAATTCGGTCTACGACTACGCCCAGGCGCGGTCGTTTGATTTCTTCCCTCCCTACCCGATGATCTTCGGGTCCATCGCCTCGGACAACGCCACGAAGGGCGGAGAGAGCGGGAGCGACCAGATCTCGGTCCAGCGCGTGCAGCAGTTCAACCCCCGGCCCACCGACCCGTACATCGCTTCGACGTGGAGCACCCTCTACACGGGCATCTACCGGGCCAATCTGGTCATCGCCAACGTGCCGGACATCGAGAGCATGAGCGCCGACCAGCGGGCGCAGATGGTGGCGGAAGCGAAATTCCTGCGCGCATACTTCCACTTCTACGCGCTGAAGATGTACGGCCTGGGCGACGACCGGGCCAACGACGGGCCGGGCGTCCCGCTCATCACCGAGCCGCTGCCCGCCTCGGAGGCCGATGTGCCGCGCACGCCGGAGGCGGACGTGTGGGCCCAGATCGAGACGGACTTGCAAGAGGCCGCGTCGGCCCTGTCGCCAACGGCTCCGGACCTGGGACGCGCCACGCAGGGGGCCGCGAAGGCCCTGCGCGTCAAGGCCCACATTTTCCAGGAAGAATGGACCGAGGCGCAGGCCCTGGCGGAAGAGATCATCAACTCGGGACGCTACAGCCTGGATCCGGACTACAGCCGCATCTTCGATCAGCGCGGCGAGTTTGGCCCCGGCTCGATCTTCGAGATCAACCACATGGACCTGACGAACGCCCTGGAGGGCACGGCGGCCACCGTCTACCAGAACAGCCGGGCCACTTGGGGCTACGGGTTCAATTGTCCCACGCAGAACCTCTACGACGCCTTTGAGGCTAACGACCCCCGCCGCGACGCGACCATCATTGAGAGCGGCGAGACCATCACCGGGCCGCAGGGCAACACCGAAACGGTGGACGTGACCGGGGCCTGCTCCGCCAACGGCCCCGACGGGTACCTCAACGAGAAGGTGTGGCTGCCCGCGGCGCGCCAGCCGTCCGGCCCCCGCAAAGGGCCGACCAACCGGCGCGTCATCCGCTACGCCCACGTGCTGCTCTGGCACGCCGAGGCCGCCAACGAAGCCGGCAATCAGCAGGCGGCCCTGACCTCGCTGAACAAGGTGCGCGCCCGAGCCCGCGACGATGACGACGACCCGTCGAACGACCCGGACGGCGTGCTCCCCGACATCACGACGACCAACCAGAGCGAGCTCCGCGAAATTATCTGGCACGAGCAGCGGGTGGAGTTTGCGATGGAGTACCAGCGCTTCTTCAACCTCGTGCGGCAGGGGCGCACCGACCGGATGGCCGATGCGGGCTTTGAGGAAGGCGTCAACGAGCGATTCCCGATTCCACAGGAGCAGCTCGATCAGGGCACGGCGCTCGAACAGAACCCCGGATACTAGCGGATTGTCGGCCCGCCCCGCCGTTCTCCGGCAAAGGGCGGGTCTGCCCCAATCCACACCATGCACAGCACACTTGAAACCAACCGGCCCGATCCCGCGGGCCCCGGTCGTACCATGACCCACTTTGTTCGCTCCTTTCGCCCGGCGTTGTGTCTCGTTCTGATCGTGGTCGCTGCCGGCCTCGTGCTGGCGGGATGCGACTCCGGACCGTCCGCCGACACCGCCGATGGGGTGATCGCCCCAACCACCTCGCAACTGGACTTTCGCGTGCAGCCCGACTCGTCCGGGGCCGATACGCTCCGGCTGGAGTATCAGGGGCTCAGCGAGCGCCCTGTGCCGGACACGGCGAGCGTCCCGCCCATGTACGAGGTCGATGCCCTGGAGGCGACCGGGTCCCCGAGCGATGGGGCGAGCACGTTCCGAGTGACCTTCAACGGCCCGTCGCAGTCCGGCACGTACACCGCCCCGGTGCGCTTCCGGGCGGGGAAGACGGTCGGGACGGTGCAGTTCTCCGGGGTTGTGATTGGGCCTCAAACGATTGCCGACTTTGAGACGGGGGTGGAGGGCTTTTTTGCCTTCAATGGGCCGGGCATCAGCCAGGAAGACGGGCAGCTTCGGATTGACGGGGCCGGCGTGGGGGGCGAGGGCGTATTCCCGGGCTTGGCGAAGCCGTTTGGGGCGCCTGTGAGCTTCGAGGACACCCCCGTCGTGGAGATGCGCATTCGGGTCACGGGGTCGAGCAACGGCCCGGCGGTCCTTCGGACGGCCCTCAACGGGGCCGGCGACAACGCGGACGCCAACCCGACCGTCCCGGAGCTTGTGGCGGAGGTCCCGGCCGACGGCGAATACGCCACGTACTACTTCGACTTCCGAGACAACTTCGTCCAGTTCGACGGCGTGCCCGTGGACCCGACGCAGATCGGCGAGATTGCGATCCTGATCAACGACAACAACCCGGACACCTTCACGGGCACGATCTACATCGACGAGATCCGCCGCCGCCCCGCCATCCCCGCGTCTGACGAATAGCCCACCGCGGGGCGTTGCCCGCCTTTTGCACACAACTCCTCTCGCAGCCATGTGCTCGGTGCTCTTGTACTTGAGGCCCTTCGTCGTTGCTCTGCCGTTGCTCGTTGCCACCACCGGGTGCGACTCGGGAGGGGGGAGCGGCGAACCGGAGGTCAATACGCCCCCCACCGCTGCGTTCAGCGTGGCCCCCAACGCGCCCACGGCGGGCACCGAGGTGCAGTTCGACGCCTCGGCCTCCAGCGACGCGGAGGGCGACCTCGTGTCCTACGAGTGGACCCTCGGCGAGGAAACGAAAACGGGTGCCGAGGTGCGCCACACCTTTCCGGAGAGCGTGGAGAACGAGTACGGAGAGGACACCCGCTACGAGGTCACCCTCACGGTAACGGACGAGGACGGCGCCACCGACACGGCCTCGAAGAGCGTGCGCGTTACTCCCACCAGCGCCACCGTGAGCTGGGAGCAGGTGTGGGGCGACGAGTTTGAGGGGCAGGGCCTTCCCAATGCCGACAAGTGGACCTACGAGACCGGGGGCGACGGCTGGGGGAACCAGGAGAAGCAGTACTACACCCAAAACGACACGGCCAACGCCCGCGTCGAAGACGGCCACCTCATCATCGAGGCGCGGAAGGAGTCGTACCAGGGCAGCGCATACACCTCCGCTCGCCTCAACAGCGAGGCCTCCTGGAAGTATGGCCGCTTCGAGATTCGGGCGAAGCTGCCGGCGGGGCGCGGCACGTGGCCCGCCCTCTGGATGCTGGCCGACGAGGACACCTACGGCGACCAGTACTGGCCGGACAACGGCGAAATCGACATCATGGAGCACGTCGGCTACGACGAGGGCGTCATCCACGGCACCATCCACACCGAGGCCTTCAACCACATCGACGGCACGGACAAGGGGGGCACAATCGCCGTTCCGACGGCGACGTCTGCGTTCCACGACTACGCGATGGAGTGGACCCCGAACGAAATCCGCGTCTTCGTCGACGGCGAGCAGTACTTCACCTTCCAGAATCGGGAGCAGTACGGGTGGCAGGAGTGGCCCTTCGACCAGAACTTCCACCTGCTGATGAACATCGCCGTCGGCGGGTCCTGGGGCGGAGCCGAAGGCATCGACGACTCGGCCTTTCCCGAGCGCATGGTGATTGACTATGTGCGAGTGTACAAGCCCGAGTAGGGGCCTTTTTCGTCTCTCCCACCAGGTTCAGGATTCTCCCAATGCCTTCCTCTGTGTCCGCCGACTGGATGTTTCTCCTGCTCGTGGCGTCGATGCTACTGGCAGGGTGTGCCGATACCCGTTCCACGACCGACCCCGGTGCCCCAATGGCTGATGATAGCTCCACTGACTCGACAATGGACACCGAAGCCGTGGGGCAGACCGGCCAGCAGGCCGACCCCGACGGCCGTCGCATGCCGCTCGGGCGCGACGTATCGCTGCTGAATAGTGCGGAGCCGCCGGTGGAGGCGTCGGTCCGGAGCAGCGAGGCGTTTGCGCAGCGGATGCTCCGCGACTCCGCCGCCACCCGTGTCGACAACGTGGACGCGAAGGTCGACTCGCTCCTCGAGGAGATGACGCTGGAGGAAAAGGTGGGTCAGATGACCCAGCTCACCCTCAGCACCGTCTCGAAGGAGGCGCACGAGGACAATCCGACCGCCATCCGCGACCACGAGCTCGACCCGGAGAAGCTGCGCGACGTGGTGGTCGACCACCACGTCGGGTCGATTCTCAATGTGGCCGGGCAGGCCTTTTCGGTGGGGCACTGGGCCGAGGTGATGCGCCAGATTCAGCGGACGGCGACCGAGGAGACCCGGCTCGGCATCCCGGTGCTCTACGGCATCGACGCGGTGCACGGGGCCAACTACACCCGCGAGGCGGTTCTCTTTCCGCAGAACCAGGGGCTTGCGGCAACCTGGAACCCGGCCCTCGCCCAGGAAACGGCGGCCATCACCGCCCGCGACGTGCGTGCCTCCGGCATCCCGTGGAATTTTGCCCCCGTCCTCGACATGGGGCGCGAGCCGCGCTGGCCCCGCCTCTACGAAACGTTCAGCGAAGACACGCACCTGACCACCGTGATGGGCCTGGGGCTGCTGCGGGGGTACCAGGGCCCCGACGTGAGCGCGTCGACCCGCGTGGCGGCCACCCTGAAGCACTACGTGGGCTACTCCGACCCGGAGAGCGGGCGAGACCGCACCCCGGCGCGGATCTCGGACATCGAGATGCGCGAGCACCATCTGCCGCCGTTCGAGGACGCCGTCGAGGCCGGCGCCAAGTCAATCATGATCAACTCCGGGGAGGTCAACGGCGTGCCCACCCACGCCAGCTCGTACCTGCTGCAGGACGTGCTGCGCGACGAGCTCGGGTTTGAGGGCGTGGCGGTCAGCGACTGGCTCGACGTCAAGAAGCTGGTGAACGTCCACCACGTTGCCGCGAACGAGCGGGAGGCCACCAAGATGGCCGTGATGGCGGGGATGGACATGAGCATGGTGCCCACCGACCTCTCCTTTTACGATCACCTGCTCTCGTTGGTGCGCGACGGCGAGGTGCCCGAGTCGCGCATCAACGAATCGGTGCGGCGCATCCTGCGGCTCAAGTTTGAAGTCGGCCTCTTCCAGGACCCACTGCGGGGGCTGGAGCAGTCCGAACACGTCGGAAGCCCGCGTGATCGACGCGTGTCGCTGCAGGCGGCCCGCGAGTCGGTGACGCTGCTGCGCAACCGTGAGACCGACGAGAGCGACGAGGCCCTGCTTCCCCTCTCCGACGGCCAGGATGTGCTCGTCACGGGCCCCACGGCCCACTCCATGCAGTCGCTCCACAACGGCTGGTCGTACACGTGGCAGGGCGGCGGAGCGGCCCAGAACATGTTTCCGGACGGGCGGCCGACGCTCATGGAGGCCGTCCGCGAGCGCGTGCGGCCGGAGGGCATGACCTACGTGCCGGGGGCTACGCTCACGGCGCCCGAACGGATGAACGAGGCCGTCGAGGCCGCCCGGGAGGCCGACGTGGCGGTGGTGGCGCTGGGCGAGGGCGCCTACGCGGAAACGCCCGGCAACCTTGAGGACCTGGCGCTCCCCGATCCTCAGCGCACCCTCCTCCGCCGCGTGGCCGAGACGGGCACCCCGGTGGCCCTGGTGCTCATTCAGGGCCGTCCGCGCCTCCTGAACGACACGGCCGACCGGCCGGAGGCCATCCTTACGGCCTACAACCCCGGGCCCGAGGGCGGCCAGGCGCTCATGGAGGTGCTGTACGGGGACGTCAACCCCAGTGGGCATCTGCCCTACACCTATCCCCGGTCGTCCGGCAACATGACCACGTACGACCGCAAGTACAGCGAAAACCAGGACCGGCAGGGTGGCATGAGCGGCTTTACCCCTTTGTTTCCCTTCGGCCACGGGCTCTCCTACACCCGCTTCCACTACAGCGACCTCGCCGTAAGCCGCGACTCAATGACGACGGGCGCGCTCCAGGAGGGGGGCACGGTGGACGTTCACGTTACCGTGACGAACGAGGGGGAGCGGCGGGGCCAGGACGTGGTGCAGCTCTACCTCAGCGACCTCGTGGCCAGCGTAACCCCGTCCGTCAAAGAACTCGTGCGATTTGCCAAGGTCGATCTGGCCCCGGGAGAGAGTACCCGCCTGTCGTTCACGCTGTCGAGAGACGATTTTAGCTTCGTTGGGCGCGAGGGGCGGCCGGTGGTGGAGCCGGGAGACTTCCGGCTTCGGGTCGAGGGGCTCGACGAATCTATTCGCCTGACGGGGGAGCGCGTTGGAATGGAGAATGGACAAGGCCGTGTCTCTGTATTATCCTCTGAGTAGCAGAAGAGAAATGAGGGGAGACGATTGCAGGGCGGGAAGGCACAGGGGCGGCGATCGCCTCGTGCGTGCCCGCTCCCGCTACTCACTCACGGCACTCTTTTTTTGGAAACCGATCTTCTATGGCGAACGACCGCGAGTCTACGGCCCTCTCGGCGCTCGAGCACGACAACGTCGGGAAGATTATCTTCCTCTCGCTTGTGGCGGCGCTCGGAGGCTTCCTCTTTGGCTTCGATAGCGGCATCATTAACGGCACGGTCGAGGCCCTGGAGGGGGAGTTCGGGTCCGACGCCGTGGGCACCGGGTTCAACGTGGCCTCGATGCTACTGGGCAGCGCAGTGGGGGCGTTCTTTGCCGGCAACCTGGCCGACCGGCTCGGCCGTCGTCCCACGATGATTCTGACGGCGATCGCGTTCATGATCAGCGCATGGGGCTCCGGCATTGCGGGCAGCTCCCCGGAGTTTGTGGTCTTTCGGCTGCTGGGAGGGCTCGCGGTGGGGGCCGCCAGCATCCTGGCGCCGGCGTACATTAGCGAGATTGCCCCTCCGAGCATTCGCGGGAGTCTCGCCACGCTGCAGCAGCTCATGATTGTGATTGGGCTGTTCGTGGCCTTTCTGAACAACTACCTGATTGCGGGGGCCGCCGGCACGGCCTCGGCCGCGTTCTGGTTTGGCTTCGACGCCTGGCAGTGGATGTTCTGGATGGAGCTGATCCCGGCGGCGGTCTTCCTGGGGACGCTTCTCTTTATCCCCGAATCGCCCCGCTATCTGGTGGCGGCGGGCCGGGAGGCGGAGGCGGGAGAGGTGATCCGTAGCCTCTCGACCGCCGGGGACGCCGAGGAGAAGATTGCCGACATCCGCTCGACACTCAAGGAGGAAGAGCGCCCCTCGCTGAAGGACCTCATCCAGGAACACGCCGGGGGCCTGCTCCCAAGCGGGCGCATCCATCCGCTCGTGTGGGTGGGCGTCGGCCTGGCGGCCCTTCAGCAGCTCACCGGCATCAACGTCGTGTTCTACTACGGCGGCACGCTCTGGCAGGCCGCCGGCTTCTCCGAGGCAAGCGCCCTGCTGACGAACGTCATTAATGGGTCGGTGAACGTGGTCTTTACGTTTGTGGCGATTGCCCTGATTGACCGCGTGGGGCGCAAGCCGCTGCTGCTCGTCGGCTCGCTGGGGCAGGCCCTCATGCTGGGCGTGATGGCGTACGTGTTTGGCACCTCGGCGGTCGCGGAGTCCGGGAGCCTGCAGATGGAGGGCAGCATGGGGCTGGTGGCCCTGGGGGCGGCCAACGCCTACATCGCGTTCTTCGCGTTCTCGTGGGGCCCCATCATGTGGGTCATGCTCGGAGAGATGTTTCCGAATCAGTTCCGGGGGGCGGCCCTCTCGGTGTGCGGGCTCGTGCAGTGGCTGACGAACTTCCTGGTCACGATCACTTTCCCGGTGCTGTTGGGGTCGATTGGGCTGGGGCTGTCGTACGGCATCTACGCCGCCTTCGGCCTCGTGGCCTACGGGTTCGTGCACCTGTTCGTGCGGGAGACGAAAGGGCGTACGCTGGAGGACATCTCGCGGGAGGCCACCGCCCCGGCCTAGCATCGGGGGCCGCCGCGACGGACCGTCCAGAAGAACCGAGGGGGCGTCAGTTGATCCGCTCGACCTCGTATCCGCCCGCCTCGATGGCGGCGATGGCGTTCTCGGCCTGCCCGCGCCCGCTGGTGACCACCTGAAAGACGAGGAAGGCCTCGCCGACGTTGAGGGTGCCCATGGCGCGCTCGTGGCGCACCTCGCGGATGTTGGCCCCCTGCGCCCCGATGCGGCGGGAGATGTCGGCCATTTTGCCGGGGCGGTCCTCGATGCGCACCTGCAGGCGGAGCAGCTGGGCGCGGTCGGTCATGGCGTGGTCGAGCACCTCCTGCACCCGTCCCGGGTCGATGTTGCCGCCGCACAAGAGCGGCACTACCGTCTCGCCCGCCACGTCCAGGTCGTCGGACAGGAGGGCGGCGACGGCGGCCGCCCCGGCGCCCTCGACCATCTGCTTCGCCCGTTCCAGAAGGAGCAGGATGGCCCCCGCGATTTCGCCGTCGGTGACGGTGACGATCTCGTCTACGTGCTCCTGGATGAGGCCCAGCGTGAGCTCCGAGATGCCGCCCGTGGCGATGCCGTCGGCGATGGTGTTGGCGTCGTCGATGGAGACGGGCAGGCCCTTGTCGAGGCTCTGGGGGACGGTGGCGGCGCCCGCGGCCTGCACGCCCACCACCCGCACGTCGGGCGCCACGCCGGCCAGGGCGGTGCTCACGCCCCCAATGAGGCCGCCGCCCCCGATCGGCACGATCACAGTGTCGGCCTCGGGGACCTGCTCGGCCACCTCCAGGCCCAGGGTGCCCTGCCCGGCCACGATCGCCGGGTCGTCGTACGCGTGCACGAACAGCGTCTCCTCGTCCGCGGCCAACTCGTGGGCCCGGTCCATCGCCTCCCGGAAGTCCTCGCCCGTCAACTCCACGTCCGCCCCGTAGCCGCGGGTCGCGTCCACCTTGGCCTGGGGGGCATTCCGGGGCATGACGATGATGGAGGGCAGACCGACCGTCGTGGCGGCGAGGGCCACGCCCTGTGCGTGATTGCCCGCGCTGGCGGCCACCACGCGCTCCACCGTCCCGGGCGTCACCTGCGACAGCTTGTTGTACGCGCCCCGCACCTTGAACGACCCGGTGCGCTGCAGGTGCTCCATCTTGAGCAGCACGGTGGCGTCGGCCCGCATCGAGAGCGAGCGACTGTAATCGACGGGAGTGGTCTGCACGACCTCCGGGTTGTCGTGGCGACGGCGGGCGGCGCGGATGTCGTCGAGCGTGACGGACATGGGAGGGGGCAACGGTGAGAAAGAAAAGGACGATTCAAGATAGAAAGGAGGCTGCGCCTGTCCAACCGCGGGCCGCCGGGGCACTTCCCAACCAGATTTTCCCGAACAGTCCGGCGGCCTCGGAGTGCACCTATGTTCTGATGTGTACCGAAGTGCCCGGTGCGCCCCTCCCGATTGTCTCCG
This sequence comes from Salinivenus iranica, assembly GCA_002894665.1. Taxonomy (GTDB): domain Bacteria; phylum Bacteroidota; class Rhodothermia; order Rhodothermales; family Salinibacteraceae; genus Salinibacter; species Salinibacter iranicus. Next base: position 23,311 of record NCRB01000003.1, read on the forward strand.
CCCCTGTATGCCCGCCGATCCCGACACGCGCAGGTCCACCCTCACCATTCTAAAGCGACTGGGGGGCGTGCTGGCGCCGTACAGGGGGCGGGCGATTGGCGTGACGCTCCTCATCAGCTTCTCGGCGGCGCTGGAGGCGGCGGGCCCGCAGTTTGTGCGCTACGCGTTCGACGTGGTGATTCCGGCGGCGGAGGGCACGCTGTTCCTGTGGTTCGGGCTCGCGTTTGCCGGGTTTTACCTGTTCCGGGCCGTCGTCGAGTACGGCGGCATGTACTGGAGCTTTGCCCTCACCCAGCAGGTAGTGAGCGACGTGCGCATGGAGGCGTACGACCACCTCCTGGAACTGCCGGTCTCGCGGTTCGCCGACGAGCAGTCCGGGTCGCTCAGCTCACGCGTCGTGAGCGACCCCAACGCGCTGGAGGGCATGATTCAGGCGGCCGCCTCGCGCCTCACGGGCCAGCTCGTCGCCATCCTGGTCGTGGCCTCCATCCTGGTGTGGATGCACTGGCAGCTGGCCCTGGTGAACCTGGTGGTGCTGCCGCTGCTGGCCGCCATCACGTACTACTACCAGGAACCGCTGCGCACCGCCTCCCGCGAGATCCGCGAAACGGTGGCCCGCCTGACCGCCACCTCCACAGAGGCCATCTCCAACATCCGCGTCGTGAAGGCCTTTGTGGGCGAGGACCAGGAGCGCGAGCGCTTTGGCACGGAGAACCAGACGTACGTCGACCTCAACCTCGACCGCCGGAAGGACGTGGGCAAGATGGAAGGCCTCATCAACGTGACGGCCAACTACGGCATCGGGGCGCTCCTGCTGGTGGGCGGCTGGATGGTGACGACGGGCACCCTCACGCTCGGCGAGCTCACGGCCTTCATCATGTACCAGCGCCAGCTGCAGGGGCCGGTGAAGGCGGTCATGTTCTTCAACGACAAGCTGCAGGCGGGCGTCGCGGCCCTGGAACGGCTTTCGGACCTGATGGACACAGCGCCCGAGGCCGGGGGCGACGAGGAGGACGTGCCGGTGGGGCCGCTCGCGCTCGAGGACGTGCGGTTTGCCTACCCGGAGGCAAACGAGCCGGCCCTGAAGAACCTGTCGCTCCGCATCGAGCCGGGCGAGACGGCGGCGCTCGTCGGGTCCTCGGGGGCGGGAAAAAGCACGGCGGCCAGCCTCATCGGGCGCTTCTGGGACCCGCAGTCCGGCCGCGTCACGATCGACGGGCGGGACCTGCGGGCGTTTGACCTGAAGGCGCTCCGCCGACGCATCGCGCTGGTGCCGCAGTCGCCCACCCTGTTCTCGGGCACCGTGGCCGACAACATCCGCTACGCCGACCCCGACGCCTCGGCCGATGCCGTCCGCCGCGCCGGCCGCATGGCCAACGCCCACGGCTTCATCGAGCGCCTGCCCGACGGCTACGCCACGCAGATCGGGGAGCGGGGCGTGCGCCTCTCGGGCGGCCAGCAGCAGCGGGTGGCCATCGCCCGGGCCATCCTGAAGGACGCGACGGTGCTCCTGCTCGACGAGGCGACCTCGGACCTCGACAGCGAGTCGGAGGCGGTGATCCAGGACGCCCTCGACGGGCTGTTTGCCCGTGGGAGTCAGCTCATCTCGGTCGTCATCGCCCACCGCCTCAGCACCATCGAGGACGCGGATACGATCTTTGTGCTGGAGGACGGGCAGCTCGTGGAGCAGGGGACGCACCAGGAGCTGCTGACCCGCGGCGGGCGCTACGCTGAACTGCGGGCGCTCCAGCGCAAAAGTGATCCGGCCCCGGCCCCCTCCGACGAGGTGGAGCTGGACGTGTAGGGAGGGGCGTTAGAATGTCGGGGGGTGGTGTGTCTATGGGACCCCTGCCGCCTGGACCCCTTCCCGTGCCATGCTCCGGCTCGTTCGCTCGTGCGCGCTGCTCCTCTTTGGGCTCGCGCTGGCTTTGTCCGTGCGGGCCCAGCCGCGGCTCGACACGACCGTCACGTGGCGTAGCTACAGCCGTACCGGCACCGCGCAGGTGCAGGTGTATCCCGGCCCGCCCGACGACGAGGAGACGCACACCCTGGTGGTCCAAGAACTCGCCGAAAACCAGGGGCCGTCGACCCTCAACGACTTTCAGTACCTGGCGGACCTCGTCGGGCGTCGGATCGGGGTCGACCCCACGCAGGCGTACTGGGTGCTCCACTGGGGCGGCTTTTCGTTCGAGGGGGCCGACCCCGAGGCGGAGAAGTCTCTCTTCCTGCGGGCCACCTTCAACCGCACCGCGAGCGGCAACCTCAGCAGCCCGTACTGGAACGTGATCTCGGAGACGGACCTCCGCGAGTTGACCGATCGACGGTGGCGAGAGTGAGGGCCGGGGGGCTGCGTTCGCCGTTTCCTGTTTCCGATGACCGACGACTCATGAGCAACGCGTACGACACGGAACAGACCGTGGTGGTTGCTACTTATGCGTCCCGTCGCAATGCGGAGATTGCCCGGGACTACCTGATTGCCGCTGACATTCAGTCGTTCGTGTCGGCCGACGACGCAGGGGGCATGCACCCCCAACTGCAGCGGCCGCACGGCGTGAAGGTGATAACGATGGAGGAGGGGGCGGAGCAGGCCCACGAGGAGTTGGCGTCGGCGGATCTTTTGCCCGAGACGACGGAGGCGACGCGCCCGGAGTCCGGGGAAGAGGCCTCCGAGGATGTGTCCCTGACCTTCTCGATGGAAGGCCTGGCAGGCACGCTCGGGGCCGTTGCGGTGCTGCTCATTCTCCTGTGGTTCTTGTCGCGCCTGCCGTGAGCGAGGGGACAAAAAAACACCGCCACCCCCGAGGGCATCGGGCGTGGCGGTGCCACCACTCATCGCTTTACCAAAGGGAGAGGCGGTCGGGGGGTGCCCCGACCATGACCTCCATCCCACATTAACACAAACGACGGCGGCCCCTGAATTATTATAACGGCACGCGGAGGGGCACTCGGGTCGCCTTTTTTCGGCCGGAGCCGCGTGCGGAGCCCCGAACGCCCTGGCTCCTGTTCGATCACGGCGCGAGGCGCTCGAGGGTCCAGTCGTCCTGCTCGTTGGCGCGGCGGTAGCGGAGGCGGTCGTGGAGGCGGTTGGGGCGGCCCTGCCAGAACTCAATCTGCGTGGGGCGCACCACGTAGCCGCCCCAATGCGGCGGACGCGGGATCGGGTCGTCGTCCTCGTATTCGGCCTGCACCGACGCCAGATTCTCCTCCAGCTCCGCCCGGTCGTCGACGACCTGACTCTGCGGCGAGGCCCACGCCCCCAGCTGGCTCCCCCGCGGCCGGCTGTGGAAGTACTCGGTCGATTCGTCGTCGGGCAGGCGGTCCACGCGCCCCTCTATGCGCACCTGTCGCTCCAGGGGGGCCCACCAGAAGACGAGCGCCGCGTGCGGATTCTGGCTGAGCTCCGTGCCCTTTTGGCTCTCGTAGTTCGAGTAGAACTGAAAGCCCCGTGCGTCGAGGCCCTTGAGCAGCACGATGCGGGCGGACGGCGTGCCGTCGGCCCCCGCCGTGGCGAGCGTCATGGCGTTGGGCTCCTCGACGTCCGCGTCGAGCGCCTCGTCGAACCACGTGCGGAACTGGTCGAGGGGATCGTCGGCCACGTGGGCGTGGGTCAGCTCGGCGCGGGCGTACTCCTGTCGCAGGTCGGCAAGAGAGGACATGGGGGCAGAGATTGTGCTCAAAAACGAACAGAACAGCAACGGTCCGGTCAAAAGCGTCGTTTCGGGGCGGCGCGGTCCGTTACGAGTCGGAAACGCATTGGGGGATCACCGCCAGATCTCCATGCGCAGGCCGCGTGCGTTCCGGGGGGCATCGGCGTCGACGGGGGGACAGCGCTCGGCTGTGCCTTGGTGGAGGCGACGGGCGGACCAGCACGCCGCGTGGGCGTCCAGCACGTCGTCGAGGCTCGCCGTGCCGTCCGCGTGCGCATTGTCCTCCTCCGCGAGGTCCGAAAACCCGTGCCGGGATAGCAGGTCGAGACGCCCCTGTTGGCCGGCGGGGGCGTGCTTGCTCTCCGCCAGGGGGGTGTCGTCGTTCATGGCGTAGAACGACAGCTCAGGATGGACCTCCCGAATCCACGCCTGCCGATCGGGGGTGAGGTGGCGCGCCACGGCTCGCAGTCGGGGCAACAGGTAGTAGGTCTGCTTTGAAAGCCCAGGGGCGTCCGGGCCGCTGGCCCGGTTCCGGCGCTGCGCCTCGTCGTAGCTATCGGCCCCGAGGACCGGATGGGCCGGGGGCGAAAAGACGCTGGTGCCCCGTTTGCGGCCCAGCAGCTGGCGCGCTGCGCGGTCGCATTGCCGCCCGCCCGGCGCGGCCCGGTCGGGCAGGCCCACGATCATGTCGAGGCCGAGCACCGAGGGCGACTCGTCGAGCGCGAGCAGCGCAGACACGTCCGGCACGGTCCGGCGCCGGACCTCTTCCGTGGCCGTATGCCAGAGTACAACCACCCAGCCCTCGGGGTACGCATCGGCCCCTGCAACCCAGGGCGACGAATGGGGAACGGATAGCGGCATGAGGGACGGGAGGGGTAAAAAAGTCGGGTGCTGCCGGGGCGTACCGTTGGGCAGGCGGAGGACATGCCGAACGGGTCCGAAGACGGAGAAGGCGTGCGCCAGAAGCATACCCGGACGGGCGGACGCATTGGTATTATAGTAGGCCCCCGAGACGCTGCGCCTCTGTTTTCGGACTCGGAGCCCGCCCCGTCCTTGTTTTTTTTACGCTTCTATTCTATGTCGTCGCCTCTTCCCGTTTCGGTCCGTCCGGCCCGGGTCCTCCGCGTGCTGCTGGGGGCCGTGGCCGTGCTGCTTGTGCTCAGTGTGGCCGGTCAGTTTTCCCGGTTTGTGTTAGACCACGGGCGGCTGCTCGGGTTCGTGGAGGAGTTCAACGTGGACCTGGAGAACAACATTCCTACGTACTTTTCGGGGGTGCTTCTCATGGCGGCGGCCCTGCTGGCGGGATTCGTTGCGTGGACGCGACGGCGCCTGGGCCGTCCGTTTGGGCGATATTGGGCGGGACTGGCCGTGGGGCTGGCCTACATTTCGGTCGACGAAGTGGCAGAGCTCCACGAGCGGGCCATTTCGCCGCTCCGCGCCGCCCTGGGCGCCGATGGGCTTTTGTACTACGCCTGGGTGGTGCCGGCCGCGGCCATTCTGCTTGTGCTGGCCGTCGTGTACGCGCGGTTCTTCTGGCACCTTCCCTGGCGGTGGAAGGGGTGGTTTGCCGCGGCCGGGGGCGTATACATCGGGGGCGCGCTGGGCGTTGAGATGATCGGGGGGCTCTACGCCTCCCAGTATGGGATAGAGACGTTCTCGTATTCGCTCATTACGACGGTGGAGGAGGGCCTCGAGATGGTTGGGGTTGTCCTCTTCCTGTACGCGGGGCTGATGTACCTGCGGGCCGAGGGGCTTCAGTTCCATGTACGCCTGACCGGCGGACGGGACCGGCCGGCGGTGGAGAGCAACGAGGCAGGAGAGGTGGACGCCCGGACGGAGGCCGCCGACGAGCACAGCCGCGCGGCGGCCCCGTCTCCGTCTTAAAACCGCGCCCCAAGTTCCCTGCCCCCCTGAACGCAGAGCGCCCTCCCGGGAAGAAGGGGGCGTGATCTCGGGATTGCGACGGCGGCAGTGGTTCGTTGCTTCGTGGGCGCCGGTGGGGCTCAACTTTTTAGGGTGTGGCATGTTGGTGTGAGCAGCACGGTTTCTCCGCGTTAGCGTCTCCCGTCCACATGACCCTGCCGTTCTTTCTCGCCAGCCGGTTTGTCGCCGGCGAGCACCTCGACGACACCCTTCCCATCGTCGACGACCTCAACGCCGCGGGCCTCCACGTGGCCCTCGACAAGCTCGGCGAGCACGTCCACGACCGGGAGGTGGCCGCCGCGGCCCGCGATACGTACATCGACCTGATCAAAACGCTCGCGGGGCGCACCGAGCATCAGCGCAATCGCATCTCCATCAAGCTGTCGATGATGGGGCAGCTCATCGACGAGGACGAGTGCCGCGACCACCTGCGGGACGTGCTGGAGGCGGCCGCCCGGCACGACATGTTCGTGCGGCTGGACATGGAAGGGAGCGACCTCACGCAGTCCACGCTCGACCTGTTCGAGGACGTGTACCCCGACTTTCAGGGGTACGTGGGGCCGGTGCTGCAGGCGATGCTGAAGCGCACCGACCGCGACATCGACCGGATGTGCGAGCTGGGCGTGAGCGTGCGGCTCTGCAAGGGGGCCTACGCCGAGTCCGAGGCCATCGCCTACCAGGACATGGACCAGATTCGCGAGCGGTACATCGACTATACCGAACGGCTGCTGGAGCACACCGACTATTCCGGCATCGCCACCCACGACGACCAGCTCATCCACGCGACGAAGACGTACGCCGACCGGCACGACATCTCGCCGGACGACTATGAGTTTCAGATGCTCTACGGGCTGCGACGCGAAACGCAGAAGCAGATGGCCCGCGACGGGTACAACATGATGGTGTACGTTCCCTACGGCAGCGAGTGGTTTCCATACTTTTCGCGACGGCTACGAGAGAAGAAGGAAAACGTGTGGTTCGTTCTCAAGAACCTCTTCCGATCGTAGCACTTCGGGGTCGGTTGCAGTATCACGTTCGCCCCCTAAGTGCAATCAATCTTCAGTTTGTGGATTGCGCAATGGGTCTTCGGATCCTCCGACCTCTTCGTTCGTCGAGAGCGGGGGCGGAAACAGGCCGTTGCCCTCGGGGCTTGGCCGGGATGACAAACACAACCTTGAGGTTTGACACAACGCTACGTTCTACTTGATGTCGTACCGATTCAGCATGCGGTACATGGTAGAGCGCCCGATGCCGAGCACGACGGCGGCCTGATCGACATTGCCGTCGCAGAGCTCGTAGGCTCGTTTGGCCGCCTCCTTCTTTATCTGCTCGATGGTCGGAATGCGTTCCGTCTTGTCTGACAGACCGGTTGGCTGCTCCGTGACGGGCGTCATCGAGTCGTCGGGCGGGACGGGGGCGTCGTCCGGGGTCGAGGAGGGGGACGACGAGTCGGTTGGGGGAGAGGGGGAAGCCGACGAGGACGGCAGGAGGAGATGCTGCTCCTCGATCGTTGACGAGGAGGCGGCATTCGCGGCGCGCTCCACCACGTTTTGCAGCTGGCGCACGTTGCCGGGCCAGTCGTGCGATTGGAGGACGTCCTGGGCCCCCTCCGAAAGAGACAGTTGCTCCGCGGCTCGGTCGTGCTCGGCCCACTGGCGAAGGACGTGCCGCGCCAACCGTAGCACGTCGTCGCCCCGCTCTCGAAGTGGGGGCACAGAAATTGGGAACTGGGCAAGCTTGTGGTAGAGGTCCTCCTTGAACGACGAACGCGGGAGGTTGGCCGAGGTGATGCTGATGAGGCGTACGCCAAACGCCTCCGAGCAGCTCCCACCCAAACGCTTAAATGAGTGCGTTTCCAGGATGTGGCTCAGCCGAGCCTGTGCATCCGCGTCGAGCGCGTCCACGTGGTCGAACACCACGGTTCCCCCCGAGGCAATTTCGCACACCCCGCCGAAGTCGGCCTCGCTCGCCGCCGGGGGGCCCAGGAGCAGGGGCTTCAGGTCCTCCGCCGTCGTCAGTTCGCAGTTGACCACGATGAGCCAGTTCTCTTTCCGGGCTGATCGGGCGTGGAGGGTGCGGGCAATGAGGTTTTTGCCGGTCCCACTCTCGCCCTCGATGAGCACGTTGAGGTCGTGTTGGGTGGCGGCGTCCACCAGGCGGCGCACCCTGCACAGCCCGTCGCTTTCCCCGACGAGCGGGTCGGCGTCGAGGAGGGGAATGGGGCTGTATACCGCATCCTGGTGCGGCCCGCCATACCGGCGTCGAGTGGGGGAGCCGTTGGGCGCGTCGACGTCGAACGAGGAGAGAAGATCGGACACTACGAATCTTGAGAAGCGGGGAGACTCGGACATAGAACGTGCGTCGGTCAAGGCAATAGAGGGGCAGGGAATTGCTCGACTCGAGAAGAGGGAAGGAGTCGGGAAATAAATCGCTGAGGTTGGAGAAGAGAAAAGGTCAACCTCATATGTGTCTCATCTTGGGTTTCAGATTGATACCGTCGGTCGTTTTTTGGTTGCTGGTTGGTACAAATTTAGTGGTTTATGGCGGAAGAGTCACCTTATTTATGCACAATAATTGTGGTATTTTATACACGACGACTGTAGGGGTTTCTACACGACGATTGTGGGGGGTTGGATGACACGGTCGGGGGCGTTCGGAGCGAATTGTGACGGCCGAGGGGGGCGAGCACAGTCGATGGGTCGCGTGCCGCGCCCCGCTCGTGGGGAGGGGCGCCAGCCCCAAACTCCGTGTCGGGCCGGAGGAGAGGGCGGGGTTTCAGTCTGGGATCCAGATCGGATTCAAAAACGAGTTGACCCTCTGAGAACGAACGCCTACTTCTCACACTGCACTGTTCATGAGCGGGCTCTTTGCCTCGTGCTGGGGACGCCTGCTCCTCGTTGGTTCTGAAAAGAGAGGGGGCAAGCATGGAAGCGCGTCTCGTTGTATTTGGTCTGGTGTTGGCCCTGGGGCTCGGGGGCAGCGTGACCGCCTCCCCGATGGGGGAGAGTACGCAAGAGGGGAAGGGGCCGGACGACGAGACCAGGGCGGCGTCCGACACGGTGTTCGTCGGCTGGATGCCGGCGATTGAGATTGTTGCGGAGCGGGTTGCGTCGGGGCCGTCCGCAGAGACGCGTGTGGCATCCGCCGCCTCGTCGCAGAAAACCGGCACGACGGCCCGCACACGTCCGACGGAAGCTCGCCAACGGGAGGGGGCATCGCAGCCCGATGGGTCCCCCGACCGGGCACCTGCACGCGGTGTGGGGGTGGGCGGCTTCGTGATGAACGAGACGTTCTCGGTGGTGGGGGATGACTTCTACACCGCATTTTACGGCGCCTGGTCGGAGCCGGAGAAAGTCGGCCTCTACACGGTGGCCGTGCAGGAGGAGCCGTCGCCGCAGTTTGGCGCCCGGCTGGCCGTGCACGTGGACGACACCACCATTTTCCGGACCTTTCTGCGCCCCAACAACCGGAAGATTCAGGATGCGGCCCAGCGCGCAGCCCAACGTGCCCACATCTATTTGAGGAAGTACCACGAACCCCGCAAGGTCTACTAACAATGTCTGCTGCTATGCTCGGTGACCGACCCGAACATTCGTCCGACGCCCGCGGCTGGCGGTCCAGCCACCAGGGGCTTGTGCTTCTGGTGGGGGCGGCGCTCCTGGTGATCGGGCTGGGGGCGCGCCCGGCCGCGGGGCAGGACCTCGTCTACCAGCCGACGAACCCGGCCTTTGGGGGCTCGTCAGTCAACTACAGCTGGCTGCTCAAGTCGGCCAATAATCAGAACCCGTACAGCGGGGGCGGCGGGTTCAGTTCATTCCGCAGCGACCCGCTCCAGAACTTCGAGCAGCAGTTGCAGCGTCAGGTGCTTGACCAGATCTCCCGACAGATTATTCAGGATCGCTTTGGTGAAATCGACCTGACGGAGGAGGGCACCTTCGACTTTGAGCGGTTTCAGGTGGACGTGACGCCTGGGCCGAGCGGAATCAACATCCGCGTCTTCAACAAGCAGACCGGCGAGAGCACGACCATCGACATCCCGCGGTTCTGACGACGGTCGGCTGGAGTTCCTCTCGACGGATGCTGCCTTCCCCAATTCCTACCTGTCGATGATCGCACGACGCCTCTTCCTCCTCAGTCTCCTGCTGCTGGTCGGCGCGACGGTTCTCCTTGTGGGCTGCGCCGCCCCGAAGCACGCCTTCGAGACGAAGGACGCCCACCCCGGGCTGCAGAGCACGGCCCACGACGAAATGACCGAGCTGCCGGCGCCGCGGGACAAGGTGGTGGCGGCCGTTTATCAGTTCCGGGATCAGACGGGCCAGTACAAGGCCAAGGAGCGGGGCTCTAGCTTTTCCCGGGCCGTCACGCAGGGCGGGACGTCCATCCTCATGAGATCTCTGAAGGACTCAGGCTGGTTTCGGCCCATCGAGCGCAAGGGGCTGTCGAACCTCGTGAAGGAGCGGGACATCATCCGGTCCATTCGCCAGCAGTACGATCGGGAAAACGCCCAACGGCTCTCGCCTCTGCTCTACGCCGGCATTCTTCTGGAGGGCGGCATCATTGGCTACGATACGAACGTGATTACGGGCGGGGGCGGCTTTCGGCTCGCGGCGATCGGCGGGTCGGGGCAGTACCGGCAGGACCAGGTGACGGTGTACCTGCGCGCCGTGTCGACCCAGACGGGCGAGGTGCTGAAGACGGTGCACACGACGAAGACCATCCTCTCGCAGGAGCTGGACGGCGGGGCGTTCCGCTACGTCGACGCCGACCTGCTGCTGGAGACGGAGGCGGGCATCTCGTATAACGAGCCGACGACGATGGCCGTGACGGAGGCGATCGAAACGTCGGTGCGCGACCTGGTGGTGGAGGGGATCAAGGACGGCCTCTTTGCGCCGCGCGACTCGTCGGCGGCCCGGGCGGCCATTGCGGACTACGAGCAGCGCAGGGAGCGCGCGTCCCGTCGCGACTACTTCGACCGCCTGCTGCAACCGGACAACCGGCCGGGCCTGGGACTGCAGGTGAGCGGCGGTGGGATTCTGTATCAGGGCGACTACACGAACCCGGAGGCCCGCCCGTCGGTGGCGCTGGGCCTGCAGTACATGATGACGCCGCGCTGGGGCGTGGGGCTGGAGGGCGACCTGGGGCGCCTGAGTGCGGCCGACGGTCGGTTCAATGAGATGACGCTCTCGACGAACGCGCAGCTCAGCTACTACTTCGTGCCGCGCGCGCAGGTGACGCCGTTCCTCCGCGTGGAGGGCGGGGTGCGCAGCCGGTACCCGTACACCTATGACTTTGGGACCGACACCTTCTGGCAGGGCGGCGCGAGCGTCGGGATGGAATACATGATGAGCGAGCGGCTGGCCCTTAGCACCTCGATTGGCGCACAGTATGCGGCCAGTGACGCCCTCGACGGGCAGAACGTGGGCACGTACCACGACAGCATCTGGCAGGCCGACGTCGGCCTCACCTACTACGGCCTCGGTGCCCTCTTTTGAGATACGACGACCGGGTCTCCGCGTCGCGTTCAGAAATGAGACTCAAATTCGGTTCAGAGATGGTTTGAAGGTCGAAGAGCGAGAGAGCATTATGCTCCTGCGACGAAAATCAACAATCGCCACACTGGAAATGCGGACTGCTCAGAAGTGAGGACCGCAGCGGGCTGCAGCCTGCGGACGAGGGACCGCCCGGCAGAGGGCCGTCGCTTTTCCGGAGCCTGTCGTCCGCGCGGGTGGCAGCGCGCCACCGGCGGTCGGCGACCCCGAACAAAAAACGACGCTCGCGGGATTCCGCTCCCATTGCGGGAGCGGCCCAGGCCCACGAGCGCCGCAGCACCTCCACACGCTATGGTGAAGGCGCTTTTCTTCACAAGCTCATGGGGGCTGCGGTGTTCCGGCCCCCGGCTCACCGACGAGCCCGGGCCGGATTCTTCTCACGCAGTTTCGTTCTCTCGAACGCACCCACACCCAAACCCATGAGACAATTTCTCAAGATCACGACGACATTCGCGCTTGCCCTCGTCTTTACGGCGGGGATGGCATTTGGGCAGGACAGCGACGCTACGCTCGACCAGCTCGGTGACGACAATAATGCTACCATCCAGCAGAACGGTGGCGACGGTGAAATGCAAGCCACAGCACTGCAGGATGGAGATCAGAACGCCCTTGACCTCACTCAGAGCGACTTTGGGGAGGCGGACCATGCTGCCGATATTCGGCAGGTTGGATTCTCCAATGATGCGGACCTTCAGTCGCAAGGTGGAGTTGGGGCTAACTTCCTTGACGTAGACCAGGTGGGAAATAATAATGAGACCACTGTTGCTCACTTCAGCGGTAGTCACTACAATAAAGTCCTCCAGAACGGAAATCGTAATGACGCGGAGATAGCGCACCGATCGAGTTTCGACAACTCTGTTACTTTGGTGCAGCGAGGTGATGACAATTCCGTTCTTGCTACTGACGACGGGCAAGGCGCGAATGGTGCAGAAAAAAGCACGTTTGAAGCCCGACAGATTGGGGATCAAAATGAAGGGACGCTGACGCACACTGGCGGAAATCTTGAAGCGTACCTTACTCAGGACGGCTTCTCGAACGAGGCCTCCATCACCCAGAATACAGGAACAGAGGTGTTCGATAACTACGCCGACGTGGTTCAGCGTGGGAACAATAACATGAGCACGGTCACCCAGGGAACTGATGGAAACTTCGCCGACGTGCGCCAGATCGGCAACCGGAATACGTCTACGGTTACCCAGGAATAGTTCCTTTAGGTGTCCCCACAAGACATCTGGGGTTCTATTTGCACCGGGGGGGCATCGCGTCCCCCGGTGCAACCCTGTGGGGTAATTCAATGGTAGAATGCCTGGCAGTACCCCAGGTCGCTGGCGGTTCGAGTCCGCCCCCCACAGCCTCTATTTTTGCTGTTGTGTATGGGCGCAATGCCCTGCAGCGATCACCATTGCCCACAAGTGTGATGATCAGAAAATCCCTGCGGATGATACTTTCGGTTAGGCCCGGTTCATTGCTGGGAGCACTTGTCGCTCTGGGCCTGGCAGGTCTGCTGGGGCTTGGGATTGCCCCGGCGCACGCCCAGGTGCAGATTGAGCAGGTGGAGAATACGGCCTCGAAGATTCAGGGGGCCACGGAGGGGCAGGTGATCGTGAAGTTGCAGGAGGAGGCCGGGGCGGTGACGCGCGACGACGTGCTCGGCCTCACGGGGGCGTCGCCCCTGCCCGGCAATAGCGGCTCCGGGGCACGTGCCGTCGTGGAGCAGCGGGGCAACAGCAACGAGGCCACCGTCACGCAGGAGGGCGACGGGCACGAGGCGTCGGTCGCCCAGCGTGGCAATCGGAACGACATGTCCGTTGTGCAGCGCCCGGTCAGCGGTTACGGTGGGAGTGTGCCCTCGTACGTCGGGAGAGGCACCGGATCGGATAACCTGGCCGTTGTGGTCCAGGACGGAAGCGACAACGCAACCACCATCCAGCAGTACGGGAGCGACAACATCGCCGGCATCCGGCTCGACGGCTCCGACAACGCGATGGAGCTGCTGCAGGTGGGCGACGGCAATGAGTACCTGCTCGACCACACCGGGAGCGGCCTCGACCTGACCGGGAGCAAGCGCATCGAGCAGTTCGGGAACGACAATCTGCTTCGGCAGCGGGGCGCCGGGACGCCCATCAGCGTGCAGATGAAGGGAGAGGGCATTCGGATGGAAATTACGCAGACCCCATAACCCCGCGTCAGATTGCGTGCTCTTCTCCCATCGCCCGGTGGTTGCCATGCGTTGCGTCCTGGAACTTACCCTACTTGTCCTCCTGCTGGCCGGGGTGGGGGGCGTGAGGGCACAGGACGCGACGTTGATGGCTCGAAGCGGGCCAGTGGTCGACAGTGCCGAATGGGAGAGGTCAACGGCCCGGACCCCCACCGTCGACTCGGCGCGTTGGCGGATTCTGCAGGTGACGCCCATGGACTTTTTTACGCCGGCGGGGACGGTCGCCCCAATTCAGGCCGCCGAGCAGCAGCGCACGCACGCCTCGCTTCTGGTCCGGCAGTGGGGATTGAGAAACAAGGTTTTTGGCCGGGCCCCGGGCACGTCGCCCCTCCTCGCTGGCCAGACCCGCATCCTGCAGATTGGGAGCAATAACGTCGTCCTTCCGGCCCGGGTGCCGGGGAGACATTCCTTCCTTGATCGATTCCGTGCCCGCCCGATTGGGGAGGTCGTCGGGATCGACAACCGATTGCTTGTGGCACAGGGAACGCGTACGACCCCCGCGGTGAGGAGCGTGGTGGGGCCGGCTGCGCAGCTTGGTCGGTCCAACCGAGCCACGATTCGGCAGACGGGGCGAGACAATCTGGTGCGGCAGATCCTGCAGGCTGGCATCGCCAACCGGGTTTGTGGGCAACAGTACGGTGCTCAAAATATCCTCCGCGTGCACCAGGCCGGGGTCGACAGCACAGCCCGCGTACGACAGAACGGCGCTGGAAATACCGCAATCGTCGTGCAAAATGGATCGGATGTATGAGTTCTCCGAGCATCTTGTGGACCGTCATGCAGTCCGCCCTGCCTGTAGTTCATTGGATCGGGGGAGGCATCATCGTTGTCCTCGTGTTCTTTGCGGCAGCGACGGAGGATGCCGAGCGGCAGGCCCGATCAGCTCCCGCCCCGGACAGCACCGGGGCACAGATTGACCTGGAGCGGGAGGGAGACGCGTGCTCCGTACGGGCCCTCTATACGGGAGAGGGGGCCTCGGCGGACACCCTGTCCTACGAGCTGACAGTCCGCCGGCGTGGGGCGTCCGGCACCACGCAGACGGCACAGTCGGGCACCTTTTCGGTCGGGCCGGGTCGCACCGACACCCTCGCGACCGTTCGGGTAAGCGTCCAGTCCGGCGACCAGCTCCGCCTGCGGCTGACGATCCGGGCGGAGGGCGCTCCGATCGACACAACCGACCTCGAGCGCACCATTTCGTAGCCCAGATGCCATGCCTCCTTTCGACGCCGGCTCTGACCGCCAGATTCGAACAGACGCCTCCCGGTTGCAGCGGGACAGGGGGCGTCCCGCGGGGGAGGCGGGGGGCGACGAGGCGGCGACGCTGGAGATGCCGTACGACGTGACGGTGGAGGCGGAGGGGACGGGCGCACAACTCGTCGTGGAGCAGAAGCTGGCCCTGGTGCGCGTGTGGGCTGTGGTTGTGAACGACGAGGAGCCTGCCTCCTTTTCGTACATGCTCACGGTGCAGCGCGTCGGGGCGTCCGGCAAGGCGACAGTCAACCGGTCGGGCACGTTTTCCCTTGCGACCAGCGAGGAGACGGTGCCTACCACCCTGCCCGTCAGCGTGGAGGCGAGCGACCGTCTGGCGTGCCGGCTGGTGGTGTTTGCCGGCATCATACCCATCAGCGAGGATCAGGTGCGGCACCACGTGCCGCCGTGAAGGGGGGCATTCGGCTTTGTGGGGACGTGGGGGATATAAGCAAAAAAGCGACGCCGATGAGGATCCGCTCACGGAAACGCGAGCGGCGGCCGCCCCCATCAGCGCCGCGGGTGCCTTCGTTTTGCGAAGACACACGCCACCCCAATCAGGGCGTCAGATCAGTGTTCCGGGAGAAGCGGTCCGTTCGCGTGCGAACGGCGGCCACTCCCGGGGCACTCGGTTCCGCCCGAGGACGATGTCCCTCTCCAATCACAAACTCTCAAGATATGTTTATCCACACCCTTTGGGGTCCCAAGACGATCGGTCCTGTTCTCGTGTGTTTGCTGGTTGTCCTCGCCACGACGGGCTGCGACGAAGAAACCGTGGGCCCAGAGACACGGGGAAGCATTGAGGGCCTCGTGCAGGAGGCTTCCACGAATGAGGCCATTGCCAATGCCAGCGTCACGACCAGCCCGCCCACGCAGTCCGTCCTCACGGACAAAAGCGGCGCGTTTTCCCTCACCGACATAGAGACCGGCAACTACACGGTCGAGGTCAGCAAATCCGGCTACGATACGCGCAACGTGACCGTCAACGTACAGGAGAACCGGACGGCCAGCGCCACGATCCTCCTTGAGCGCGGCGACGACTTCGGTACGCAGACCGACTCGTTGACCGCTGCGGTGACGAACTGGTACAATGACCGTGTCAACCGCGACAGCACCGGGGCCGACAGCATTTTTGCCGACGTGGAATATAGCGTCCGGAACGTGGGCGACGTGCCGGTGCGGCGCTACGAGGTATACTTCGAGATCACCACATCGGACGGCACGTTCTCGTTTGAAGCCGAAGGCGACAGCCTAGAGGCGACTCAGCGGGACATCGGGGGGTTCCGAAAGTACATCACGAACGACGCTCAGGCCGTCGAGATTACGGACCTCTACTACGAGACGAGCGAGAGCTGACCGATCATTCGGTAGCACCGGCCGGCGGAGGTGGGGGCGGAGCTGATATTCCCTACCGAGAATCGGGGTCCACATGCTCGTTCCGATCAGACGGAACGAATCGTCGCGCGGCGCACCGCGGGATAGTTCCTCCCCAAACGCCCCGAAGCACCGTGCACAGTTAAACTTGGCAGTTGGGACTAGGGGCCGTCGTTACCCGTCGATCTCGAAGTAGCGCGTGTGGTGGGCCGCGCAGTTGGGATTGAAGGCGGCCCCACAGTGGACGCAAGAGGGGCCAGTGTTGAGGTAGGTTGCGGCCGTCGTGGTTGCGCCGCACCGTCCGCACAGCACGGCAGGGGTATCGAAGCGGGCGCGGGGCCAGCGTACGAGGTCGTGGGGGGCGGTTGCCTGATGGCACTGGTAGCACGGGGCGTACACGTCGCAGCACGGCAGCCGAATCGCGATGATGTCGCGCGGCCCGTCGTAGTGGGCACACCGGGTGGCCGGGTCGACGGCCACGCCGCGCAGGGGGACGTCGAATCGGGGGTCGAGGCGCGGGGCGTGGGTCGTGCGTCGCTCCGAGGGGGAGGGCGGCATAAGAACGGGCGCGAGGCGAGACAGACAGCCGGGAAGCAGAATACTACGGCGCCTGTGCCGCGGTTCGGGACGGGGGAGACGCTTCCGTTCTGCGTCCAGGGACGCTGGGCGGTGCGGCCGTGCGCAAACTGGAAACTAAGGGGGCAAACCCGTTAGTTAATGTGTACACAATTCTGTTACAAAACCCGGCTTTTCCCGACATCTCTATGAGCGGATCTTCGACGGGCTCACAGTCGTCCGTGTCCCATTCTGTTCCCCTCGGGTTCGGGGACGTAACGGCGACGGCGGGCGATCATGTGGCGCACTTCTTTCGGGGAGACGACCAGCGGTTTGCGGTCCTGGGCCCGTACGTTGAGACGGGCCTCCGGCGGGGCGATCGGTGCGTGGTGATTGCTCAGCCGGCGAGGGGCGAGGCCCTTTGCGAGTGGCTGGACGGGCAGGGCGTGGATGCCGCGGCGGCACGCGCGGAGGGGCGGTTGTTGCTGGAGGCGGGCCGGGACACGGAGGCCGATATGAAACGGTTGGCCGAGCGGCTGGACACACAGGCCCGCGCCGACGACACCTCCCTCGTCCGCTGGGCGGGCGACGGAGAGTGGGTGCTGGATCGCGACCTCACGGTGTGCGAGATGCTGCGGTGGGAAGCCCTCTACGACCGCCACGCCCCCGACTGGCGCCTGCTGGCGCTCTGCCAGTTCAACCTTTCGGTGTTCGACAGCGACGTGATGATGGATGCTCTCCGAACCCATCCGTACTGTGTGATGGGGGACGTTGTGGTGCCCAACCCATTCCACGAGTCGCCCGAGTCCGTCCGACGCGACCTCGCCGAGTGCTCCTGAGTTGCGAGGGCCCGGCGTCTGACCGATGCCTCCTCTAGCCATGGATCTTTCGCACTACACCTCGGACCTGGACCCCTCGGCGCTCCTCGGGTTTGGGTCCGCTCTTACGCTCCTCGATGACCCGGCCGAGGTGGGGCGCCTGCTCACGGGCGCCCTCCGCTCGATGGGGTTGGCGGACCTGCAGGCGGTGGTGCTCGACCTCGACGGCGCCTCCCCGGAGGTTGTGGGGAGCCTCGGGGCGACGCCGCTGCCCGACCCTGTGGTCGACGAGCTTCGGGCCCTGCGGGCCGAGGGGCCGCCTGACGAGGGCGGCGTGGGGCGCCCGGTGCAGCAACGGATTGAGGTGCAGGAGGCCGACCACCCGGCCCTGGCCGAGGTGGGGATGCATCACCTTCGGGGGGTCCGGCTCGGGACCATCGACAAGACGTTCGGCCTCCTGGTGGCGGGACGCGAGGGCGCGCAGGGATACACGCCCCTGCAGGTGTCCACTCTCCAGATGCTCTCAGCGCAGGTGGCGCTGGCACTGCACCGCATCCACCTCAACCGGGCACGTGCCGCCCAGGAAAAAGCGCTGCGTGAGAGCGAGGCCCGCTACCGGGCCCTCTACGAGAATGCCCCGGTGGCGTACGTGTCCGTCACCCCGGAGGGCACCGTGCGCATGGCCAACGAGCGGGCGGCGGCCCTGCTGGGGGCCTCAACGGAGGCGCTGGAGGGACGATCGATGCCGGGGGTCTGCCGGGGAGAGGAGAGCGCCGGCGCGGCCGCCCAGCGACTGGAGACCCACCTGCAGGCCGGTCGTCCCCTCCACGACGAGGAGGTCGTGCTCTGCCGCGCCGATGGGGAGTCGGTGTGGGTGAGCCTCACGATGCGCCCGTTGCCCCGGGAGGACGAGGCGGCGGATCGGCTCGTGATGATGATCGACATCACGGAACGGAAAGAGGCGGAGGCCGCCCTCCGCGAGGCCCGCGACGCACTCGAGGAGCGAGTGGAGGCGCGCACCGCCGAACTCGAACGCACCAACGCCCACCTGGAGCGGCAGACCGAGCGCCTGGCGGCCCTCCGGGAGATCGACCGTGCCATCCTGGCCGCCGAGTCGCCCCCCGAAATCGCGTCGGTGGCCGCCGCCCGGGCCCGAGATCTCGTGTCGTGCGAGCGAGTGAGTGTGGCGCTCTTCGAGTACGAGCACGATCAGGTGCGCGTCCTCAGCGCACAGCAGGACCGGACGGTGCTGGAGCCCGGCGAGGTGTTTCCCCTGGCGGCGTTCCCGATCACCGACCGCCTCCGGGCCGGAAACGTCGAGTTCCTGGCCGACTACGACGACGTTCCCAGTACCGTCATCACGGAGCGGCTGCAGGCGGCCGGCCTCCGCTCGTCGCTGGTCGTGCCGATGACCGTAGACGGAGACCTGATCGGCACCCTCAACCTGGGCGCCCTCGATGCCGACGCGTTCACCGACGACGAGCGGCGCGTGGCCACCGACCTGGCCGATCACCTGTCGATCGCCATCCGGCAGGCGCGCCTGTTGGAGGCCGTGCAGCAGCAGCGCGAGCAACTGGAGGTGCGGGTGCAGGAACGCACGTCGGAGCTACGAGAGGCCAACGCCACACTCAAAGAAGAAGTGTCGGAGCGCAAGCGGGCCGAACGGGCCCTGCGCAAGAGTCGCGAGCGCCTCACCCGCATCATCGACTCGGCGATCGACGCCATCATCAGCGTGCAGCCCTCGCTGGAGATCACCCTCTTCAATGCCGCCGCCGAGTCCATCTTTCGGTGCCGGGCCGACGAGGCGGAGGGCCAATCCCTCGATGCGTTTCTCACCAACCCGTTCGAGGCGCTCGTGCGGCGCCACATCGAGCGGCACCAGCGGGGAGAGGGGGAGGAGGGCGAAGGGGCCCGGCGGGAGGGCGGACGGTACCTGGCCGCCCCGGAGGGATTGGAGGCCCGGCGCGCCGACGGGGAGGTCTTCTCCGTGGAGGCGACGCTCTGTCCCGTGCAGCTGCCCGGGGCAGATCAGTACCTCCTCATCCTCCGCGACATCGACGAGCTGAAACAGGCCGAGGCGGAGCTTGAGCAGCTCGAGTCGGAGCGCTCCTACCTGCAGGAAGAGCTGCGGAGCGAGCACAACTTCGACGAGATTGTGGGCACCTCGCCGCCGATGCAGGAGGTCTTCTCCGCCATCGAGCAGGTGGCCGATACCGACACCACCGTCCTCATCACTGGCGAGACGGGGACCGGCAAAGAGCTGGTGGCCCGCGCCCTCCACGACCGCAGCGCCCGGGCCGATCAGGTCTTCGTAAAGGTCAACTGTGCGGCCCTGCCGGGCGACCTGATTGAGAGTGAGCTCTTTGGGCACGAGAAGGGCGCCTTTACCGGGGCCACCGAGCGGCGCGAGGGCCGGTTCGAACTCGCGGACGGCGGCACCCTGCTCCTCGACGAAATCGGAGAGCTCCCGCCGGAGACCCAGGCGAAGCTCCTCCGGGTCCTTCAGCATCAGGAGTTCGAGCGTGTCGGGGGGAGCGAGACGATTGAGGTGGACACCCGCATCCTGGCCGCCACGAACCGGGATCTGGAGGCGGCGGTGGAGAACGGCGCGTTCCGGTCCGATCTCTACTACCGGCTCAACATCTTTCCCATCGAGCTGCCGCCGCTCCGGGACCGTACGGGCGACATTCCCCTGCTGGCGGAGCACTTCCGCGAACTGTTTGCCCAGCGCACGGGCAAGGACGTGCGGGGCATTCGGCCCGGGGCCCTGGCTGTGCTCGAGGGGTACGACTGGCCCGGCAACGTGCGCGAACTGGCGAACATCATCGAGCGGGCCGTCATTCTGGCGTCGGATACCCACATCCGGGCGGAGCACCTCTCCATTTCGGCCGAGTCGGGCGCGGACCGGTCGTCCTCGTTCGACACGCTGGAGGAGGCGCAGCGCCGCCACATTGAGCGGGCCCTGGAGCGGACCGACGGGGTCGTGGGGGGCGAGGAGGGGGCGGCCCAGCTCCTCGATATCAAGCGCACGACCCTGCTCTCCCGCATGGACCGCCTCGGCATTGACCCGGGGGCGTTTCGGGGCACGGGCGGCCCCTGAGGCCGCCCACGGCCCACTACCCGGTCCGATCGCCGGCCGGCATCCGGTCCTCCAGCACGTCGGCCATCTGCTTGCGGGCCCGATGGAGCCGGACGCGCACGTTCACCCGGCTCAGGCCCAACTGCTCCGCCGTCTCTCGTGTCGACAACTCCTCCAGGTCCCGCAGTTTCACGATCTCCCGATAGGAGGGCGAGAGCTCGTCGAGGGCGTCGTGGACCAGGGCCTTTCGCTCGTCGGCCATCGTCTGGTCGGCCGGATTGGGGATGGGCGGCGCGTCGGACGCGGCAAACGGGTCGCCGGCCTGCTCGGCCATGCGCGTGAGGGCCTCCTGGTCAACGAACTGGTGGCGCTGGGACGAGCGGTAGTGCGCCAGCGCCACGTTTTTGGCGACACTGTAGAGCCACGTCGACAGGCGGGCGTCGCCGCGGAAGTCCGGCAGGCTCCGCAGCACCTGGAAAAAGGTTTCCTGGAGCAGGTCCTCGGCCCGCTCGGCGGTGTCGGTGTAGCGCCGCAAGACGGAGCGAAGGTAGTCGCGGTGATTGTAGATGTGCTCCCGGATGGCATCGGGGTGGCGGTTGCGGAGGCGGCGCAGCTCTTCGTCGGACAGGGCGCCGGGGGGCGAGGGACTGGACATGGCAGAAAAAAAGGGTGGTGAGACGGGCGCGACAATGGCAACGCGTCCAGTACACGACGAAAAACCGTTCCATGGTGCACGGCGTCGCGGGTCCGTTTCTGTAATCCCGTGTGCGGGAGTGGAAAAACGAGGAATCACATCGTTAGGGGCGCCGCCCTAAACTGTCGATATATCGACAGCGCGTCGAAATCTCGTCACGGACGAGTCGTGCCCGCGGGGAGCGGCACGGCGTCGCGATTGCCTGTAACGGAATCGTGTCGGTGGCGCCCAAAACGCACAGCCAGTCGGGGCCGAGAGGGGTCCCGCACCGTCGCCCTTCACGCACACGACCTGCACAGACCCATGATGACTATACCTCTTTCACGTTTCCTGTCGTCGTCACGTCCATTCGGGCAGCGGCTCCTGCGGAGGGGGGCTTCCGTGCTGGCGGCCCTGGCACTGGTTCTGATGGTGTGGGCTCCGTCCGCCCAGGCCCAGGAAAAGATGAGCGAGAAGGAGAAACAGATGCTCGCCCAGCTGCAGGAGATGAATCAGGCCGACGGCTACCTGGAGGCACACCGGGACGTACAGCAGCCGATGGAATTGCTGGGCGGTCCCCTCTCCTTCACCATCCGGCAGACCAGCGGCGGCGTCTTCGTGTCGCTTCCGGACAACCGGACGCTCGACCCTGACGTGTTCGGGGCGCCGGACCAGCCGCTCGCCTTTACGGGGACGCCGGGCATCACGGGGGTGCCGGTGCCGATGCGCGGCGTGAGCGATGGGCAGTTTACCCAGTTCGAGCGGATGTCGCCGTTCGGGGACAAGAACACGACGATGGCGAACGGCAATCTGATGCTGCAGGCCACCGACCGCACGGCCACCGACGCGGCCACGACCGAGGACGAGGTGACGCTGAAGGCCTCGTGGGAGGACCAGGACGGCAACACGTACGCGATTCGCTGCTGTGAACTGCTGGTCTCGGCCGGGCCCGAATTTCCGACGTTCGGGGGCGTCGTCACGAACCACATTCTTCACGGGTTTACCGGCATCGGGACGCCGCTAATGCCGACGGAATACACCTACGCCGCCTTCTGGGGCATGGGGGCGGTGCTCAAGAACGGCGAGGTGGTCGACAAGCCGCGCATCGTTCACGGCATGCTTACCGAGTACGTGCGTGGCGAGAATTACAAGCTGGTGAGCGACAGCGAGGTGACCCCCACGCGTCGTCACTTTCACCTGATGGTGGCGCCGTTCATGCCGGTAAAGGGGGAGCACAAGTTCCAGCCCAAGGACGTAGCGACGGGGTTTGAGTTGCCCAACGGCATGGAGCTTCCCTTCTGGCACGTGATGTTTGAGAATCTGGAGATCGAAAGCCAGCGGGGAGAGTGACGTCTCTCCTCCGGAATGGACGCGGGGAGGCCCTCCGGCCCCATCGACGGCGGCAAGCGGGAGCGACGCCGGGTGTGGGGACCGGAGGCGACCGCGTCCGCACGCGGATGCCTCTTCTTTCACGAAGCAATCGACCCCATGCCCATGTCCCCTGTGTCTACGCATTCCCTCGCCCGCACTCGTTGGCTGCTCGGCCCCGCGGCCGTCCTCCTGTTTCTGGTCGGGCGCGCCCCCGAGGCCCAGGCCCAGTCGTCGAGCCCCGCGGCCACCGTCGACATGACCAACACCCTGTCATTCGCCCCGGACACGGTGCGGGTGCAGGCGGGCGAGACCGTCCGCTGGACGAACGGGTCCGTGATCGTCCATACGGTGACGGCGGACCCCGAGGAGGCCACGACCGACGAGAGCGTGCGGCTGCCGGAGGGGACGGCGCCCTTCGACTCCGGCACGCTCGACCCGGAGGAGCGCTTCGAGCATACCTTCGAGGTGCCGGGCACGTACCGCTACTTCTGCATCCCGCACGAAGGGGCAAAGATGTACGGAACGGTCATCGTGACACCGGCCGAGTAGCCCGCCTCCCCCGGCGTCGGCGGGTCAGTGGAGGCCCGCCTCTACGAGCAGCAGGCCGGCCGTGAGGGTAAACAGGAGGCCGAGCCCAATCTCCATGACCCGGTCCGGGACGCGCTTGGCGACCTCCGGGCCCAGCTGGGCGCCCAGGACCACGCCGGGCACGGTAAAGAGCAACAGATTGCCCATGGTGGTGAGGCCCGTGAGGCCGCCCTGGGCCACCTGGTAGACGTGGCCCAGGGAGGCGATGAGGGCCGTGATGGCGACGACGAAGACGCTGGTGGCGACCGACACGCTGCTGGGCACCCGGCACCGCTGCAGAAGGAAGTAGCCATTGAGCTCGCCGAGGCCGGAGGACACCATGCCGAGGAAGAGGCCGCCGATCCCCGAGATGAGGCGCCCTTCGGTGGTGTTGCACACCGTGTAGCAAATCTCCTCGTCCTCCGCCGTCACCAGGCAAGTCTCAGCCGTGTCGGTGGACTCGTGGGCCAGGTCGTCGAGGTGCGCCTCCGTCTCCTCGTCCGGCGCCCGCAGGAAGCTAATGGCGACGGCAAAGAGGCCCATGCCGAGCACCACCTTCAGGATGTCGGCCGATACGTAGTGCGCCACCACGACCCCCGCGATGGCCGCGGGCACGGTGGCGGAGAGCAGCATGCCCCCGACGCGGTAGTCGATGAGCTTGCGGCGCACGTAGGCCGCCACCCCGCTTCCGAAGCCGAACACTTCCACGACCAACCCGGCCCCCACCGCCAGTTCGGGCGGTAGGCCGAGGGCCAGAATAAACAGTGGAGAGAAAAACGTGGCTCCGCCCACGCCGGAGGCCATCGCAATGGTGGCGATGAGGATGCCGGTGGGCAACATGTACCAAAACTCAAGACTCATGGCAAGCGACTGGTGAGCGATCAGAAGGGCGAGGGGGGAGAGATCCCTACGACGCGTCGTCCTCCACAGCCGTCCCGTTGGCCTGTGTCTTCTGTCGCACCGTCTGCACGGTCGAGTACGCGCTGTATCCGAGGAGGCCGACGACGAAGGCGTAGACCCAGAGCGGCAGGTTTTCACCGGCGATGAACAGGTAGATGTACGCCGACAGGACACACAGCGCGGTGGCGATTACCGGCAGAAAGGGCGAGCGGCCGCGACGGAGGTTTCGCACGAGCCACGCGACCGACAGCCAGAAGAACGGGATCGCCCCGACCGAGATGCTCCCGAAAATGATGGGGTCGACCCCGTACTGCGCCCCCAGGCCGAGAAACCAGTCCGTAAGGGCCGACCACAGGCCGGAGAGAAGGAGCGAGGTGAGCATGGAGGCACAGAGGGATAGGGACAAAAGCAAAACGCGCAGCCCTTCGTGCCTTCACAAAAGAGAGGGTTACACGGCCGTTCGACGGGGCGTGAGTCCTTTAGGCGGTCGTGTGCGTAGGAAGAACCCGTTCAAGAAACGCCTCGACCGTTGAGCACACGGACCCTCGGGCCTCAGACCGACGGTACGTCCGCGTTCGGGTCGACGGTCCCGGGGCCCTTTTCCAGTACGTCCCTTTCTTCACAGCACACAATACGACCCATGCGCATTGGAATGATTGGACTCGGCAAAATGGGCGCGAATATGTCGCGCCGCCTCCTGAACGACGGCCACGAGGTCGTCGGCTTCGACCTCGACGAAGACGCCGTCGCGGAGCTTGAGGGCGACGGCGCCGACGGGGCCACGGCCCTCGACGCCCTCGTCGACCGGCTCGACCCGCCCCGCGTGTTGTGGATGATGGTGCCGGCGGGCGACGCCGTCGACGCCACGATCGACGATCTGCTGCCGCACCTCGACGCGGGCGACATCCTCGTCGACGGCGGCAACTCGAACTACAAGGACACCCTCCGCCGCGCCGACCGCGCGGACGAGCACGGCCTGCACTACGTCGACGTGGGCACCTCCGGCGGCGTGTGGGGGCTGGAGGAAGGCTACAGCATGATGGTGGGCGGCCCGGACGCGGCCGTCGACCACCTGCGCCCCGCCCTCGAAACCCTCGCCCCCGGCCCGGACAAAGGATGGGGCCACATGGGCGCCGTCGGCTCCGGCCACTTCGTCAAGATGGTGCACAACGGCATCGAGTACGGCGTCATGCAGGCCTACGCCGAGGGGTTCGACATCCTGCACGCGAAGGAAGAGTTCGACCTCGACCTCCAGCAGGTGGCCGAGACGTGGCGCTTCGGGAGCGTGGTGCGCTCGTGGCTCCTCGACCTGACGGCCCGTGCGTTGGCGGACGACCAGGAGCTGCCCGACATCGCGCCGTGGGTCGACGATTCCGGCGAGGGACGCTGGACCGTGAAAGAGGCGATTGACCTCGACGTGCCGGCGCCCGTCATCACCGACGCTCTCATCTCGCGGCTCGACTCGCGGGTCGAGGACTCCTACACCCACAAGCTGCTGGCCGCCATGCGCAACCAGTTCGGCGGCCACGACGTGAAGGACGCTGACGAGTAGCCGGCCGCTGCTCTGGAGGACGGAGTGTACGCGCCCTGAATAGGGATGGAATAGCGCACAGCGCGGAAGAATGGAGGAGTGGACGCGTGGAAGAGAAAGCCAGTCAGCCCGAATCCATGCCTGCGGAGCCGTTCGGAAATCAGCGGTTCTCCCCGATCCGACCTTCAACCTGAACCCTTCAACCTGAACCCTTCAACCTGAACTCTTCAACCTGAACTCTTCAACCTGAACCCTTCAACCCGCAACCGAACATGCCCGACATCCAGCCGCACCTGTTCGTCATCTTCGGGGCCACGGGGGATCTCACGAAGCGAAAGCTGATCCCGGCCCTCTTCCACCTGATGGAGGACGCGGACGTGGCCCGGCGCTGCGTCGTGCTGGGCGCGGCCCGGTCCGACTGGTCCGACGAGCGGTTTCGGGAATCGGCCCGGGAGGCGCTCCTCGACAACGGGTATTCGGAAGAGGCGGTGGCCAAATGGTGCACCCGCAACCTCTTCTACCAGTGCCTTGGGGAGGGCGGGGACGACTACGAGGCGCTGCGCCGCCGCGTCGATCAGCTGGAGCGCCACCTCGACCTGCCCGGCAACCGCGCCTTTTACCTTTCACTCCCGCCGCCCGTCTACGGCCCGGCCATCGACGGGCTCGGCGACGTGGGATTGAACGAGAGCCCGGGCTGGACGCGGGTCGTGGTGGAGAAGCCATTCGGGAACGACCTGGCCTCGGCCCAGGCCCTCAACGAGCGGGTGCACCGTCACTTCGACGAGGACCAGGTCTACCGCATCGATCACTACCTCGGCAAGGAGACGGTGCAGAACCTGATGGCCTTCCGGTTCGGCAACGCCCTCTTCGAGTCGATCTGGAATCGGGAGCACATCGAGCGGGTCGAGATCACCGTTTCGGAGGACCTGGGCGTCGGGGGGCGCGGGGGGTACTACGACCAGTCCGGCCACGTGCGCGACATGGTGCAAAATCACCTTACGCAGCTGCTGACGCTGGTGGCCATGGAGCCGCCCGCCAGCATGGACGCCAATGCAATCCGGCAGGAGAAGGTGAAGGTGCTCACGTCCGTGCAGCAACCCAATCCCGAGACCGACGTGGTCTTCGGGCAGTACGGGGCCGGAACCGTCGACGGCGAGCCGGTGCCCGGCTACCGCGACGAGCCGGACGTGCCGGACGACTCCGACACCGAGACCTTTGCCGCGCTGCGCCTCAACGTGGCCAACTGGCGGTGGCAGGGCGTGCCCTTCTACC
The DNA here is from genome assembly GCA_002894665.1 of Salinivenus iranica. Classification (GTDB taxonomy): domain Bacteria; phylum Bacteroidota; class Rhodothermia; order Rhodothermales; family Salinibacteraceae; genus Salinibacter; species Salinibacter iranicus. The sequence continues at coordinate 50,036 of NCRB01000003.1, forward strand.
TGCGGACCGGCAAGCGCCTTCCCACCAAGCTCACCCAGATCGCCGTTCGTTTTCAGGGGGCGCCCGTGTCGCTCTTTCAGTCCGACGGCCAGCCCTGCATCCCGCAGGACGCCGACTGCGAGGCCCGCTCCAACGAACTGCTCATCACCCTGCAGCCGAATGAGGGGTTCGACCTGCGCTTCGAGGTGAAGGCGCCAGGGGAAAACGAAAACGGCACGATGGAGCTGGAGACGCAGCAGCTCAGCTTTTCGTACGCGGACGCCTTCGGCCCCGTGCCCGACGCCTACGAGACGCTTCTGCGCGACATCATTGTGGGCGATCCCACCCTCTTCGTGCGGGCCGATGAGGTGGAGGCGTCGTGGCAGCTCTACGCGCCGCTCCTCGACACTGACAACGCGGTACATCCGTACGAGGCCGGCACTTGGGGGCCCGAGGCGGTCGACCGGCTGCTGGAGTCCTGGACCTCAGGGGGACGGTCGGACCCCTGAGCGTCTCCCCGGGTCTCGTCCGCGCCCCCGTCCAATGATCGATGACGACTCTGCGCCCAATGACATCCCCCTCCGACGTTCCGACCACCGTCCACCGGCACGCGGACCTGGAAGCGTTGAGCCGCGCCGCCGCCCGGGCCCTCGTGGCCGACATCGAGTCGGTTCTGGAGTCCCAGGACCGCTACGCGCTCGCCCTCGCGGGCGGCAGCACGCCCCGGCGACTGTACGAACTGCTGGCAGCCGGGACCGAAGGGGCCCTCCCCTGGCCGCGCATCCATCTCTTTTGGGGGGACGAGCGGTACGTGCCGCCCACCCACCCGGATAGCAACACCCGGCGTGCCCGGCAGGTCCTGATCGACGAGATTCCGATTCCGGCCGACAACGTGCATCCCATCCCGACGCAGGGAGACGCCCCGGAGGCCGACGCCGCGGCGTACGAGGCCATCCTCCGGCGGTTCTTTTCGGACGGCCCCCCGACCTTCGACACCGTACTCCTCGGGCTGGGCAGCGACGGGCACACTGCGTCCCTCTTTCCAGAGACGTCCGTCCTCGCCGACGACGAGCGCTGGGTTCGGGTTGTGACGGCCCCGCCCCGCCACGACGTGTCGACGCGAATTAGCTGCACACTGCCCGTGCTCAACGGTGCGCGTCGGGCGATTTTTCTCGCCGCGGGGCCGCGCAAGCGGGCGGCCGTGCACAGGGTCCTCAACGAACAGGACGAGTCGCTTCCGGCGACCCATGTGCAGCCCCGGGCCCAACTCGACTGGTACCTCGATCGTGCGTGTTGGCCGCCCAAACACGATTGATCCCAACGGCGCGGGAGCGGGCGATCTTGTTGTGTCGTCTCCGCTGTCGGCTCCCTGCCCAATCTGCCTGCTCTTCCGGCACCGAATGGCGGGAGGAAGGCGCTCGGGTCAATGCGGCCCACGGCGGGGCGGCGGGGCCTCAAACTCGTACGTGTCCGTCTCAATCATCCGGAGAATCTGGCCGATGCTCGGCCGGTCCCCCCAGTACGTCCCAAAATGGGCCAGCCGGACGATGCCCTCGGGGTCGATGATGAGGGTGGCGGGCCGGTTGACGTACTCGGAGTGCACCGCGTACTGCCACGGATCGATGCCGTACCGGGCGCCGACGGTCGCGGCCCGGTCGATCAGGTGCGGCCACCAGATGCCGTCGGGATAGAGGTCATGGGGATGCTCCGACGGCAGGTTCTCGGCAAACCAGTAGTCCGGTCGAAATTCTTGGCCGGCCATGAGCCGAGAGCGGTAGCGGTCGTGGCACTCCAGGGTGGCGACCGCCACGTCCAGGTCGCGGAAGCGCTCCTGGCGCTTGATGAGACTGTAAAACTCCTTATGGCACACCGGGCACCAGTCGGCAAAGACCCAGATCAGCACGACGGTCTTCTCGCCAAGGACGCTGGATAGGGACCATTCGTCTCCGCCTGTGTCCGCAAGCGTGAACGGAGGGGCCGAATCGCCTTCCTGCACCCGTCCGAAGGACGATTCCTCCAGGGCGGCGAACTGCTCCGCCACGGCCGGCTCGACGGGCGCATGCTTCTGAATGCGATCGAGGGCAACCGCGCACTGGTGCCGCACATCGGCGTGGTCGTCCGTCTCCAGCGGGGCGGCGACCGTGTCGGGCGGGGTCCCGATCTGCCCGAGCGCAATCGCCGCCTGGGAGCGGACCACCGGATCGGGGTCGTCCCGGAGGCGACGACTCAGTGGCTCGACGGCCGCTTCCGCCCGAAGGACGCCGAGCGCCATTGCGGCTATCTGCCGGACGTGTTTGTTCTCGTGGTCCAGCAATTCGCGGACGGCGGCGGGCGCCTCCATGCCGAGTCGAACGAGGTCGCGCACCGCGAGGGTGCGCACACGCCCGTCCTCGCTCCGGAGGTCAGAGACGCCGTCGGTCTCCGTCTCGGGATCGACGGTAAATCCGTTGTCGACGGGGGCGAATGCGTGGCGCGCGACTCGCTCGGCAATTGCCTGGGCAGACGGGGTGGAATCTGTGTTCATACGGCTCCTGTGGTGTCGGTGGAGAGGAAAGCGGGGCGTCCGTATGGTTCACCCGCGGCCCGTTCCGTCTGCTCTGTGCCGGTGTGACGAGGGAGGGGTCCGGAAGGGGGGACCCGTCCAAGGGCAAAGCACAGGGAGGCAGAGGGGCCGCACAGAACGCATTGGATTGGGGGCGTTCGTCAGCCCCCAGTCGGACGGTGCGACTGCACTCCGGAGCATTCATCTACTCCCGGGCGGTCCCGCTGGGGTTGCCCACGACGAGGAAGTAGAGGGCAATCATCAGCAGGGTGAACTGAAATTCCATGCCTCTTCCCATGTTGCCCGTTCCCATGTTGACGGAGTTCCACCCGTGCTGAAGGTGGACCATGAAGATGGCCCCCAGCATGATGGGGACAATGAGGAGCCCGCCCAGCCGGGTCATCCAATCCCAGCCGGCGCCGCCAAGCAGCACGAACAGGCCGCCGATGGTCTCAAGCGCGGCCAGGAGGCCGACCATAAAGACGGGCATTCCCATCATCTCGGCCATGCCGCCGAGGACGGGGAACTTGGTGAGGCCGTGGTAGAGAAACACACTTCCCAGGGCCAGGCGCAAAAACCAGTGGCCGTACGGAGACAACGCTCGAAGTTGATTCATGGACGTATTCCGGGGTGAGTGAAGAAAAGCACTGAAGGCAGTCCGGCGTAACGATATTCTCACGTCATTTTGTCGCCCCCCTTCGTACCACTGCCTCTACATTCGTTACTTCCCCCCTCCGCCGGCTCCACGACGGTCGTTCCCGGGCACCACTCGCGCTCCGTAACGATGTCGCCTCCGAGGCACGAAAAGAGGGACGAAGTCCGGGACATTCTCACAGCGCTCCACCACGTCCAATTCTGCAACGCATGTCTGATTCCTCCCCGTACGATGTGATTGTGCTCGGGGCCGGCCAGGGCGGGGGCCCGCTCGCCGGCACGGCCGCCACCCACGGACACCGCACCGCCCTTGTGGAAGCCACACATGTGGGCGGCACCTGCGTGAACGAAGGCTGCACCCCCACCAAAACCATGATCGCCAGCGCCCGCGTGGCGCACCTCGCCCGTCGCGCCGCGGACTACGGCGTGGAGGTGGGGGACATCTCTGTGGATATGGAGACGGTGCGTCGGCGCAAGCGCGACATCGTGGAGTCCTTCCGATCGGGCAGCCGCAGCAGCGTTGAGGAGACCGACGGCCTCGACTTGATTGAGGGCACGGGCCACTTCGTGGACGAGCACACGGTCAAGGTGGGCCTCAACGACGGCGGCACCCGCACCCTCACGGCGGACCGTATCGTGATCGATACCGGGGCGCGTCCACTCATCCCGCCCATCGACGGCCTCGGCGAGGTGGACTTCCTCACGTCCACCTCCATCATGGAGCTGGGCGCGGTGCCCGACCATCTGTTGATTCTAGGCGGGGGCTACATCGGCCTGGAGTTCGGACAGATGTTTCGGCGGTTTGGGGCCGAGGTGACGATCGTCGACCGGGGCGAGCACATCCTCGGGCGCGAGGACGCCGACGTCGCCGAGGCCCTGCAGGACATCCTGCGCGAGGACGGCCTCCGCATCCTCAACGAGACGAGCATGACGGCCGTGGAGGCGAGCGACGGGACCATCACAGCCCGCCTGGAGGGCGAGGACGCCCCGGCCCGGATAGACGGGGACGAGCTGCTGGTGGCCGTGGGCCGCCGCCCCAACACCGACGATCTGGGCCTCGACACTGCCGGGGTGGACACCGACGGCCGCGGCCACGTGCAGGTCAACAACCGCCTCGAAACGTCCGCCGACGGCGTCTACGCAATCGGCGACGTGACCGGCGGCCCGGCCTTCACGCACGTCTCCTACGACGACTACCGCGTGCTGCGGGACAACTGGCTGCACGGGGCCGACCGCACGACCGACGAGCGGCTCGTGGCCTACACCCTCTTCACAGACCCGCAGCTTGGCCGCGTGGGCCTCACCGAGACGCAGGCCCGCGATCAGGGGCGCGCCATCGAGGTGGCGCAGATGCCGATGAGCCACGTGGCCCGGGCCCTGGAAGTCGACGAGACGCGCGGCCTGATGAAGGCCGTCGTCGACGCCGACACGAAGCAGCTCCTCGGCGCGGCCGTGCTGGGGGTCGAGGGCGGTGAGGTGATGTCCGTCCTCCAGACGGCCATGATGGGCGAGGTCCCCGTCACCCGCCTGAAAGAGGCCCCGTACGCCCACCCCACACTTGCGGAGTCGCTCAACAACTTGTTTGCCGGCATTGAGTCGTAGGGGGGCGCCTCAGGCCCAAGTGTTTCTTAGTCGATTTCCTTCCTTTCCGTGCCCACTCGCCATGAAGTTGCCGCCGCCCTGTGACGAGGACCGTGGCCTGCTGGCCACCCGCACCGTGCCGGACGACGATACGCCGCGGGCGCTGCGCCACTACGAACGGGCCATCGAGGCGCTCGCGAACGCCACGTACGACGGGCTGTCGTCGCCCGAACGGCGTCGATTGCTTGTGAACCTGTGCCGTGAAAAGCAGCGCCTCCACGAACAACGGCCGCAGTAGACGGTCGTCCCTTCCCTTCCAATTCCTGGTTCGATCATGACTTTCGTTCTGCGTACGGCAACGTCAACTGGATCTGGTTGGTGGGGAGAGCTTGTCCCCCTTGTGGGGGCCCTGCTGCTGGTTGGGTGCGGGGGCGGAGCGTCCGACACCAACGCCGACGCCTCCGCGGCCCCGAACGTTGTGCCGGACAGCGTTGTGCAGCAGCGTGTGGCGGCGGCTCGCGAGCGCCTGACCCAGAACGACGGCGGACGGCGCGTGCTGCGGGCCATCGAGGCGCACGGCGGCCTGGCGGCCTGGTACCGGGCGCCGACCAGCTCCTACGTCTGGGAATACGCCAATCAGGGGGCGGACCTCCACTTTGCGTCGTTCATGGTGGTGGACAACCATACGCGCCGGGCCTACCACGACCTGCTGCGAACTGGGGCGTACGAGGCCCCCCAGCCCGTAGACGCTGAGTTTGCGTGGACCGGCGATCGGGCCTGGATCGCGCCGCCCGACATTGAGCAGCCGAACCCGCGCTTCTGGGCGCTCTCCGGCTTCTATTTCCAGCAGATCCCGTTCGTCTTTGCCGATCCGGGCGTCAACTACGACGCAGTGCCCGACGAGTCGATCGACGGCACGCCGCACGACATGGTGCGCATCACCTTCGGCGACGACGTGGGCGACGCCCCGGACGATTCCTACACGCTTTATCTCGACAAGGAGACCGGCCGGGTCGATGCCATCCGCTACACCGTCACCTTCGGGCGCGACGTGGGGTCGGAGGCTGACCTGTCGGAGACCTTTTTCGACTACCAAGACTACGTGACGGTCGATCGCCTCACGGTCCCGACGCGGTTCGAGGGGTACGCGTATTCGGACGCGGAGGGCATCGGCGAGACGCGCACGAACTGGGCGGAGACCGACAGTATGTCGTACCGCCGCTCGTTCGACGAGTCGCGCCTGACGCCGCCCGACACGGCCCGGTTCGTGCCGCTGCCGGGCGAGGAGAACTGACGCCGTCCCGGCGGGCAACGGTCGGGCTCACGCGTAGCGTTGCTCCGCGACGGTGCGCAGCCGGTCGAGCACCGCGGCGGGGAGGCCCAGTCGCGACCGGTCCTCCGTGAGGCGCGCCGGGTCCCGGTGGCCGGCCGCGTAGCCGTTCGCGAGGGCCGCGGCGGCCGAGTCGGTACACGCGTCGGGGTCGGGGTAGAGGGCCTTGAAGGGGGCCATCAAGGTCGAGTCGTGCCGGAGGGTGTGCTTCTGGTGATAGGGTTCGGCCCGGTAGAACGACGCCCCCTCGATAATCTCGGTGGTTAAGGCCCCGTCGTGCCGATCGGCCACGGCCTCTCGCGTACTCCGGGCCCGTTCGGCCTGCGCGTCGGTGGTGGGGAAGAGGGCGGGCTGGTACTGGCGCTTGAAGGGGGCGCGGGTGGGGGCGTGAGCCGTCCAGAAGAGACGGAGGAGGTCGTCGTAGGAGATCCGGTCGGGGTCAAACGCGACCCGCACCGTCTCAATGTGGTCGCCGATGGCCTTGTAGGTGGGCGCGTCCGTGGTGCCGCCCGCGTAGCCCACGCAGGTCCGCACGACCCCGTCGAGTGCGCCGAAGAGGGCATCCGGCCCCCAGAAGCACCCCATCCCGAAGGCGGCGTAGGGCAGGTCGGTTGGGGCCGCCCGGTCCATGGGCGGAACGGCGAGGTCGGCGGTCGGGTCGGGCATGGAGGGCAAATGGAGCAGGAACGGGGGGCGCGAGGGGCGACTACGTGTCCGACGCGTCCGCCTCCGCGTCGAAGTCGAGGGCGGCAGAGTTGATGCAGTAGCGCTTGCCGGTGGGGGCGGGCCCGTCCTCGAACAGGTGTCCCAGGTGCGCCCCGCACTCCGCGCAGACGACCTCCGTGCGTCGCATGCCGTGGCTATGGTCAGCGCGGAGCTCCACGTGACCTTGGTCCACCACGTCGTAGAAGCTGGGCCAGCCGGAGCCGGACTCGAATTTGGTGTCGGAGTCGAACAGCTCGGCCCCGCAGACGACGCACGCGTAGGTGCCGTCGGCCTTGTGGTCCCAGTACCGCCCGGTAAAGGCCCGCTCGGTCCCGGCCTCCTGGGTGACGTGGTATTCCTCGTCGCTCAGGCGCTTCTTCAGTTCGTCGTCGGAGGGGCGGGTGGTCTTGGGAGCGTCGGAAGGCATGGCGGGAGTGGGGCGTGAATCAGACGGCAACGGACATATACGGACGCAGACGGCCCGGCGTCGTTTCTGCGCGGCACAGATGTTACGGGCGCGGTGCGGTTGGGGACAGAAAGAAAGACGTCTACAAAAAAAGAACGCCGGTGCCCGCAACGGGACACCGGCGTTTGTGCTGGTGGGGGGCCGCACGTACTGCCGACCCATCCTTGAAGGTTACTGCTGAAAAAGGTTACTGCTGAAACACGTCGTCGACCTCGGTGCCAGCGATGTGGTTCACGTAGTTGCTGATGGTCTTGAGGCCAACCAGCGTGATGATCTCGTAGAGCTCGGGGCGCTCCAGGCCGAGGTCGGCAAACTCCGACTCGTCGGCATTGGAGAGCCAGCCGCGCTTGCCGAGGATGCGCCGGGTGGCGCGCACAAGACTCTTCAGGCGACGGTCGGAGGGAAGTCCCCCCTCATTGATTGTGGCAATCACGTCGGGGTCGAGGCCCGCCTGCTGGCCGGCGGCCGCGTGGGCCTTTGTGCAGTAGTGGCAGTCGTTGTAGCTGGAGACCGCGAGGATGACCGCCTGCTGCTCGGCGGGGGAGAGTGTGCCGGTTTCTTCTATGAGGCCGTTGCCGGTCAGGTAGGCGTCGGCCGCGGCGGGGTTTTCCCCGGCGAGCTCCTTCACGAGGTTGGGCACAAAGCCGAAGGCCTGCTCGGATTTCTCGTGCACCTGCTGCTCGTAGTCGGTCTGGTTGGCGGTGGTCGTAGCCATAGGAGGAGAAAAGTGGGTGGTTCGAGTGAGTGCGAAGCGGAGCGGGCGGCCTCGGCGCCTCCGATGCCGCTGCCCTTTTTCTACTTATCAGTAGGTAAGTCACAGAGTCCGTTACATCCGGTTCCGGCTCCTCTTGTGATTGGGGGGGCGACCGCGTTACGCAGCGATTATATTGATGAGCCGGTGGAGGGTGGTGCGATAGGCCGCGGGGTCGCGGGCGGGAAGGGTCAGCATGGCGCCTTCGATGGTGGCGAGGAGCAGGTGGGCCACCTGCCGAGGCGAGTCGTAGCCCTCAAGGCCCGCGCCGTCGTCGTACTCCTCCGCGATAATCTGGGTGAGCCAGTCCACCTGATCCGCGAAAAAGGCGCGCACCTCGGCCCGTACGCCGTCCGGCAGCGTCGATGCGTCGGACGACAGGATCCCGCAGAGACACACGCCGCCGGCCTCCAGCACGCCGGCGTACCCCTCCACGTACTGTTCCAGCCGCGCGCGAAGCGTGGACTCGTCCCTGTAGATGGCGGCCCGTTGCGCCTCGTTTTCCTCCCGGTAGCGCGTCACCAGCGCCTCGCCGAGGTCGGCCTTCGAGGGAAAGTGGTAGTGGATGGCGGTCGTGGTAAGGTCGAGCGCGTCGGCGAGGTCGCCGTAGCTGACGGCGTTGTAGCCGCAGCGCTGGATCCGTTCCTGGGCACAGTCGAGGATGCGGTCGGCGGTGTCGGACCGGTCGGTCGTCGCTGTGTCGGGGGGCACGGGGACGTCTCCTTACTGATTGATAAGTGGGCGGGTGCCCTCAATTATCAAGAGGGAATCAGGTTCCGTCCACGCGCCCCGTGGAAGCAGTGCCGGGCCCGTAGTCGCGGCGCTCGGCGCTACCGATGCTCCGGGTTGGGGTGGTCGAAGCGGCAGCCGGCCTCCCACTCGGATCGCTGGTTGCCGTGGGCGGGCACGTCGCCGGCCTCGTGCAGCTGGTGGGCCGTGTGCATCAGGTTCCAGGTCATGAACGTGGTGTTGCGCTGCGTGAAGTCGTTGTCGAACCCGACGCGCGAGCCGTCCTCACGCTCGTCGCCGTAGCTGGGGCCGGGCCCGGCCTCGCCGATCCAGCCGGCGTCGGCCTGGGGCGGAATCGTGTAGCCGAGGTGCTGCAGCGCGTAGAGAATGCCCATTGAGCAGTGCTTGATGCCGTCCTCGTTGCCGGTGATGAGGCAGCCGCCGGCGCGGCCGTAGTAGGCGTACTGCCCCTTGTCGTTGAGGTCCGAGGAGTTGGCGTAGAGCCGTTCGATCACCTGCTGGCAGACGGACGATTTTTCGCCGAGCCAGATGGGGGAGCCGAGGACCAGGATGTTGGCGTCGAGGACCTTCTGGTACAGGGCGGGCCAGTCGTCGGCGTCGAAGCCGTGCTCGGTCATGTCGCCGTAGACGCCGGGCGCGAGGTCAAGGTCGACGGGCCGCACGATCTCGACGTCGACGTCGTTCTCCTCCATGATGGTGGCGGAGACGTCGATCAGGTCGCGGGTGTGGGAGGGCTGCGGCGACGGTTTGAGCGTACAGTTGAGGAAGAGCGCACTCAGGTCGCTGTAGTCGTACGGATTTGCGTCGCAGAGCTGCTGTTGTTTTTCGGTCAGAGACATGAGGGTTGAAGGGTAGGAGGTGGAAGGTGGAAGGTGGAAGGTGGAAGGTTGAAGGTTGAAGGTGGAAGGTTGAAGGTTGAAGGTGGAAGGTTGAAGGTTGAAGGTGGAGAGGGAGGGTTACGCGTTGAGGGGTTCGACGTGGAGGCGGGCGGCGGGGCCGGCGGAGAAGACCGAGCCGTTCGGCACCTCGGTCCAGTCCTCGTCCGTAATCCGCTCGGAGGCGAGGGCGACGGCGCGGTAGGACGCCCCCTCGGGCGGGTGGGCGTGCTTCGTGCCGCACACCGAGCAGGCGGGCGCGTGGTCGCGCTCGCGGGCCCAGAGGGTGCGATTGAGGCGCGAACCGCCGAGGGCCGTGCCGTCGGTCCACAGCAGGTTGAGGCCGAGGATGCCCTCGAGTTCGTCGTGGGACAGCGAGCGGAGATCGCCGTTCACCGGGGCCACCTCCGCCGCGGGGGCGGCCTCGTGGGTCCACTCCTGTAGGAGGCGGAGGGCCTGGCGCGTCACGTCGTACAGGGGGGCATCGGGCTGCTCGTCGCGCAGTTGCAGGAGGAGGGCGAAGATGTGCTCACTGTCGGTGGAGCCCTGTACGACGCCGCGGTGCGTGTCGTCGAGGCGGTTGAGGAGGCGGGGCCGCACCTGGTCGAAGGCGGGGACATGGCCGTTGTGGATGAGCAGGGCGTTGCGGTGCCGAAAGGGGTGCGTATTGGCGTGGTCGGGGTCGCCGACCGTGGCGCGGCGGACGTGGGCGAGCAGCGTGGTGCCTTTCGTCTCCAGGGCGTTCTCGCGGTAGTCAGTGCTTTCGTCGGCGGGCCTCACCTGTCGGAAGCAGGTGGTTGTGCCGTTCCGGACGTGCCCCAGGCCCCAGCCGTGGGGGTTCGATAGGCCGCGCTCGTCCTTCCGGCTCTGCTCGATGAGGGAGTTTTGGGCGTCGAGGAGCTCGCAGGCGGCGTGCGTGGGGTGGGTGGCCTGGAGGCCGTAGAGACGGCACATGGAGCGGGAGGAATTGAGGAAAGAGTGTGGCGCACAACGAATCCGAGCGTTCTGGGCGACGAACGCTCCGAGGGGCATTGGGTGAGGCCGTGCGAGGGAGCGTTACGAAGGCGTGGGGGAGGACGGATGCGTCGTTCAACAAAGATTAATGGGAACCGATCATCCCGTGGATGAGCACGACGTTAGACAGTTCACGTTTTCACCTTTGCCCCTGCGCAATGGCAACGACCTCCGTCCGCCATTCGACCGCCGTGTGGCACCAGGTCCTCGTCCTGGTCCTGGCCCTCGGCGTGGGGCTGCAGGGCGTGCCCATTCAGTCGCTGGTGCAGGCGGTTGCCCCCTCCACCTGCGTCTGTGCAGAGCAGGGCTATTGCCCCCGCAATCCGGACGGCGACTGCGCGTGTTCCCAACACGGTCACGGCCATCACGGATCGGAATCCCACGCGTCCGCCGGGCACGGGTCGTCCTCGCATTCCTCCACCAATGCCTTGTCGAAATCGTCCGCGCCCGACGGCAGCCAGCTCGTCCTCCGTTCCTGCGACACGGCGGGGCCGGACGCGCGCGCCGGGCTCGCGGCCACCAAATGGTTCGTGCCCCGCACCGAACGTGCGCTCCGGCCGCCTGTCGTCGAGAGGGAACGATCGGCGACGGCCGAGGCCTGGGCCCCACAGCGCGTGGGGGACGACATCTTTCATCCGCCGCGGTCCCGATCGGTGTAAGCCCCGGCTGGTCCCGCCGGGCCTGTCTGCCCGATCGGTAGTTGACCTGCACGCCCCCTGGGGACCCGTGTAGGTCGCCCCTACGATGGAGGATGATCTATGACTCAGTTTGGAAAACGACTCGCGTCTCTCGCATTCCTTTTCGCTTTCGTTGTTCTCTTTACTCCGCCCGTCGCGGCCCAGTCCACCGGCACCCTCGCCGGCACCGTGACCGACGCCGAGACGGGCGACCCCCTGCCGGGCGTCAACGTTGTGCTGTCCGAGATCGACCGGGGGGCCGCCACCGGGCCCGACGGCCAGTTCACGCTGCGCGACGTGGCCGAGGGGACGTATGCCCTGGAGGCCCGCTTCGTGGGCTACACGACGGTTGCGCGCACCGTCGACGTGACCGCGGGCGGCACCACCCGGCTCCGCCTCCGCCTTGAGCCAAAGGCCGTGGACCTTGACGGCATCGAGGTGACGGCCCTGCGGCCCGGCACCCAGCCCACCGGCGACCTGCAGAGCGAACAGATTCGGGAGGCCGAGGTGGCCGATCCCGGCGAACTCCTGCGCGGCCTGCCGGGCGTCGGCTCAACGCGGCGCGGCCCCATCGGGCTCGACCCCAACGTGCGCGGGCTTTCCGAAACGGAGGTCGGCGTGTACATCGACGGTCTTCGCACCTTTCCCGCGGGCCCGGGCCGCATGGATTCCCCCCTGAGCCACGTTGACCCCAGTACCATCGAGAGCATCGACGTAGTGAAGGGCCCCTACGCGCTCACGTGGGGGCCGGGGAATATGAGTAGCGTCCGGGTAACGCAGCGCGGCGAGGACCCACCCCGCACGCCCCTCACCGGCACCGTGCGCACGGGGTACGACGCGAACCTCGGGGCCGTGGAGACGACGGCCTTCGCCATGGGGCGCCAGGGGCGCTGGTTCTACAGTGCCAACGGCGCGTGGCGCCAGGGGAACGACTACGAAACCGGCGGGGGCGAGACGGTGCCCGGCGACTTTGAGTCGGCCGACGGGCGCGGGCGCATCGGTGTGGAGCTGTCGGATCATTCCACCCTCTCGGTGAACGGCAGCTACCAGCGGCAGGACAACCTCGACTACCCGGGCCGCCTGCTCCACGCTGAGTACTTCGAGACCGGCATGGGGCAGTTCACGTACACGTACGACCGGGGCGAGCGGGGAACGGTCCGTTCAGTGGACGTGCGGGTAGGGGCGCAGCAGACGCTTCACAAAATGACGAACCGGACCAAGCCCTCCTACGACAGGGGTATGCGCGTTCGGGTCCCGACCGAAGTTCAGAACTTCAATGGCCGCGTGGCGGTGGATCTTCTTCCGCTCCCCGATTGGCAGTTTACGCTCGGGGCGGATGCAGTGCACACCTTCCGCGACGCGACGCGCTACCGGACGATGGTCGACATGGACATGGTCAACCGCGAGAAGGCCTGGCCCGGCGCCACGATTACGCAGGGGGGCGTATTTGCGAAGGCCCAACGTACAGTGGGCGACCTGGCGCTCACCGGCACGACACGGCTCGACCTGGCCCGGGCGGATGTCAACGATCCGACCGACGCCTTCCGCCAGCTGGTGGGCCCCGAAACGGAGCTGAAGCAGAACAACGTGATGTGGAACGGGTCCGCGACGGCCTCGCTGCCCCTCACCGAGCGATGGACGCTCTCGATGGGGGCCGGATCGGTGGCTCGCCCCGCCGACGCTACGGAGCGCTACGCGGAGCGCTTCCCGTCCAGCAAGTCGCAAATGAGCGCCGAATTCCTGGGCACGCCGACGCTGGCCCCGGAGCGCAGCACGCAGGCCGACCTCTGGCTCGACGGCCGCGGAGAGGGATGGTCCCTCCGCCTGAGCGGATTTGCTCGCCAGATCGATGACTACATCACCTTCCGAAAAACGGACGACATCGATCCTGTACTGCCGATGAGCCCGGCGGTCTTCCGGTACGTGAACGGAGAGGCAACGTTTGTCGGGTCGGAGGTGAGAACGACAGTTTCTCCCGCCGCTCCCCTCACGCTGCGGGCCTCGGGCAGCGTCCTGTGGGGGCGCGACGAGACGCTCGATGAACCGGCCTTCGGCGTGGCGCCGCCGTCGGCCACGCTCGGTGCGCGGTGGAGCCCGACGGTCGCGTTGGGGCGCGTGTCGGAGGTGTACGTGGACGGCGCGGTGAACCTGACGACTGAGCAGGACCGGGTGGCCGCCTTCCGGAGCGAGAGCCCGACCGACGGCTACGCGACCGTCGACCTGCGGGTGGGCGCGCAGATCCTGCGGCGCGTGAACCTGAAGGCGGGCGTGCAGAATCTCTTCGACGTGACGTACGCCAACCACCTGAACGCGAAGAACCCGTTCAGCGGCGCGCGCATCCCGGAGCCGGGGCGCGTGATCTCCACGACGTTGAGTGTGCAGTTCTAGCCGGACCCCCGGCGTGCACCAATAGTGCGGGCCGTCCGGGAGGGGCCAAGCCCGGGAACCTCTCGGGCGGCCCCAAAATTGGAGCGGTGACGGTTCTGTCAACCAGAAGCCGTCGTCCGTCCGATTCCGTCTTCGCCGTTCTGCCCATTTCTGCTCTGTTTCCCATGCGATCAACCGTATCGTTTCTCGTCCGCGGGCTTTCTGTGCTCGTGGTTGCTGCCGGATTGTTTTCTGCCGGCTCGGCCGTGGCCCAATCGTGCGGCTTCAACGGACAGCTGAACATGAATCCGGAGCAGCTGGCGAAGTCGGAGCCCGTGCAGGGCAACACGGAGGCCGACCTGCTCCTGGTCGAGTTCTTCGATCCCAACTGCCCGCACTGCCAGGACTTCAAGCCCGTGATGGATCAGGTGATGGAGCAGTACGGGGACCGGGTGCGCTACTACAAGCAGCCGGTGCCGCTGTGGCAGTTCTCACGCCCGCAGATCCAGGCCATCCTGCTGGCGAAGCAGCAGGGCAAGTACTACGACATGATTGATGCCCAACTCACGAGCTCCTACGCTGGGAAGGGCGGCATGACGACGGACCAGCTCGCGTCGCTGGCGGAGGAGATTGGGATTGACGGCGACTGGATGCGTGAGAAGCTGAACTCGGGAGACATGCAGGCCGCTGTGAATCGCCTGCCCTACGAGGCCCGCAAGGCCGGTGTACAGAGCACGCCCACCCTGGCGATTGGGGGAAAGGTGGTGGGCAACCGGTCGGCCGCCTGCATCGGCCAGCTGATTGAACAGGAACTGTCCGGCTCGGCGAGCGCCGCGTCGGGGTCGTAACGGGCTCCTGACGCCCAGCCTGGTTCTTTTTCTCCATCTCCGGCGAGACGATGGCAGACACGCCCGGGCGCAACGATCCCTGTCCCTGCGGCAGTGGGGAAAAGTACAAGCACTGCTGCATGAATGAGTCGGCCTGGTACGAGAACACGCTCCTTTCCGGGGCGCTGGTCGCCATCGCGGTGGTGGCGGCGCTCGTGCTGATTGGGATGATGTTCTTCGGGGGCGGCGGGCCGGAGTGCCCGCCCGGCCAGGTCTGGTCGCAGGCCCACGGGCACTGCCACTGACGAGGGCTGGGCGGACATCCTGAAGGGACAATGGTCCTGTTGTTTTTCAGGACGCCCCCGCCTTTCTTTGGAATGGTCGAGTGCCCACGCAGCCGCACCTCCCCATGGCGCACCTTGAGGTTTCGAATGTGACGAAGCGCTACGGCGACACCGTGGCGGTGGACGACGTGTCGTTTTCGGCTGAGCCGGGGCGCATCCTCGGCCTCCTCGGCCCCAACGGCGCGGGGAAAACGTCCACGATCCGCATGATCACCTACATCACCGTTCCCGACGCGGGCGGGATCCGGTACGACGGGGAGACGGTGGGCCCGTGGAGCCAGCAGCGCATGGGCTACCTGCCCGAGGAGCGCGGCCTCTACAAGCGCCTCCGCGTCAAGGAGCAGCTCGTGTACCTCGGCACGCTGAAGGGGCTCTCCAAGGCCGAGGCCGCCGACCGCGCCGACCACTGGCTGGGGCGCTTCGACGCCACCGGCTGGGCCGACATGAAGACCGAGGAGCTGTCGAAGGGAATGCAGCAGAAGATCCAGTTCATCGCCACGCTGCTGCACGACCCGTCGCTCCTCATCTTCGATGAACCGTTCAGCGGCCTCGACCCCATCAACGCCGACCTCCTGCGTGACATCATCCTGGAGCTGCGGCGCGAGGACCGCACCATTCTCTTCGCCTCGCACCGCATGGAGCAGGTGGAGCAGCTCTGCGACGACATCTGCCTCATGGCGCGGGGCGACGTGGTGTTGCGGGGGCCCCTGCGGGACATCAAAGAGCAGTTTGGCAAAAATACGTTGGTGCTGGAGTTCGACGGCGACGACCACTTCGTCGACCAGCTGGAGGCCGAGGGGCGGGTGCGCGTCAACACCCGCAGCGCCCATCGCGCCGAGCTCACGCTGGCCGACGGCACCGCCGCGCGCACAGTCCTCGATCGCGCCCTTGCCGCCACCGACGAGCTGTACCGCTACGAGCGGACGGCCCCGCCCCTCAACGAGATCTTTGTGGAGGTTGTGGGCGAGGATGAGGCCCGGCGGATGCAGGAAGAAGCCGCCACTGCGCCCGCCGGGTAATGCCGACCCGTCCCGGACGGTCCCTTTCTCATACGCACGCACTCATTCACTTCCTCCCGCCGCCGTGTCCGCCCATAAAATTTGGCTCATCCTGTCGAGCGAGTTCTGGCGTCGCGTTCGGTCGAAGGCCTTCATCCTGGCGACGCTCCTGGTGCCGGTGGGGTTCGTGATTCTGGCGGCGGCGCCGGCCCTCTTCGGCTACCTGGCCGAGCAGACCGACGAACGGGTGGTGGCGCTGGTCGACGAGACCGATCAGCTTGCCGACTCGCTGGCGGCGGCCGGGGGCGACCGCATCACGTTCGAGTCGACCGACGCGCCGATCGACTCGGTGCGGGCCGCCGTGCGGAGCGGCGTGTACGACGGCTACCTTCTCCTGCCCGCCTCGCTGCTGGACGGCGAGGGGGAGGCGACCTACTACTCCATGGAGGGCGGCGGACTCACCCTGCGCACGCAGATCGACGGCATGGTGGACCGCGTGGTGCAGGAGCGACGGCTGACGAGCGCGGGCGCCGACGCGTCTGTTCTGTCGATCGTGCGCTCGGATGTGAGCCTCAGCACCCGCAAGCTGGCGGAAGAGGAGGGCACGACGGCCGACAGTTCACTCGCCCTCACGGCCATCGGCTACGCCATGGCCTTCATCATCTACTTCGCCGTCTTCATCTACGGCCAGTACGTGATGCAGGGCGTGATCGAGGAGAAGAGCAACCGCGTCGTCGAGATTGTCGTGTCCTCGGTGCGCCCGTTCGAACTACTCATGGGCAAGGTGCTCGGCATCGGGGCCATGGGGCTGATGCAGATGGTGACGTGGGCGGTGCTCGTGGTGGGCGGCTTCTCCGTGGCGGGGCCCGTGCTGGCCCTGGTGATGAGCCCCGAGGCCCTGGGCGTGGCGCCGGATGCCTCGCAGCAGGCCATGACGGAGGCGGCGGGGGCGTCGATTCCCACCATCCCGCTCGACCTCGTGGCGTGGTTCGTGCTGTTCTTCCTTGGCGGCTTTTTGCTTTACGCCGCCCTCTTCGCCGCCGTGGGCTCGGCCGTCGAGCAGCAGCAGGACGCCCAGAACCTCCTGCTCCCCGTCATGACACCCCTCATCGTGCCCATCCTCTTCCTCTTCTTCATCATCGAGAGCCCGAACGCGACGGTGTCGGTCGTGATGTCCATCATCCCGTTCTTCTCGCCGATTCTCATGGTGCTGCGCGCGGCCATCACCAGCGTGCCGCTGTGGGAGATCGGGCTGGCGTTTGGGCTGCTCTTCGCCACATTTGTCGGGATGATCTGGGTGGCGGGGCGCATCTACCGCGTCGGCATCCTGTCCTACGGCAAGACGCCCGGCTTTCGCGAAATCGCCCGGTGGGTGACCTACGACTAACCGCCCCGGCGGGCCAGCTCCGATGGAAAAAGGCGGCCCACCCATGCTCCCATGCGCTCTCCACCCGCGCGCTCACACCCCCCACATCCACCAGATGCCGCCGCAAGTGACGACGGCGAGCAGGAGCTGTAGCGGCGCGCCCATCCGCAGGAAGTCGGTGAAGCGGTAGCCGCCCGGGCCGTACACCATCAGGTTCGTCTGGTAGCCGATGGGCGTGAGCATGGCGCAGCTGGCCGCAAAGGTGACCGCGAGCACGAAGGCGAACGGATTGGCGCCGGTGAGCTGGGCGGCCTCCACGGCCACCGGTATCATGAGCACCACGCTGGCGTTGTTGCTGATGACCTGCGTGATGAGGGACGTCACGACGTAGAACAGGAGGAGCATGGCGATGGGCGAGAGCACGTCGGCGGCGCTCCCCATCAGGTACGCCACGTACGCCGCGGTGCCGGAGCGCTCCAGGGCCATGCCCAGCGGAATGAGCCCGGCGAGCAGCACGATCACGCTCCAGTCCACCGCCTCGTACAGCTCGTTCGGCCGCACGCAGCCGGTGGTCACCATCGCTACGATACCGCCGAGGGCCGACACCACGATGGGCACCACGTCGAACGCCGCGAGGCCCACCACCGCGCCCAGGATGCCGAGCGCCACGGGCAGCTTTTCCGAGCGGAAGGAGGCCTCGTCGTCGGCCCGAATGACGACGAAGGTGCGGCTGCGGTCGAACTGCTGGGCGGCCGTGGCCGAGGCCTGGATGAGCAGCGTGTCGCCGCCCTCCAGGGGCACCCGGTCGATTTCGTCGTAGAGCAGGGCGCCCGAGCGACGGATCGCCAGCACGAGGGCGTCGAAGCGCTGGGCGAAGGCGCTGGAGCGGAGCGTTTCCCCGACGAGCGGGCTGTCGGAGAGCAGCACCACCTCGATCAGCGCCTCGCCCTTCCGCTCCACCTCGAAGTCCTGCTCGGTAATCTTGGTGCGCACAATCGGCTCCAGCTTCTGCGTCTCCATCAGCTGTACGAGCGTGTCGCGGTTGGTGCGGAGCAGCAGCGTGTCGCCGGGTCGAAACTGCTTCGGCCCCAGCGGGGCGGGAAAGTCAACGCCGTTGCGCGACATCTGCACGATGTCCACGTCGAGCTCCAGCTGCGTGAGCGCCTGCCGCACCGTGTAGCCCACGAGCGGCGAGTCCTCCGTCACGACCACCTCGCTCAGATACCCACTGATGGCAAACTCCTCCGTCAGGTCGTCCGCCGCCTTGATGCGCTCGGGGAGCAGGCGGTGGCCCACCGTCAGCAAATACGCCGTGCCCACCGCCAGCACGAGCGCGCCCAGCGCCGTAAACTCGAACATCGAGAACGGATGGCCCAGGAGGCGCGCGCTCACGTCGCTCGCCAGGATGGAGGTGGAGGTGCCGATGAGCGTGAGCATGCCCCCCATCATCGACGCGAACGAGATGGGCATCAGTAGCTTCGACGGCGAGATGCGGAGCGTGCGTCCCAGGTTCACGGCCATCGGAATCATCATCGCCACCACCGGGGTGTTGTTGATGACGCCCGCCGTGGTGCCCGACAGGCCGACGAGCGCCCCGTAGGCCCGGTAGAAGTGGCCCTCCGACCAGTCGGCAATGCGGGCCCCGATCGTGCGGATGGCGCCGGTGCGCCGGATGCCTTCGCTCAGGATAAACATGGCCAGCACCGTGACGGTCGCCGTGCTCGCAAAGCCCGAAATGCCGTCCGTCGGCCCCACGCCGGTCCAGGGCTCCAGCAGAATGACGGCCACCATCGTCCCGAGGGCCGTGACGTCGATGGGGATGAGTTCCGAGATGAAGAGGGCCAGCACCGCGGCGATGATCCCCAGCACCACCCCCATGTCGACCGTGAACGCCGGGGCGGCCTGGGCGAGGACGGGGGCGAGGGCGAGGAGCATGTGGGAGGAAAGAGGGAGCGAAAGAAGGTGCACGATGGGTCAAGGAAAAAGGCGCTCCGTCCTACACTAAGCCACTACGCAGTGAACGCGGCAGGCCTCGGGACGCAGAGACAGAAGAGAGGCAACAAAAATTTACCGCCTAACAGGATGGCGACGCGGGGGGCCAGACGCAACCGGTCGGAGGCACGGGACAACTCCCTTTCGGGCGCGGCCTATGCCGAGTTCGTATCCTCTGCAAGCAGCGTGCCCCGCACGTACGGCAGCCCGAGGGTGACGAGGCGCCCGAGCATGAGCGTCGTGATGCCCCACCAGACGCCCGCCAGGCCCCACCCCATCGGAATCACCAGGAGGAGCACAACCGCGGCCGCCAAGGCGGTGCCGATCATCGCCTTGGCCAGGTATGAAAATTCCTCGGCGCCCATGTAGATGCCGTCGCCGACAAAGACGAGTCCGTTCAGCGGCTGCAGCAGCGCCACGAACGGATACACGCTGAGCAGGGCGGCGATAGTGGCGGGGTCGTCCGTGAAAAAGTACGGCAGCACCGGCCGCAGCGCAACGAACGCGAGCCCCAGTGCCACGCCCACGCCCAGGCCCCACTGCACCAGCCGGTCGGAGACGGCCCGTGCCGTGCCGGAATCCTCGGCGCCCAGGTGCTTCGACACGAGGGCCTGCGCGGCCACCGCCAGCGCGTCCACCACGAGGGCGAGGAAGGTCCAGAGCTGGTTGGCGACCTGGTGCGCGGCGACGGCCGTCACGCCCACCCGCGCCGCCACGGCCGTCGCGAGCGTCATGGTCCCCACGAGCGCGCCGGTGCGCAGGAGCAGGTCGCGGCCCGTTTTCAGGAAAGGGACCAGGGTGTGCAGCGCCGGCCACGCCAGCGTGATGCCGAGTGCCTCGCGCCGCCGGTGGAGCAGCAGAAACAGAAAGGCCAGGGCGCCCAGCCACTGCGCGATGGCGGTGGCCGCCGCGGCCCCGGCCACGCCCCAGCCGAGCACGAAGATGAAGAGGGGATCGAGACTCGCGTTGACGATGTTGAACCCGACCGTGACGAGCATCGGCGTGCGGGTGTCCTGGTAGCCGCGGAAGGCCCCGTTGCTGGCCGTGATGATGAGCAGGGCGGGGCCCGCCAGCGCCCGCACGCGGAGGTAGGAGAGGGCGGGCCCCATCAGTTCGCCCTGCGCCCCCATGAGGCGGAGCAGGAGCGGCGCCGCGGCCTGCAGGACGAGAAGGGCCACCCCCCCGGCAAGGACCGCCAGGGTGAGGGCCCGCACCACGGCCCGACCGGCTTCTTCCCGGTCGCCCTCGCCCACCGCCTGTCCCACGCGCGGAGTGGTGCCGTACGCCAGGAAGTTGAAGAGGACGAACGCCATCGAGAACAGCGAGGCGTTCACGCCCAGCGCGCCAAGCGGCACCGAGCCCAGCTGGCCCACGAAGGCAGTGTCGATGAGCGAAACGAGGGGGTCGGACGCCAGGCCGGCCAGGGCGGGCACGGCGAGGTCCAGGATGGGGCGATCGTGTGGACTGGTGAGCGACAGGCGCACCGGGAGACAGGCGGGTTCGTTCGACGATGGGGCGCCTGCTGCACGGGCCAGGCGGAGGAGGGATTCGGGGCGTCCGCGGGGAGGGCGCGCCCGCAGGGAAATTCACAACAGGCCCACGCGACTGGGATCCGCTCCGAGGGACCCTTCACGCCCGCAGAACGGATTGGTAATGGTTCCATAACAACAGGGGCACAGCGGCCAGTGTACAATATCCGCTATTCGTCAATCTACTGCATGCATCCAACCGACCGTGGAATCGACCACGCTGGGAGACAATGGGCCGCTGGTGCTCGTCGTGGACGACGAGGAAGACCTGCTCAGCCTGCTCGACTATAATCTGAAACAGGAGGGCTTTCGGGTGGTCCTGGCCCGCGACGGCGTCGAGGGCATCGAGCAGGCCCACGAGCACGAGCCCGACCTCATCATCCTCGACATCATGATGCCGAAGATGAATGGCATCGAGGTGTGTGAGAAGCTCCGTACGGATGCCCGATTGCGCACCATCCCGATCATGATGCTCACCGCCCGCGACAGCGAGGACGACCAGGTGGAGGGGCTCGACGTGGGAGCGGACATCTACCTCAGCAAGCCCGTGTCGGTGGACGTCATTTTGAGCCAGTCGAAGGCCCTGCTCCGCAGCGCCCGCCGCTACGCGGACCCGCCGGACCGCATCGAGATTCACGACCTGCGCGTCGACCGCGACCGCTACCTCGTCTACCAGCACCAGAACGGCACGGACGAGGAGGCGACCGAGATGCGGCTCCCCCGCAAGGAGTTCGAGCTGCTCTACTTCCTTGCCTCGCACCCCGGCAAGGTGTTCTCACGCCAAGAAATTCTCGATGAGGTGTGGGGGCGCGACGTCTACGTGGTGGACCGCACCGTGGACGTGCACGTGCGGAAGATCCGCGAGAAAATTGGCAGCGAATACATCGAAACGGTGAAAGGGGTTGGGTATCGTTTTAAAGAATAGCGCGGCGTTTCCCTCATTCTCTCGCACCGAGCCAACGCACCTATGACTTCGTCCTGCTGTTCGTGTTCTCGTCGCTTTTCCGGTGTTTCGGCCTTGTGGGCCGGGGCGCTTCTCGTGTTGAGCATGGGCCTCGTGGGCTGCGGGGGGGGCAGTGACGGGTCGGGTGGCCCCAGTGGATCGGTAAGCGTGGATGGGTCGAGCACCGTCTTTCCCCTCACCGAAGCGGTGGCCGAGGAGTTCATGCGGGCCAACCGCGGCGCCCGCGTCACGGTGGGCGTGAGCGGCACCGGCGGTGGGTTTTCCAAGTTCCTGCGCGGCGAGACGGCGGTGAACAACGCCTCGCGGCCCATCTCCCCCGGCGAGATTGAGAAAGCGGAAGCAAACGACATCGAGTTCATCGAGCTGCCGGTGGCGTACGACGGCCTGGCCGTGACGGTCCACCCCGACAACGACTGGGTTGATTGCCTCACCGTGGAGGAGTTGCGGCGGATTTGGGAGCCGAATAGCGAGATCGACAACTGGAACCAGGTGCGCGACGACTTTCCGGACCGCGAGATTGAGCTCTACGGCCCGGGGACGGCCAGCGGCACCTACGACTACTTTACCGAGGCCATCATGGGCGAGAGCGGGGCCAGCCGGTCTGACTTCACGGCGAGTGAGGACGACAACGTGCTGGTGCAGGGCATTGAGGGCACGGAGGGCGCCCTCGGGTACTTTGGGCTCGCCTACTACGAGAATAACGCCGATAAGCTGAAGGTGCTGGGCATCGATCCCGACGAGCGAGGCAGCGGGGCCTCCTGCGTGACGCCCAGCGCCGAGACGGTGAACGACGGCAGCTACCGCCCGCTCTCGCGTCCCCTTTTCATCTACGTGAACACCGCAAAGCTGGACGAGACGGCTGAGGCCTTCGGTGACTTTTACCTCCAGAACGCTGGCGACCTGGCGCCGGACGTGGGCTACGTGGGCATGCCCGATAGCACCTACGCACTGGTCCGCCAGCGCTTCCAGAACCGCACCACCGGCACGGTCTTCGGACGCGAGGACCTCGACGTGGCGGGCGTGCAGGTGGCAGAAACCCTCCGAAACGCGGCGCGGGCCGACACGACAGAGTAAGGCGAGTCGGCGCGCGTGCGTTGTTCGTTCGATTGTTCTTGGCTTTTATGAGTACGGAGTCTCCCCCTACCAGCACCGCCCCGGAGTCGGCCGCCGCGGAAGACCGGGCCACGGCGCGCCCGGCCGATGATCTCACCCAGCAGGTCTACGACAGCCCCAAAGAGCTGGCCATCAAGTACGCGCTCGGGGCGTGTGCCCTCGTGAGCGTGTTTACGACGCTCGGCATCGCCGCCGTGCTCGTGATCGAGTCGATTCCGTTTTTTCAGGAGGTGGCCCTGACCGAGTTCTTCGGGAGTGCCGAGTGGACGCCCCAGTTTTCGGAGAAGCACTTCGGCATCTGGGCCCTTCTGAGCGGCACGATCCTCGTGACGGTGATCTCGGCCGTGGTGGCCCTCCCCATCGGGCTGGCGAGTGCCATCTACATCTCCGAGTACGCCGCCGACGGGGTGCGGCGCGTGTTGAAGCCGGGCCTGGAGCTGCTGGCCGGCGTGCCGACGGTCGTGTACGGGTACTTCGCCCTCACCTTTGTGACGCCGCTTCTGCAAGCCGTCGTCCCGGGCCTGGGGGTGTACAACGCACTCAGTGCCGGCATCGTGGTCGGCATCATGATCGTGCCGATGGTCGCCTCACTCAGCGAGGACGCCCTGCAGGCCGTGCCCGACAGCCTCTCGGGGGCCGCCTATGCCCTGGGGGCGACCAAGTTCGAGACGGTCCTGCGCGTGAACGTGCCGGCGGCGTTTAGCGGCATCATGGCCAGCTTCATCCTCGCCGTGAGCCGCGCCATCGGCGAAACGATGATCGTAACGCTGGCCGCGGGGGCCTCGCCCAAGATGACCCTCGACCCCACGCAGTCGATCCAGACCATGACGGCCTTCATCGTGCAGGTGAGCAAGGGCGACACGCCCCAGGGCACGATCGTCTACCAGAGCATCTTTGCCGTGGGGCTCGTGCTGTTTCTTATTACCCTCGCCATGAACATCTTCGCGACCCGCATTACGCAGCGCTATCAGGAAAAATACTAGCCGTGTTGAAGGTGAAAAGTTGAACGTTGGACGCTGAGGGCATTCTCGTTCGGGGAGCGCTCAATCTTCAACTTCTGAACCTTGACCCTTACCCCGTAACATCATGGAGTCGTCCTCGAACGGCACATTTCACCTTCGCCGCACGCGCCGCAAGCGCATCGGGATGATTCTGGCCGGTGTGCTCTTTCTGGCCACCATCCTCGGCATTGTCGTCCTCGTGACGTTGCTGGTGGACGTGGCCATGCAGTCGAGAGCGTGGCTCGACATGCAGTTCCTCAACAGCCTTCCCTCGCGATTTGCGGACCAGGCCGGGATCAAACCGGCCCTCTACGGGTCCCTCTGGCTGATGGGGCTCACTGCGCTCATCTCTGTGCCGCTGGGGGTGGCCTCGGCGGTCTACCTCGAAGAATACGCCCGGGACGGATGGTTCTTGCAGCTCATCCAGATTAACATTGCCAACCTGGCCGGGGTGCCGTCGGTGGTGTACGGCATTCTGGGGCTGGCCCTCTTCGTCCGCTTTGCGGCGCTGGGGCAGAGCCTGCTGGCCGGGGCCCTTACGCTGAGCCTACTCATCTTGCCGATTATCATCATTAGCACGCAGGAGGCGCTCCGGAGTCTGCCCACGGGGCTGCGCGAAAGCGCCTACGCCCTGGGGGCCACGCGCTGGCAGGTGATCTGGAGCCACGTCCTGCCGAACGCCGCCCCCGGCATCTTTACCGGCGTGATCCTGGCCCTCAGCCGCGCCATTGGCGAGACGGCGCCCCTCATTCTTATCGGAGCGCTCACCTTCGTGCCGTTCCTGCCGCAGAGTGCGATGGATCAGTTTACGGCGCTGCCGATTCAGATCTTCAACTGGACCGCCCGCCCGCAGGACGAATTTCGGGGCCTGGCCGCCGCCGCCATCGTGGTGCTCATGATCCTGCTGTTTGCGATGAACCTCTCCGCCATCCTGCTTCGTGACTACTTCGAGCGGCAGACCGCCGGGGAGTAGCCGCCTCGTCCGTTGTGCCCGCAGATTCGCCCGCTGTGCCCATGCCGACCGATATGCCCAACGACAATCCCCGCCCCGACTCCTCGCCGGACATGGACGAGACGGTGTCCGATTCCGCGCCGGAGCCCGTGTCGGCGAACGGACAGGCGGACCCGGACGACGCCGCGGCCGCGCCCCCGAAGGCCGACCCGTCGGTCCGACCCAAAATTGAAATCCAGGACCTCAACTTCTGGTACACGGACACCCACGCCCTGAAGGGCATCACGATGAACGTGAAGCCCCACCAGGTGACGGCCCTCATCGGGCCCTCGGGCTGCGGGAAGTCGACCCTGCTGCGGTGCCTCAACCGGATGAACGAGCTGATCGACGGCACGACGCTGGAGGGCGACATTCAGGTCGATGGACAGGACATCTACGCGCCCGACACCGACCCCGTAATGGTGCGCCGGCGCATCGGGATGGTGTTTCAGAAGCCCAACCCCTTCCCCAAGACCATCTACAAGAATGTCGCCTGGGGCGCGCAGATCAACGGCTACACCGGCGACATGGACGACCTCGTCGAGCGGTCGCTCCGGCAGGCCGCCCTGTGGGACGAGGTGAAGGACCAGCTGCACTCCAGCGCCCTCAACCTGAGCGGGGGGCAGCAGCAGCGCCTCTGCATCGCCCGCACCCTGGCCGTGCAGCCCGACGTGGTGCTCATGGATGAGCCGGCCAGCGCCCTCGACCCCATCGCCACCTCGAAGATTGAGGAGACGATCACGGAGCTGAAATCGGACTATACCATTGTGATCGTCACTCACAACATGCAGCAGGCCTCCCGCATCAGCGACGAAACGGCCTTCCTCTACATGGGCCGTCTCGTCGAGATGAACCCGACCGAGAAGCTCTTCACCCGTCCCGAAAAGGACCGGACCGAGGCCTACGTGACGGGACGCTTCGGGTAAGACCGCCGCGGGGACCCCACCGGGTTGGACGGCGTATACCTCTATTCCTCTCTCGTCATCTCCTCTGGGCCATGCCGAATCGCACCTCCCTCGACCAGGAGCTCGCGTCGCTTCGCGGCCTGATCGCCGATATGGCCAACCGCGTCGATGAGCAGTTTGCGGACGCCATCAACGCCCTGCTGCAGGGCGACGAGGCCCTCGCCGAGACCGTCGCCGAACGCGACGACCAGGTCGACGCCCTGGAGCTGCGCATCGACCGGCAGTGCGAGCGCATCCTGGCCCTGCACGCGCCGGTAGCGGTCGACCTGCGCATGCTCATCATGGCGGTCAAGATCAACACCGACTTCGAGCGGATTGGGGACCACTGCCGCAACCTCGCCCGCAACGCCCGTCACCTCGTGGATGCCCAGGCGCTCGTGGAGAAGACGCGCCTGTCGAAGATGGCCGATATGTCGCGCACCATGCTCCGGGAGGCGGAGATTGCGTTTCTGGAGAACGACCGCCTGAAGGCACGGAAGGTGATTGCGCGCGACCTGCAGGTGAATCGCCTGCACGACGAGACGGTGGACACCCTCGTCGCGCTGTCCACCGAAGATCCGAGCCAGGCCGAACGGATTGCCCACCTGCTCACGGCCAGCAAGGCCCTGGAGCGCATCTCCGACCACACGAAAAACATCGCCCAGAGCATTGTCTTCATGATCGAGGGGCGCGACATCCGGCACGGGGGGCTCGAGGACGAGGAGGCGGAAGAGGCGGCCGCGGGCGGAGACACGGCCCCGGAATCGTCCCCGTCCGACACGTAAGGCGGACTC
Source organism: Salinivenus iranica (assembly GCA_002894665.1). GTDB lineage: Bacteria > Bacteroidota > Rhodothermia > Rhodothermales > Salinibacteraceae > Salinibacter > Salinibacter iranicus. The sequence goes on from NCRB01000003.1 coordinate 76,590, forward strand.
GGGCAGCTCGGGGGGCAACAAAACACCCCGTGGCGCGGGAATGCACCACGGGGCAGTGTCGTCGTTGGTTGCCCAGGGTGGATTCGAACCACCAGCCTCCCGGTCCAGAGCCGGACGCTCTGCCGATTGAGCTACTGGGCACTCAATGGCCGCCGGGCCACTCGGCCCAAGACGGACGTACAGAAATGACAGGCTTAGCCGCCCGGTTCCGACGCGTCGGCACTCGGTGGGGGTTTGATGGACGCTTCACCGTCCGCCGTGTCGTTCGCGGGCGGGGACGCCGCCGGATCGAGCCACGCGGTGGCCGCCGCGTCGGTGTCGGCCATGCCGTCGGCCTCCGCCACGGACACGCCCCGCCACGCCGCGATCTGGGCAATGATGCGGGCCCGCACCCGCCGCTGCAGCGCCCGCGCCTCGTCGGACGTGTATCCGTCGGTGGGCACCGGCTCGAGCACCTTCACGCGGATGGGTTCGGGGGTGGGGTCGAACCAGATCGAATGCTTGGGGAGCGCCTCGTGCGTGCCGTCGATGGCGATGGGGAGGACCGGCACGCCCGCCTTGATGGCCAGCCGAAACGCCCCGTCCGAGAACCGATGCACGCGTCCGTCGCGCGACCGGGTGCCCTCGGGGAAAAACATGACGCTGCACCGCTTCTTCAGGTACTCGCGGGAGGTCGCCAGCACGGCTCCCCGGCTCCTTTTGTCGCTCCGGTCCACGCAGATGTCGCCGCTGAGGCGAAGGAGCCACCCGGCAAACGGGAGGTCGAACAGGGCCTTCTTGGCCACCCACTTCATCTCCCAGGGCACGTGGGAGATGATGGGCGGGTCGGCCTGCGAGAAGTGGTTGCCCACCACCACGTACGGGTTGCGCGGGTCGTCGGGGAAGGGGCCCTCCAGTTCAATCTGCCAGAACGGGTTCACGTAGGTCAGCAGGCGCCCCATGATGCGGAGTGTATAGCCGGCGTAGTAGTGGGCCGGGTCGCGGTCCAGCAGGCGCGCCACGGCCATCACGGGCACCCATAGTACAATGATGGTGCCGATGGCAAACCATACCCAGAGGGAAACCAGAACGGAGCGCACGGGGCCGGGGGCGTAACGACAAAAGCAATGCATGGACCCTACTTCCGGCCCCGCGCCTTTGGTTCGGCGGAGCCGGACGGGAAGGGGCGATCGTGAATCCACGACGGCTTTGCATCGGTCCTCCGCGTTCCGCGTACGCAACAGTCCACACCGAAGGATCCCCCCCGGTCCGTTCCCGGCCATGTCCGACGCCCCCGACATTCTCAAGTACTTCCACCAGGAGCCGGCCCTCATTGAGCCCCTAACGCCCGACCACGACCCGGATGCTCGGCGGCGGGCCGACCGCTCGCCCGTGCCCGACGGTCCTCTGGACGACCCGTTCGACACGGAGGAGGCCTACCGCGGCTACCTCGCCGGAACCAATCGCGCCGACGACCGCGTGGGCCTTACGACGCTCCGTCCCCCGGACGCGTACGTCGCGCCCCTCCTCGACGCGCTGGGACAGGGGTGGTGGGGGCGCGCGCTGGCGCCCGACACGGCACACGCGCTGGAGGCCGACGAGGCCCGGCGCATCCTGCAAACCCCGGGGCGAACCGCCGCCCTCGTAACCGCCGAGCGGCCGGTGGCCCCGGAGCGCATGGCCGCCGTGGCGGGGGACGGGCCTCGCCGCACTCTTCCGGCCCTTCAACCCCTCCTCGACGCGGCCCACGTCGTCTTCTTTCCCGAACCGGCCCACGACGGGCACGACTGGACCTTCTTCTCGGCCCACCCGATGCGGGAGCGGCTCGTTTCGGCCTTCCGGGCCCACCCCACCGACGCCGTCCGCCGGTTCGTTTTGCCCCACAAGCACGCCCGCTCTGAATCCAAATTCTACTTCGACACATGGCAACTGACGGAACCGTCGCCCCTTCCGGACTACATCGAGGAAGTGTAGCGCCGGCTGGGGATCACGGGCACGCGCACTGGATGGAGCGGGCGCTGGCCCGGGCCCGCGAGGGGGCCGGGCACGTAAGCCCGAATCCCATGGTGGGGGCCGTGCTCGTAGGACCGGACGGCACCGTGCGGGGCGAAGGGGCGCACGAGGTCTACGGCGGGCCGCACGCCGAGGCGCAGGCCATTCGGGATGCGGAGCAGCGACACGGCGCCGCCGCGCTCCGCGACGCCACGCTCTACGTGACCCTGGAGCCGTGCCGGCACCACGGGAAGACCCCGCCCTGCACCAACCTTATTCTGGAAAAGAACATTCCACGGGTCGTCGTGGGCACGATCGACCCGTTCCCCTCGGCGCAAGGAGAAGGCATTCGGCAGCTGCGCACTCAGGGCGTCGAGGTGGAGGTAGGGGTGTGCGAGCATGCCTGCCGTCGGCTCAACGAGGCGTTCTTTCACCATGTCGAGACGGGCCGCCCGCTCGTGACGCTCAAAATCGCACAGACGCTCGACGGCCGCGTGGCCACCGCCACCGGCGACAGCCAGTGGATCACCGGTCCCGAGGCCCGCACCCTCGTCCACCAGTGGCGCGCCGACCTGGACGGGGTGCTCGTGGGCACAGGCACGGCCCGGAGCGACGATCCCCGCCTCACCGTGCGCCACGTCGACGGGCCCCAGCCGCTCCGCCTCGTCCTCGATCGCGAGGGCACCCTGCCCCCGGATCGTACCCTCTTCACCGATCTTGAGGCCGCCGAGACGGTGGCCGTGATCGACGAGGACCGCGACCGGCCCGCCTACGCCGACGTGCTGGAGGCGGCCGGCGGGCATCTCCTCCGCGTCCCCGAGACCCCCGATGACCACCTCGACCTCCGCGCCCTCCTCCAGCGCCTCGGCACCGACGCGGGCCACGATGCCGAGCCGCTTCAGTCGCTGCTGGTGGAGGCGGGGCCCGGCCTCGCCACCGCCCTGCTGCGCCAGGATCTCGTCGACCGCTTCTTCTGCTTCGTGGCGCCGAAGGTGGTGGGCACCGGCACGCCCAGCGTTGGCGACCTCGGCATTGCCGCAATGGGCGACGCCCTCACCTTTGTCGAGCAGGCATGGGAGACGGTGGGCGAGGACATGCTGCTGCGGGGCTACTGTCGCGAGGTCTGATTCCGCCGCGTTGCTGGTGATTGTAGAAGGGAACCGGCGGGATGGGCGCGCTCGTTCAGTCCCTGTACGATGCCGTCACCAATCGTCCGTGCCGCCATGCCGACGCCCGCCGCCGACCGGCCCGAGGTAGACCTCCCCGAGAAGGAAACGTATACCTACGAGGACTATCGCCAGCTCCCGGAGGGCGCGCCGTACGAACTCGTTTGTGGTCACCTCGTCATGTCTCCTGCTCCTGAACTACGCCATCAGCGCGTTCCCCGACGGTTTTTCCGGGTTCTCGACAGCATTGTAACGGCGAACGACAGTGGGGAGGTGTTCTTCGCTCCATTCGACGTGCGTTTGGCGGAGAATACGGTACTCCAGCCCGACCTTGCCTTCATTTCGACGGCCCACGCTGATCGTCTTGGCGAGCAGGCCATCGAAGGAGCCCCCGATCTGGTGGTGGAAATTCTTTCTCCGGCGACGGCCCACCGCGACCTCACGGAGAAAAAGCGTCTCTACGAAACGCACGGAGTTCGCGAGTACTGGGTGATTGATCCCGATCAGCGGACCGTGGAGGTGTTCGACAATACCGAGGAGGGCTTCCACCAGCGGGCGCGCGTCGTGGAGAACGGAACGGTGACGTCCGGCGTGCTCGATTCGTTTGAGATCGCCCTGTCTACCCTCTTCCAGTAATCCCCGGCTCGCCATGCCGACCCCTGCCGCCGACCGTCCCGAGGTGGATCTACCCACGAAGGACCGGTACACCTACGAAGACTACCAGCAACTCCCCGAGGGGGCCCCGTACGAGCTCATCCACGGACACCTCGTCATGTCTCCATCTCCCACCGTTCAGCATCAGGATCTCGTCCTCCTTTTCGCCTCGGCATTGCGAGATTATGTCCGTTCGGGACCGGAGGGGAAGGTATCGATTGCCCCGATGGATGTACGCCTTGCCGACGACACCGTCGTGCAGCCCGATGTGCTGTACGTGGCGCCCGACCGGGCCGATCGCATCCAGGAGCAGGAAATCGATGGAGCTCCCACGCTGATCGTCGAGGTGGCCTCGCCGTCCACCAGCCACCTCGACGCGTTCGACAAGAAGAAGCTCTACGAGGCCCACGGCGTCCGCGAGTACTGGATCGTGGACCCCGACACCGAGACCGTGGAGGTCTACACGGCGGGCGACGAGGGCTACACCCTTCACCGGCGCCGCGTGAACACCGGCACGGTCGCCTCGGCCCTCCTCGATGACTTTAGGGTGGATCTGGAGGATCTCTTTCAGAAGGCGGAGTGAGCGAGCGCTCAGTGGCGCTCGGCGTTTGGTGGAGTCGGTTCTGCTTGTCTTTCTTGGGGGCACGTTCGTTGTCGCCAAGTGTCTCGCTCGTCCATGCCCAGCCGTCGTCAGTTTTTGAAAATGAGTGCCGCCGGAAGTGCGGCGGTCCCGTTTATGCGCTGGTCTGATGCCGGGGTCGAGGGTCCCGCCCGCCAGTCCGTCGTCGTCTCCACCTGGGGGTTTGGCAAAACGGCCAACGAGGCCGCGTGGGAGATTCTGCAGCGCCCCGACGGCTACGTGCTCGACGCAATTGAGCAGGGCGTGGGGCGCATCGAGGCCGATCCCGAGATCCACACCGTGGGCCTCGGGGGGCGGCCCGATGCCAGCGGCACCGTCACGCTCGACGCTTGCGTGATGGACGAGCATGGGCGCTACGGCGCGGTGGCGGCGCTGGAAGATGTTCTGCATCCGACCGCCGTGGCCCGTCGCGTGAAGGAGGACTCGCCCCACTCGCTTCTCGTGGGCGACGGGGCCTTTCGCTTTGCCCGCGAGCAGGGCTTCGAAGAGCACGACCTGCTCACGGATGAGATGGCCGCGGCGTGGCGCGAATGGAAGAAAAAGAATCCGGACGCGGTCCCCGACGCCCCCGAGGCCAACGTCGAGGCCCAAGACACGACCCGCCGGGGCGGCGCGGGCAACCACGACACCATCGGCATGCTGGCGCTCGACGCGCAGGGGCGCCTGGGTGGGGCCTGCACCACCAGCGGCACGGCGTGGAAGCAGCCGGGGCGCGTGGGGGATTCGCCGCTCGTGGGCTCGGGGCTCTTCGTGGATCCGGACGTGGGGGCGGCCTGCGCCACCGGCTGGGGCGAGGCCATCATGCGCGTGGCGGGGAGCCACGTGGTCGTGGAAGCAATGCGGCACGGAAAGGAGCCCGAGGCCGCCTGTCGGGACGCCGCCCGGCGCGTTCAGAAGCGGGCCGACAACGACAACGTGCAGGCCGGCTTCCTTGCGCTGCGGGCCGACGGGCGCGTGGGGAGCCACGGCGTCCGCTCCGGGTTCCAGGTGGCGATCTGCGACACGGCCGGGGGCAACCGCCGGGTCGAGGCGCCCTCCCTTGTGGACCCGGCCCCCGAGTCGGGGTAGACGCGCGATTGTTGCGATTGTAACGACGCGGCCCGGCCGTGCGTGCCGATCTCCTGTTCGACGATTCTCCCTCTAATCCCTCTCCACGATGCTGCTCCGCCACGTTGGCTGTGCGCTTCTGCTTTTGTGTTGGGCCCATCTCGTAGTGGCTCCGTCCGCCTCGGCTCAGGAGGAAAAACGCTACGAGTTGTCCAACCTCGACGTGACCGTGCAGGTGCGGCCCGACGGCACCTACGAGGTGGAAGAATCCCTCACGTACGACCTCCAGCAGGGCACCTTCACGTACGCCTACCGCTCGATCGAGGCCCACGACGTGGACGCCGTCCGCAACGTGCGGGTGGCGAGCCCGGACGTGCCCGTCGATTCGGTCCGGCGCACGGAGGAGGACGACAACGTGCGGGTGCGCTGGACGTATCCCGCGCGACAGGCCCCGGCCACGTTCACCGTTCGCTACGTGGTGGAGGGGGCGCTGTGGGCACGGGGAGATCGCAACGAGGTGGCGCGCGACGTGCTGGACCCCGAGGCTACCGTGCCGACCCACGACGTGGACGTCCGCGTCGTGCTCCCGTCCGCCTTCGACCTGACGGCAGACGGGGTGACGATGGAGCCGGAAGCGGATGCTCGTCTGGAACGAACGGGCGGCGGCCTCACCGCGGCGTTTCATCGCGACCGGGTGGCCGAGGGCGGCAACTACGCCGTTGAGGTGTCGTTTCCGAAGCGGGTGGCGGGCCGCTACGCGCCGACGACCGGAGACCTGGTGTTCGGGCTCGTTCTCATCCTCCTCGGCGTGGGCGCCGGCGGATGGGCCAACTGGCGATGGCGCGGCCCCCGGTCGGAGAGCAGCGCCACGCGCCCGCCCGACGACGTCGACCTTCCGTCCGCGGCGGCGCTGCTGGGGCGGGGCGCCGACGGGGCGACGTCGGCCGTCCTGTTCGATCTGGTCCGGCGCGGCCACCTCACGCTTCGGCACGACCGGGACGACGGCGGGTGGACGGGGACCAACGACCTCGTGCGGATCGAACTGCACCCCACGCCCTCCGACCTGTCGGCGTTTGAGACGGCCCTGCTGGAGCAGATGCGGGGCCACGACACGGTCGAGGACGCCTGGACGAACACCCGCTCGTTCCGGCGGGAGCAGTTCCAGGCCGTACCGGACGACCTCGTGGCGCAGGGGTGGCTGGAGCGGCATCGCACGCGGTCCAATGCCCTGACCGCCGTGGCGGTCGCGGGCCTCGCGGCGGGATGTGGTGTGGCCCTGATGGGGCTGGGGGCGGAGAGCCTGTTCGCGTTTTGCGGGGGCCTCGGCGTCGGCATTGGCGGCCTGGTGGCGGCGGCCCGGCGCACGGTGCTGACAGAGGCAGGGGCCCGTCGCGAAGCGGCCCTCCGCTCGTTTCTCGACCACGAAAAGGCGGCGGTGGACCGCCTGCTCGATACGTCTCCCGCCCGCGCCGCCGAACAACTCGTGGAGACGCTTCCGTGGTTGGTATACCACCGCGAGGTGAAGGCGTCGTGGCTGAAGGAGGTGAAGGCGGCCCTCGCGGACGCGGACGAGGTGCCGTCGCTGCCGGAAGGGTTTACCAGCCTCGTGGATCCGGAGGCAGACGCCGCGCCGGTGGCGGCCTTTCTTCCAGTTGTTGGCGTCATCGGCACCATGGAGTCCTCGGGGGCCGGCGCGGCGGCCGGGGGCGCCGCTGCGGGAGGCGCGGCCGGCGGCGGGGGCGCTGCGGGCGCCGGATGAGCGGGCATCAGTCGACGCCCAGCACGGCCCGGGCCGCCTCCACCTGATCGGCGGGCACCTTCACGTGAACGCCGCCCCCCGTGCCCTCGAACATGGTGGCGAGGCCGGACTGGTCCTCGTTGGCGATCAGGCAGGGGATGTCGGCGGCCGCCAGCTGCGTCTTGGCCAGCTGCGCATCGCCCGTGGTGTCGTAGCGCGTGACGGTTTCGAGGCGGTCGTCGGGCATGGAAGAGGGGAGGAACGCGACAGGACGGGCGGGGACGTGGAGCTACTCGTTCAGCCACGCCTCCGCCAGGGCGTCCGGGGAGGGCGTGTCGCCGGAGGCGCTGAGGCTCCGGGCCACGTATTTGCCGATGAGGTCGAACTCCAGGTTGACCGCCGCGCCCTCCGTCCAGGCCGCCGACACGTTGGTGTTCTCGTAGGTGTGCGGAATGATGGCGACGGTGAGCGTGTCATCCTCGAGGCGGGCGACGGTGAGGCTGATGCCGTCCACGGCGATGGAGCCGACGGGGATGAGGTACGCGGCGTACTCGGGCTCGAAGCGAATGGTGTAGAGCCAGTCGGTGGCCTCCTGGGCCACATCCACGATGGTGCCGGTGGCGTCGACGTGCCCTTGCACGAAGTGGCCGTCGAGCCGGTCGCCGGCCTGGAGGGCGCGCTCCAGGTTCACGGGCGTGCCTGCGGTGAGGGCGCCGAAGGTGGTCTTGCGCAGCGTTTCCTCGATGGTGTCGACGGCGAAGGTGGAGGCGTCGGGGTCCACGTCCACGACCGTCTGGCACGCGCCGTTGATCGACACGCTCTGGTCGACGTGGAGGTCGGGGGCAAGGTCGGCCTCAATGGTGAGCCGCTTGCCGCCGCCGAGGTCGTCGACGTGCGCGATGCGGCCGGTGGATTCGATGATGCCGGTAAACATGGGGTGTGAGGCGTGAGGCGTGAAGCGTGAGACGTGAGGGCCGACGGACTCAGTACATGGCCGACGAGCGGGTGTCGGTGTGGGCGTTCATGTACTCGATCATTGTGGAAGCGTAGTCGGGGAGGCGGGGGCAGGTGATGCCGGTGCCCTCGAGGGCCGCCTGCGTGCGGGAGGCGTCGTAGTGGGAGGGATGGTCGAAGTAGTCGATCAGCTCCGGCGCGATGCCGAGCGCGCGGCCCACACCCGTTCCCATGAGGCGGCGGGCGAGGCCCGGCGACACGGGCACGTAGGCCACGTGCATGCCGAGGCGGGTGGCGAAGAGATCGAGGAGCTCCTGGGTGGAAAGGGGGACCGGGTCGGTGAGGTGAAAGACCGGTCCGCCCGGATCGTCCGCCAGCAGCAGGTGGGCCATGGCCGCCACCGCGTAGTCGACCGGGACCAGGTTCACGGTCTCCTGCCCCGAGCCGATGCGCGTCATGAGCGTGTACCGCGGGAGCCGCTGCAGGGCCCGCAGAATGAAGTAGGGGCCGTCGAACTTGTCGGTCTCGCCCGTCTGTGAGTCGCCCACCACGATGCCGGGCCGAAAGATGCGGAGCGGCAGGTCGCCCAGCCGGTCCTGTGCGTGCACCTCGGCGTGGTATTTCGTCTCCTCGTAGAAGTTTTTGAAGCCGGCGTCGTGGACGAGCTCGTCCTCGCGGATGGTGCCCGTGCGGCGGCCGGAGACGTAGGCGGTGCTCACGTACCCGGCGCGCTCCAGGTGCGGGCACTGCCCCAAAAAGTCGAGTACGTGACGCGTGCCGTCGACGTTCACGCGCCAGCCGACGTCGCGGGGAATGCTGAGGTCGTACACCGCCGCGAGGTGGCACGCCACGGTCACCTGTTTGGCCAGGGCGTCGTACCGGTCGCCGAGGCCGAGGTCGGGAGCGGTGATGTCGCCCGGGAGGAGTTCGGTCCGGTCCTGCAGGCCGAGGTCGGCGACGGCCCCCCGAGCCTTCGCCTCGAATTTCGGCTGCACGAGCAGCCGGATGGGCGTGTCGGGGCGCTCGTGGGCAAGGGTGCGCAGGAGGCGCGTCCCGAGGAAGCCGGGAACGCCGGTGAGGAAAATCATGCGAGGGAGGAGACAGTCGAGAGAGCAGAGTGTCTATACGTTCGGCGGGCCCGAAGGTGCCATCCCGGAGGGGCGAACGGACGGACGGGGGCTGCGTTGATCGGACGTGCACGTCGTCCCCCGATCAACCCGCGGGTCCTCATGTCTGCGCCTCTCGTCTGGACCGAGTCACTGGCCGTACGCACGCAGGATCTTACCCCGGCGGGCGAGGTGTCGATGCCGGCGTTGTGCGGATATCTGCAGGAGGCGGCCGGGCCCCACGCCGCGGCGCTCGGCGTGTCGATGGATGCCCTGGCGGCGGAGGGCAAGGCCTGGGTGCTGGCGCGCCTCCGGGTGGCTGTTGAGCGGGCGCCGCGCCGGGGCGATACGGTGACGATCGAGACGTGGCCCTCGGGCCTCGACGGGCTCTTCACCACCCGCGAGTTCATTCTGACGGTCGACAATGAGGTGGCGGCCCGGGTCACCAGCGCCTGGTTCGTCATGGACCTGGAGCGGCGTCGGCCGGCGCGGCCGCCGCGGGCCGTGCGGACGCTGGCCTTTCCCGACCGGGCGCCCGCACTTGCCCCGCCGCCCGATGAGCTGGTGCCGCCGGAGCGGGCCGATCACGAGCGGGGCGTGACGGTTGGCTACCACGACCTCGACCGCAACGAGCACGTCAACAACGTGCGGTACCTCACGTGGGCGCTCGATACCCTGCCCGCGGCGGTGTTTGCGGAGCGACGGGGCGCCGAGGTGGCCCTGCACTTTCGGCACGAGGCGTCCCTGGGCGATCCGATCCGGGCCGTCGTCCAGACCGACGCCACGGACGAGGCCCTGACGGCGCGCCACGCCCTCGTGCACGCCGAAGAGGGACACACGCTCGCGGTGGCCCACACGGACTGGACGCCGCGGTAGCTTTCACTCGTCCCGATCGCCCGTTCGCTCCGCGACGCGCTTCTCCCACCGCTCGCCAAACGGTTGGTGATGGCGGGCGAGGCGCCGAAACCACAGGTATCCGCCGCCGCCCAGCCCGACTGCCGCGAGCCCCCACAGGGCGAGGGAGCCGGTCGTGGGGGGCGTGAACAGCAGCTCCGTCGCCAGGCCGCCGAGGAAGAGCAGGCCGACGAAGGCGACGAGCATCCAGAAGTGCCACGGCACGCGGGACATGGGAGGGGAAGACAGGGGGAGAGAAAATCGCTGTTCACGGCCCGGGCTGCACACCTGCACGGTCCAAGCTACAGGTGGGTCATCTTTTCCTGCGGGATGCGAATCAAATAGCGCTGCTCCATGATCTCCTCGTGCACGTCGAAGTGACCCGTGCCGCGGAAGTCGACGGCGATGTCGGAGCCGTTCACCCGTTTCACCTCCCCGATCCCGTAGTACGAGGGCTGGGGGCCGTAGTACACGAGGTGGCCCTCTTCCAGGCGCCCCTTCCGCAGGGCGTCTCGGTGGAAGGCAGGGACTTCGGGAAGGACCTCCAGCCGGTAGGCACTGGAGGGGGAGCGGGAACGGCTCATGGCACGCGCTAGGAAATGAGTCGCGATACGGCGTCTGTACGAGAGACGGAGGCCCAGGTTCGCCCGCCACGGCCCCGCCCGCCCGACAACCGGAAAGGCAACCCTGCCGCCGAGCGTACGTTGAAGGCCGCCGATACGTCCTGGCTTTTCCCTGTCCGAAAACCTTCCCCCGCCATGCGGTATGACACCACGATCACCGACCGGCAGGTTGGTCGCAACGCCGAGCTGTTTGCCCAGTCGCTCGCCGATCTCGACTCGAAAGAGGAGCGCTACCCGTACCTTCGAATCCTCGTGAGCCTCATCGAGCAGGCCCATCCGGAGTGGCGGCAGGCCCCGAACAAGGCCGAGCAGGTGGCAGAACTCGCCGAAGAGCTCAGCAATGGAGACCTCGACACCGACGAGGTGGAAGAGGTGGTCCGGGTCCGCGACGAGGAGCGCGGCTACCATCGCAACTGATCCGTGCCGGGGGCGCGTGCCGATTCAGTCGAAAACCGTCTCCCCGGCCCGCTATTCCGAGACGCGGCCGGGGTTGTCGTCGACAAAGCTGGCCCAGCCGCTGTAGGAGCCGGTGTCGCCGCGGGCGTCGCGGTTGCCGTGGCAGAGGGCCGTGGCGAGGGCGTCGGCTGCGTCGTGCGTGAGGTCGTCGGCATCCATCGACAGAATGGACGCGACCATGAAGCGGACCTGCTTCTTGGACGCGTTTCCGTTGCCGGTTACGGACTTTTTGATCTCTTTCGGGGTGTACTGCGCCACCGGGAGGCCCTCGTTCAGCGCGGCCATCATGGCGGCGGCCTGCGCGCGCCCCAGCTTTAGCATCGACTGGGGGTTTTGGCCATAGACCGGCATCTCGATCGAGAACGCCGCCGGGTCGTGCGCACGGATGAGCGTCGTGAGGGCGTCGTAGATCTGCTTGAGGCGGGCGGGGTGGTCGTCGGCGCTGTCGAGCCGCACCACATCAGTGGCCACGAGCGACTTGTCGTCCGTCTCGATGATGCCGTAGCCGGTGGCCCGGGACCCAGGGTCGATGCCGAGGATGCGCATGGGAAAGAGTGGAGAGGGAGAGAAGGGCGGAGGGAGGGGCTCGCGTTCGCGGTCGACTATTCCGAGTCGGCCGCGTCGAGCGTGGTGTAGACGGCCTCCACGTCGCGGTGGCCGTCAATGTGTTCGATCAGCGTCTGCACCTCCGCCCGTTCGTCGGGCGGCAGGGAGACGGTGGTGGTGGGCAGGCGCACCAGGTCGGACGCGGTGGGGGAGAGGTCCGCGTCCTCGAGGGCCGCCTCGACGTCGGCAAAGGCGTCGACGGGCGTGGTCACGACGAACGTGTCGTTGCGCTCGTCCACGTCCTCGGCCCCGGCCTCCACGACCACCTCGAAGAGCGACAGCTCGTCCGTGGCGTCGGTCGGGATTTCGATGCGGCCTTTGCGTTCGAACAGGTAGCCGACCGAGCCGTCCTTTCCCAGGTTGCCCCCGTAGTCGTTCAGGAGGTTGCGCAGGTCCTTGACGGTGCGGTTGCGGTTGTCCGTCTCGGCCTCCACGAACACCGCCACGCCGTGCGGGGCGTAGCCCTCGTAGGTGACGGCCTCGACGTCCTCTCCCTCCAGCTCGCCGGTCCCGCGCTTGATGGCGCGCTCGATGTTGTCCTTTGGCATGTCCACGTCCCGCGCCCGCTCGATGGCCTGGGCCAGGGGCACGTTCGCGTCCGGGTTGCCGCCGCCCTCGCGGGCCGCCGTCTCGATTTCCTGCGACAGCTTGGCCCATTTCTGCGACCGCTGCTGGTCGTCTTTCTGCTTCTGTCGCTTAACCTTGGCCCACTTGCGGGTGCCCATGACGAGAAACGCCGTGTGGTAAAAAAGATGGGTTCTTGGGTGTTAACGCCGACCCGGCCGAATTGATTGCCGCGACGGATGGGCCGCGGGGCGCAGTGACCGAGAGGGAGATTTCTGCCTGGCCGGGTCCCCTCTTGGGACGCACAGGCGCACCGAGAGATTACAGCCAGGCGCGCGGAAAGAGGGTGGGCGGGACGGCGCGCGTCGGTAGTTTTTCCCGGGGTCTCTCAGGACGCGTTGTGCTATCTGTCGACGATCGGGGCCCTCATCTCCACACGTCAGAAATGCGCGTAGCTGTCGTCCCAAACGTGATTTGCTCCATCAGTCGCTTCGCTCTTGTGGGCCCCCTCCGACGAGAGGGAGAGGCCTCCAGAGTCGGTCGATGGGCTCCAGGTCAAGTCTGGAGGGGCAGCCCAACGACCGGTGCCCATGTCCGCATTGGGGATACGTGCTGAAGGGCCGCCTCAAGATCCAGTCCGACGACGGAGAGGAGACGCTTCGACGGGGCGAGGTATACTACGTGCCGTCCGGGCACACGGGGGGGCGTAGAGGATACCGCGTTTCACGAGGTGTCTCCGCCCGATAAAGCCCCAGGCCTTTATTGACGGAACGAACCGGAACCTGAAGGCGAAAGCCAACGCGTAGGGCGCGGCGGCGGGCAGCCGGTCGTGCCGGGGACGTTCTGCTGGGTGAGGGTGTTTCATCAGGGGGACTCATTAGGGAGGCTGGGCAATTCTCCGCGAACTGAGGATCCATTCGGCGGGTCCCCGAATACGCTCCACCACATCCCGTGTCCGCTCTCCCGTTCGCCCGCGCCCCATGCCCGAGACGCTCCCCGACCCGCCCACCGTCGACCGTGCCCTCGCCCTCGACCACGGGCTGACCGACGACGAGTACGACGAAATTTGTGACCGGCTGGGCCGCACGCCCACCTTTCCCGAGCTCGGGATCTACTCGGTGATGTGGAGCGAGCACTGCAGCTACAAAAACTCGGCGGCCCTCCTCAAGACGCTCCCCACGGAGGGCGAGCACCTGCTGGCGGAGGTGGGCGAGGAGAACGCGGGCCTCGTCGACGTGGGGAACGGCATGGCGGTGGCCTTCAAGATCGAGTCCCACAACCATCCCTCCGCCGTCGAGCCGTACGAGGGCGCGGCCACCGGCGTCGGCGGCATTCACCGCGACATCTTCACGATGGGGGCCCGGCCCATCTGCGCGCTCGACTCCCTCCGCTTCGGGTCGCTGGAAAACGCCCGCGTGCGGTTTCTCTTCGACGGCGTGGTGCGCGGCATCGGCGACTACGGCAACTCGTTCGGCGTGCCCACCGTGGCGGGCGAGGTCGTGTTCGACGACGCGTACGAGGGCAATCCGCTCGTGAACGCGATGAGCGTGGGCACCGTGCGCCACGACCGCACGGCCAGTGCCGCGGCCGGCACGCCCGGCCTGCCCGTCTACGTCGTCGGGGCCTCGACGGGGCGCGACGGCATCCACGGCGCCACCTTCGCCTCCGCCGAGATCGACGAGGACAGCGAGGAGGACCGCCCTAGCGTGCAGGTGGGCGATCCCTTCACCGAAAAGCAGCTCCTGGAGGCCACGCTGGAGGCCATCCGCGAGGGCGTGGTGGAGGCCATCCAGGACATGGGGGCGGCGGGCATCACGAGCTCGTCGTTCGAGATGAGCGCGTCCGGCGGCACGGGCATGGAGCTGCACCTCGACCGCGTGCCGACCCGTGAGACCGGCATGACGCCCTACGAGATCATGCTCTCGGAGAGTCAGGAGCGCATGCTGGTGGTCTGCCGCCCCGAGGACGAGGACGCCCTCATGGCCATCTACGACAAGTGGGACCTGAACGCCCAGCACATCGGCGAAGTGACCGACGACGGCCGGGTGCGCGCCCTCTGGCACGGGGAGGAGGTGGCCAACATGGACCCGGTCCACGTGGCGGGCGACGACGTGCCCGTCTACGAGCGCGAGCGCGAGCGGCCGTCCTATCTGGACGAGGTGCACAGCTTTACGCTCCAGGACGCGGGACTCGATGACGTGACGCCCGAGACGGCCACGGACGCCCTCACGGACCTGCTGGCCGCCCCCACCATCGCGTCCAAGGCGTGGGTGTTTGAGCAGTACGACACCATGGTGCGCACGAACACCGTGGTGGGCCCCGGCCCCAGCGACGCCGCCGTGGTGCGCGTGAAAGAGACCGACACCGGCCTGGCCGTAAAGACCGACTGCAACGGGCGCTACGTCTACCTCAACCCGCGGAAGGGGGCGCAGATCGCGGTGGCGGAGGCGGCACGAAACGTCACCTGCGCCGGGGGCGAGCCGGTGGCCATCACCAACTGTTGCAACTTCGGCAATCCGCACAACCCGGAAGTGTACTGGCAGTTTGCTGAGGCCATCGGCGGTATGGGCGATGCCTGCCGCGCCCTCGGCACGCCCGTCACCGGCGGCAACGTGTCTCTCTACAACGAACACCCCGAGGGCGCCATCTTCCCGACGCCCACTATCGGCATGCTCGGCATGGTGGACGACCTGGAGACGCAGCCCACGACCGCCGATCTCAAGCAGGCCGGCGACGTGCTCTTCCTGCTCACCCCGAGCGGCTGGCTGCACGCCGACCGCATCGGCGGAAGCGAGTACCTGTCTTTCCTCCACGACCGCACGACGGGCGACGCGCCCCACCTCGACCTCGACGAGGAAGTCGCCGTGCAGGCCGCGACGCGCGCCCTCATCCGAGACGGCATCGTCCAGCACGCCCACGACGTGTCCGACGGCGGCCTGGCGGTGTGCCTGGCCGAATCCGTCATTTTCAGTGACGGCCTGGGGGCCGATGTGACGCTGCCCGCGGCCCCTGAGGGGACGCGCCTCGACGCCGCCCTCTTTGGCGAGGCGCAGTCGCGGGTCGTCGTGTCCGTGCGGCCGGACGCGGCAGCCGACCTGGAATCCACGGTGGCCGCGCACGACGGCGTGCAGGCGCACCGCCTCGGGGCCGTAACGACCGAGGGGATGCGCGTCACCATGGGCGGGGAGCGCGTGATCGAGGCCGCCCCGGAGGCCCTCACTACGCCCTACGAGACCGCCATCCCGACGGCCGTCGCGTAGATTGCGGACCGGTCTTCGATGAAGACGCCCGACGACCCACTGGAATCTCGGAATCGCGCGAGGGCACGCCGAGTCCCGTCCTCGCACGAGTTCACTGGGGCGGCCCCGGTCCGGCAGGACTGCCATTCCGTCGTTCAATTCATCGTAATATGACGATGAGTCGGAGGCGGACGGGCAAACATCACGGCGGGGCAACGAGTTGATACATTCCGACAGACCCTTCCCGGGTAGATGTAACGTCGCAGGATGTTTGCAGGACAGTAAGATGACGCTGCGGACGATGCTCCCCTGAGGGGCGTTGTGTTTGCCACGCCGCACGGGAGAAACCGTGTAGGAGGCGCCGCGGTATCACGCCGATGTGCTTTGCGCACGTCTTTTTCTTCAAAAAACGAGATTATCATGGCCGAGAGTGAGAACGTCACGACCCTGACCGACGACAACTTTGAGGACGAGGTGCTGAACGCCGACGAGCCGGTGCTCGTGGACTTCTGGGCCACCTGGTGCGGACCGTGCCGCCAGATCGCCCCGATCGTCGAGGACCTGGCCGACGAGTTTGCGGGCCGCGCCAAGGTGGGCAAGGTCGATGTGGACGACAATCCGCAGACCGCGCAGGAGTACGGCGTCCGCTCCATCCCCACCCTCCTGTTCTTTAAGGACGGTGAGGTGCAGGAGACCCTTGTTGGGGCGAGCGGAAAGAAGGCCCTCAAGGAGAAGCTGGAGACGCTGGCTGGACAACCGGCCTAACGCACGTTCGAATAGGTACGGACGAATGGCGAATGGGGCGACGCCCGGCTCCATTCGTCATTCGTTTTTCTCTCCCTTACTTGCCCCTCGAGACACGAACATTCAGATGCCCCCCATGCACGAAAACGGAACGGCGACCAACGGTCACCCCAGCCTTGCGGCCTTCGACGGCGTGGACTTCTCCGACGCCGAAGTGCGTGACGTCGTCATCGTCGGCACGGGGCCGGCGGGCTGGACCGCCGCCCTCTACACGGCCCGCGCCGACCTGAACCCCCTCATCTACATGGGGCCGGAGCCCGGCGGCCAGCTCACCACCACGACCGATGTGGAGAACTACCCGGGCTTTCCCGAGGGCATCCTGGGCCCGGAGCTGATGGAGCGGTTTCAGGACCAGGCCGAGCGCTTTGGGACCGACAGTCGCTACGGCACCGTCACGCACGTCGATTTCCGCGAGCGCCCGTACCGCCTTCTCGTTGACGAGGAGACGCCGGTGTACGCCCAGACGGTCATTGTTTCGACGGGCGCCTCGGCCCGGTATCTGGGCCTCGAGAATGAACAGCGCCTGATCGGCAGCGGGGTGAGCGCCTGTGCCACGTGCGACGGCTCCTTTTTCCGCGGCGAAACGGTGGCCGTGGTGGGCGGCGGCGACAGTGCCATGGAGGAGTCCACCTTCCTCACGAAGTTTGCGGAGAAGGTGTACGTGCTCCACCGCCGCGACGAGCTGCGGGCGTCGAAGATTATGCAGGAGCGGGCCTTCGAGAACGACAAGATCGAGTTCGTCTGGAATACCGAGGTCATCGATGTACTCGGCGAAAACCAGGTCGAGGGCATCGAGGTCGTCAATAACGAGACGAGCGAGACCTACGTGATGGACGACGTGACGGGCTTCTTCCTCGCCATCGGCCACACGCCCAATACCGGCCCGTTTGAGGGGTGGCTGGATATGGACGAGGAGGGCTACATCCTCACGGAGGCCGACTCGACCTACACGAACGTCCCGGGCGTCTTTGCCTCCGGCGACGCGCAGGACCACGTGTATCGCCAGGCCGTGACGGCGGCGGGCACCGGCTGCAAGGCGGCGATCGACGCCGAGCGCTGGCTGACCGAACACGGGGCGGTGGACCCGACCGGGGCCGATCGCGAGCCCGTGGAGGCGTAGAGGCCGGCCGTCCGATGGTTTTGTGTTTCTTGGAAGAGCCCTCAATGCTGTTACGGGGCGCGTACTGGATCGGTGGGGTTTTGCTCGTGGGGGGGCTGATGGTCGGGTGCACGTCGGCGTCGGAGGAGCCCGCGCGCCCGTCTCCCGACACGTCGCGCACGGTGGCCTCTCCCGTCGCGGCTGACACCGCGTCCGGCCCGGAGGCTCGTGTGTCCGATACGAGCGACCGTTCGCTCGAGGACAAGCTGGCGGATGCTCGCGTGGAGGCCCGGGTCAAACAGGCCCTTATGCAGCAGCGCAGCCTCCGCGTCTTTGAGTTTCAGGTGGCGGTGGTTCGCGGCCGGGTGGTCCTCCAGGGCGACGTGAACACGCGCGACGAGTACGAGGAGGCCGCCCGAATGGCCCGGCGCGTGGAGGGCGTGTCCGACGTGCGGAACGAGGTTACGGTGGGGGGCGAGCCGGTGGGGGAAGGCGAACCGGCGGAAGAACAAGCGGCGGCGTCGGGGAACGAAGCGAACGACGCCGGGGCCGTATACCACACGGTGGACGCTGGCGACTCGCTGTGGCGCATTGCACAGCAGTACGGCACCTCTATCCAGCGCCTCCGGGACCTCAACGACCTGTCGGGGGGCGGCCTGCAGCCCGGCCAGCGCATTCGCGTGCGGTAACGGGCAGCCGGTTTCCTCTGTCCGGTCCGTTCCCTACGTTAACGGGCCCACGATTCGTTGCCCGACGCCCACCCCACCGATGCGTACCCTCTGGTCCCTCGTTGCCCTCGTTGCGCTCCTCCTCGTCCCGCCCGCTGCGGCGCAGAACGCCGACGGCGGCGGGGATCGTCTCACCGGACCCGACTACGCCCGTAGCCCGGTGACGGCGCCCAACGGCATGGCCGCCACCAGCCAGCCGCTCGCCTCCCAGATTGCCGTCGACGTACTGCAGAAGGGGGGCAGCGCCGTCGACGCGGCCATCGCGGCCAACGCGGCCCTTGGCCTCATGGAGCCGACCGGCAACGGCCTCGGCGGCGACCTCTTCGCCATCGTCTACGACCCGGAGACGGACTCGACCTACGGTCTGAACGCCAGCGGGCGCTCCCCCCGCGGCCTCTCGTACGACGAGATGCAACAAGAACTGGGCGACCGCGACCAGATTCCCCTCCTCGGCCATCTGTCGGTGAGCGTGCCCGGCACGGCCAGCGGCTGGGGCAAGCTGCACGAGCGCTTCGGCAGCCTCTCGCTGGAGCAGGACCTCCGCCCCGCCATCCGCTACGCCCGAGACGGGTTTCCGCTCTCGCAGGTGATCGCCTACTACTGGCAGGGCAACGTCGAGAGCTTCCGCGAAAACGACGACCTGATTCCCACCGACAACTGGAAGGAGACGTACCTCATTGAAGGGGAAAACGGTGAACTGCGCGCGCCGGAAGAGGGCGAGATGTTCCGCAACCCCGACCTTGCAAACACCCTCGAAACCATCGCCGAGAACGGCACCGAGACGTTCTACGAGGGCGAGATTGCCCGGTCGATCGCCGACTACGCCGAGCGCACCGGCGGCTACCTGCAGATGGAAGACTTTCGGCAGCACGAGGCGAACTGGGTCGATCCCGTCTCGGTCGACTACCGCGGCGTTGAGGTCTACGAACTGCCGCCCAACGGCCAGGGCATCGCGGCACTCCAGATGCTCCAGATCCTGGAGGGGTACGACCTGGAGGCCATGGGCCACAACTCCACCGACTATCTCCACGTGCAGGCCGAGGCCAAGAAGCTCGTCTTCGAGGACCGGGCCCGCTTCTACGCCGACATGGACTTTGCCGACGTGCCGGTGCAGGAACTCG
The DNA here is from genome assembly GCA_002894665.1 of Salinivenus iranica. GTDB lineage: Bacteria > Bacteroidota > Rhodothermia > Rhodothermales > Salinibacteraceae > Salinibacter > Salinibacter iranicus. The sequence goes on from NCRB01000003.1 coordinate 96,000, forward strand.
TCTCCGAGGAGTACGCGGCCGAGCGCCGCGAGCAGATTGAAATGGACGAGGTGCTTTCCGCCCCCGAGGCGGGCAGCCCGCGGACGACCACGAGCGACGCCTCCCTCAGTCCCGAGATGCGCAAGCGCCTCGACGAGGGCGACACCATCTACCTCACGGTCGCCGACTCCACGGGCATGATGGTGTCGCTCATTCAGAGCAACTACGCCGGCATGGGCAGCGGCCTGGTGCCCGACGGCCTCGGCTTTATGCTGCAGGACCGCGGCGCCCTCTTCACGATGGAGGAGGACCACCCCAACGTCTACGCACCGGGCAAGCGGCCCTTTCACACCATCATTCCGGCGTTCGCTACGAAGGACGGCGAGCCGTTCCTGAGCTTTGGCGTGATGGGCGGGGGCATGCAGCCGCAGGGGCACGTGCAGGTGCTCAGCAACATCGTCGACTTTGGCCTCAACGTGCAGGCGGCGGGCGACGCGGCGCGCTACCGCCACTACGGCAGCAGCTCTCCGACGGGCGACGACATGGAGGGCCGGGGCACGCTCCGTGTGGAAAGTGGCGTGCCGGACAATGTGGTGAATGCCCTTCGGGGTCGCGGTCACGCGATGGACGTAGGGGCCGGGGGCTACGGCGGCTACCAGGCCATCATGTGGGACCCGGAGGAGGGCGTCTACTGGGGCGGCACCGAGATGCGGAAGGATGGATATGTTGTTGGATACTGACGCCCTTCCTCTTCTATCGATCGTAGCGGTGAGATTCCGAGTTTGCTACATTCCTCAGATCGAAAGAACGTTCAACGTTGGAACGGTTAACGTTGGACGTTCTTCAGCAGGCGCAGCACCACGGCGTTCGTCCACCCGAAGCCGATGACGTTCTCGCTGTAGCCGTACTCAATGCCGGCAGACACGTCGGATTCCCGCTGCACGAGGTCGTACTTCTCCAGGATGACCCCGTGCTCCTGAAAATCTTTGCTGACGAGCCCCACGAACTTTGCGCTCAGGCGATCGGCCGCCCGGTCGTAGCCGTAGTTCCGTAGGCCCTCGACGGCCATTAGTTGCAGCGGCGCCCAGCCGAAGGGCGCGTCCCACTGGTTGCCCGTCCGGCGCGTGCTGGTGAGCACCCCGCCGGGGGCCTCCAGCTGCCAGAGCGTCTCGGCGGTGGCCGTGGCCTGGGAGTCGGCGGCCAGGCCCACCCAGAGCGGCGCGAACGCCGTGGCGAAGCGATAGTCGTTCTGGGTCTCCGTGCGGAAGTTGTAGTCGTGGTAGCGTCCCGTCTCGGCGTTCCACAGGAGTTCGTCCATTCGCTGCTTCCGGCGGTCGGCGCGGCGGCTCCATTGCTTGGCCGCGTCGGACCGGCCCAGCACGGCCATGAGGGCGGACACGTCGCGCTCGTACTGGTAGAGAAAGCTGTTGAGGCCCACGGGGGCGTAGTGCACGATGCCCACGTTGAAGGGGCCAAACCGGTTGGACGGGTCGAAGCCCGACTCGCGCATCGAGCGGTCGGCTTTGTAGAAGAGGCTCGTGAGCGTGTCCGCGGCGGCGTCGTAGAAGAGCGACTCGTCGTACGCCGTCACGTCGTTCTCGCGGTAGTAGGTGCGAATGCGGTCGTAGTGGCTCTGCCCCTCCGCGTTCTGCTCACCCATCACCACCTCGGGCGCCGGGCCCTCGCCCAGCCCGTAGTAGCGCGAGAGGCCGGTGTCGCCGGCGAGGTGGGGCTCGGTCGTCCAGTACTCGTAGTAGGTTTCCAGGGCGGGCACTGCGTCGGCCACCCAGGCCGTATCGCCGGTGGCCGCGAACACGTCGCGCACCATGGTGGCGAGGAAGGGCGGCTGCGAGCGGGTGAGGTAGTAGGTGCGGTTCGCGTTCAGCACGGTGCCGTAGTGCTCCACCTGGTAGAGGTGGTTGTCGGTCATGTGCTTGGCCATCTCCACGCGCCCGGCCTCCAGCAGCCCCGTCGCGATGAAGTAGCTGTCCCAGCCGTACATTTCGTTGAAGCGGCCGCCCGGGACGACGTACGGGTGCGGCAGATAGAGGAGTCCGTGCGGGTCGATTGCGTTCATGTGCTCGCGCGGAGACGCCGGCAGCACGCGGAGGTCGACCTGGGCCCACTCGTCGGGGGAGAGCGAGCGGCGGAGGCGCTGCCCCACGGCCGCGGTGTCTTCGGAGGCCGCCACGTAGAGGGGCCAGGGCGTGCCGGGCGCGTGGTCCACCTTCTCGTCGGGAAGGGCGGCCAGCAGGTCGTCGTGCGAGCGGGTGAGGGTGCCCCACGTGCGGTCGATGTAGGAGCGGAGCGTATCGAGGCGCTCGGGGGCCGGGAGCGCGACCTGCGTGGTGGGGTCGGGCGTCGGCTGTGCGGACGCGAGGGGCGCCAGAACGACGAACGTGAGAAGAAGGAGGAGTCCCTGGGCGAGGGGGCGGCGTCGGAGCAGAGGAGGCATGGGGACAAGAAGAGGCGAGGGGCGTCAGCTGTGAGGGCACACGTAACCTTCCGCTGCGGTCTAGGTTCACGACGAGTCGTTGCTCTGGCCTTCGAGCACAAAGTCGATCGTGCGGGCGGCGGTGGCGCCGGAGGGTTCGTCCGTCACGCGCACCGTGACGCGCACGTCTTGCGCCTCGTCCCGCTCGATCTCCGAGAGGTCCAGCAGGATCAGTTCCTCGGTGCGGGCGGTGGTGCCCGTAACGGTCGTTTCGGTGGCGGTCTGCTGGGTGTCCTGTCCCCGGAAGAGGCGCGTCCAGCCACGGCGGGTGCGTCCCTCCACCTCGTAGGCGATTGTGTATCGCGTCTGGTCGTCGGGGCCCTGTGCAAGGTGGTAGAGCTCGAACGAAAGAAGGAGGGGCGTCTCCTCCGTGACGGTCCGGAACGGATAGGGCGTGGCGCGCTCCTGCAGGGTGACCGGGGGGGCATCGGCATCGGGGGCGGAGAGGACCTTCACGTCACTCATCTCCAGGGGGCCTCCGGCGCGGAGGGGGCGCAGCGAGTCGATGCGGGTGAGGGTCAGCCGCCGCTTCGGCCCGATCTCGCCCATGAGGTTGTCGATCTGGGCCCACCGGCGGTACTGGGTCCACTGCAGGTTCAGATGATAGGGGCCGGACGGGGCGTCGAACGTGAGGGGCGACGGAACGAACCCGTCGCCACTGTCGGGGGGCGTAGAGGGCACCCGGTAGCGGGACGAGTGGCGGGCGACCGGCGTGTGGGTGGAGTCGGACTGGGTGGCGGCGAGCGTGAGGGTGGAGGGCTGGGCGGTCGTGCCGTCCCGGAGAATCACCTCGTCGGCCGCGAGGCCCCAGTACAGCTCGGTTCGGGTGGTGCCGTCGTCATTCAGGAAGCGGGCCGTGCGCACCGCCACGGGCAGGGAGGGGGTGTTCTCACGAAGGGCGGTGTACTGGCGCGGCAGCACCTCCTCGCGTTCCTGCGCCGCCCGTTGGTCCTCCCGCGCTGCCCGCGACACCATGCTGGTGATGAACTCCGTTGGCGGGGGAATGCCCAGCATCGGGTTGGACGATACGACGCGGGTCTGGCCCACCCCGGCCCCGACAGAGGTTTGGCGCGTGCTGCCCCCCGAGACGCCCATCCGGGCGAGGGCGGCCTCCATCTCCTGCCAGCCGGCGTAGTTGGCAATTTCCTGGTAGCGCCCGCCATAATCGATATGGTAGAGCGCGAGCTCCTGGTAGATGGCGCGCATGGCCATCAGCGAGGAGTATGCGATGTTGAGGCCCCGGTCGGTGTTGCCGCGTGAGAACCGGAGCGTCGTGGGCAACAGCTCGTTCGCCGTGGCGACGCGGAAGCACTCCGACCCGTCGTCCTCCACGAACAGGTAGTAGGCCGCGTCGTCGATGTGTGGGTAGACCCACACCTCGCCCTCCGGGAAGCCGGACGCGGGAATCGGGACCCCAAACCGATAGACCTCCCGGAAAAACTCCCCACTCTTGTAGCTGAGGTCGTGTCGTTTGTACGGGGCGCCGAGTCGCAGGTGGGCCGTGCCCCGATCGTCGAGGGCGGAGGGCGCGTCGGAGCAGCGGAAGCGCTGTTCGGCCCGGATGAGGCGCGTGAGGTGCTCCTCGAGTCGTTCGTTTTCCGGGGTTTTCGGGAACGGATCGAGGCTCCGCCACCACGCCTGCAGGGCGTCGCCGGCCTCCGGTCGGAACGTCCACGTGTCGGGCTTGGTGTCGCGGGCCTCCTGCACGACCTGATCGAACACGTCGTCGGGGAGGAGGGGGGCGAGCTGCGCTATGCGGCGTCGGAAAATGGACTGCACGCTCCCCAGGGTGTCCGGGCCGACGCGCCCCAGCAGCTGCCGGTACTGGTCCACTGCGCGCAGTCGGTTGCGGCGGAGCCGGTACGCGTCGAGGGTTTGCAGGTAGGCGTCGGCGAGGCGCACGTCGAAGCCGCCGGCGCGGTGGACCTGTCGGACGCCGGCCCGCCAGGCGCGACGGGCGGCGGCCGAGTCGCCGCTCCGCGCATACGCTTCGCCCAGCCAGTAGGCTACGGCGCCGTGCTCGGGAAGCGTGCGGGCCGAATCGGCTTCCAGGGCGCCTCCGAGGAGGGGCCGGGCAGCGTCGGGACGACCGTCTCGGAGCAGGTAAATGCCCGCCCGGGCCTGTGCGGACGGGGCAATCGGCTCAATCTGAAGGCCGGGGGCCTGGCCGTGGGCGGAATGGAGCCCCCCGGCCGCCCACGCGCACGTGGCCAGAACGACCAGCACGAGGGCACGGAGCGCCCCCGTCCGGAGCGAGAAAAACCCAGACCGGGGGACGCGGGGGCGCACGGGCATTGGCGGGACGCTGCGGACAACGCGTCTGCGTAGAAAAGAGGATAAATAGAAACAGGGAATGCACACGGATGTTCACTCGACCTTCGTAGTTTCCGGAAGACCATCCGAAGACGCCGCCTGTTTTTTACCGGGGGCAGCCCGGAGACTTGCCTTTTTGTCTACGTTCCTGCGTTTGTGTCCCACGCCGCCCTTCGCACCGCGACTATCGCTGAGCGCTGGTCCCTCCTGAACGCACTGGGGATGCTGGGGGCCGCAGCGGGAGCGGTGTGGACCACGAGCGTGTGGCCGCTGCTGGGGAGCGGGGGCGGGCTGCTGGCGGGGCTGGTGTGGGCGACCCGCTCGCAATGGACGGCGTCCGGGACGTTTGGCGGGGCCAACGCGGTTACGGCGCTACGCGTGCTCCTGCTGGGGGCGCTGCCGTCGCTCGCAGCGGCCGGGGGCTGGGGGCCCGTCGTGCTCGGCGGGGTGTTCTTGGCCGCCGATGGGCTCGATGGCTGGTGGGCACGCCGACGGGGGCTCGCGTCCGAGTTCGGCGCGTTTTTCGACAAGGAGGCCGACGCCCTCTTTTTGCTGGTGCTCTGTGCACTGTCCGCCTTCGAGGGGCACCTGCCCGTCTGGGTTCTGGGCATTGGGCTCCTGCGCTACGGCTTTGTGGTGCTGCTCTTCCTCGTCCAGCCGCCGGAGAAGACGGAGTCCCGGTTCTCGTTTGCCCGCTACGCCTACGGGGCGATGGTGGGGGCGCTGCTGTGCTCGTTCCTTCCGTACCCTTGGCTCTACGAGCCGCTCGTGGCCCTCGCCGCCGGGGCGCTCGTCCTATCGTTTGCCCGGTCGACCGTGCAGGTCGTGGGGCGCGCCGGGACGGAGGGGAGAGGATAACGCCGCGGGTTTTTGATGCATCGACCTGTTTCTGAATGTCCGACCGCTGGTCTTCGTCGCTCGCGTCCTCGCTCCGCCCCACCCTGCTGTTTGGGGGGGCGCTGGCCGGGCTCAGTCTGCTTCCGTTCGTGCCGTCGGTGGTAACGCCCCTTCCGCTGAGCCCGTACTTCCCGCTTTCGGTGGAGGTGCTGGTGCTGGCGACGGTGCTCGTGTACGGGGCGGGCACGCGATGGGAGCGTCCCCTCCGGCGCGGCGTACTCGTGGGGGTGGTCTTGGTGGTGGGGTACCAGGTGTACGACGCCGCGGTGTACACGGCCTTCCGGCGCCACGGCATCCTGTACGAAGACCTCGAGTTTATGGACAATCTCCTGTACTTCGCGTCCGATGTGGCGACGTGGGCGGGCGCGGCGTGGGCGGGGCTCGGCCTCGTGGGGGCGCTGGCGCTTGCGGAGGCGACCCGGCGGGCCGTATGGGCAATCCAGCGGACCGCCCCCGCCGCCGGCGGGCGAGGGGTGCTGCTGGCCGTGCACCTCGTGGCGTGGCCGCTCGTGCTCGTGGTGGGGCCGGCACAGGAGTGGGGAACCGAAAGCCTCACCTACCAGACCTCAAACGAGCGGGTGCGGGTCCGCACCGTGGCGGCCAAGGCGTGGGCCAACACGCAGGCGTCCGCCCGCCTCGCGACGATGCTTGACTCGCTGGACACGATGCCCGTCAACTCGGCCTACTCCGCCTACGACGCGCTGAGGCTGGAGCGACGCCCCTCGGTGTATCTCCTCGCCGTGGAGTCCTACGGCACGCTTCTGGAGCGCCACCCCGACCTGCGGGACCCGTACCGCGACCTCATGCGCCGCATGCAGGACACCCTTGCCGCCGACGGGTGGCACATGGCGAGTGCCCGGGCCGAGGCGCCCGTGCAGGGCGGGCGCTCGTGGTTGGCCATCGCCTCTCTGCTTACCGGCGTGCAGGTGGACCGGCAGGTGCTCTACAACCGGTTCCTGGAGCGGCCCGATCGCGTCCCCCACCTGGTCCGCTTTCTCAAGCGGCAGGGCTACCACACCGTCGCCCTCCAGCCGTTTACCTTCGAGCGGCCCGGCCTTCCCACGCGCAACATCTACGATTTCGACGTCACCCTCTACCGCGACGACCTGGCGTATGCGGGGCCGGCGTACGGCTTGGCGGACGCCCCCGATCAGTACAGCCTGAACTTTGCCCATCGCACCCACCTGGCCGGGCGGGCGCCGTACTTCCTCTTCTTCGAGACGGTCGACTCGCACGCGCTCTGGAACTACGGCCTGCCGCCCGTCCTCCCCGATTGGCGCCAGTTCAACGAGGCCGGCGGCGCCGGGTCGGAGGCGCGGGACGCACTGGAGCAGGCGGGCCGCCCGCCCGGCGCCCTCCTTCCGGACTCGCTCACGCGCCCTCGCATCTACGACCAGCCGCAGTCAACACGCTATCTCCGCCACATTGCGTACGACCTGCAGGTGATCCGCGACTACCTGCTGGACACCGCGCCGGAGGGCAGCCTTGTGCTTCTTCTGGGCGATCACCAGCCCCCGCTCTTCGGCACCGAGAATGCCGAGGTGCCCCTTCACGTACTGAGCACCGATGCGTCGCTGGTCGAGTCGGTGCGGGCCCGGGGCTTTACCGAGGGCCTGAGGCCGCGGGCGGAGCGGCCGAGGGTGCGACAGGAGGCGCTCTACTCGCTGCTGGTGCGTCTGCTGGCTCGCCACGACCGCGGCCCGGCGGCCGACACGACGGGGCTCCCGCCTGTACAGCCCCAGGGCGTGGCGCCGTCGCTGTTGGTGCAGTCGCCTACCGACACGTCCGCGACAGGCGATGCAGGACGTCGTGAAGCTGGGCGGCCGTAGCGGGCCAGGAAGAGAAGGAGCGGCTTCGCTCGCGGGCGGCCCGTGCCATGCGCTGGCGGGCATCCGGCGCGTCGAGGAGGGCGCGCAGGGTGGCGGCAAAGGCGTCCGTGTCGGCGGCGGGCACGAGGCGACCCGCGGGGGCGTCGCCGAGGTTCTCGGAGAGGCCGCCGACATCGAACGCCACGATCGGGCAGCCCCGGGCCATGGCCTCGCGGGTGGCCATGCTGCACGTCTCGAAGCGGGAGGGCAGCACGAACACGTCGGCGCGGTCGTAGTGCGCCCGGAGGTCCGCGGGCGGGAGGGCGCCGGTCACCGTGACTCGATCGGTGAAAGAGGCGTTCTGGATCTGGCGGCGGAGGGACGCGGCAAAGGCGGGGGCAAGCGTGTCGTCGCCCACGAGGGTCCACGTCCATGCCCGATCCGTGAGGCGGCCGAGCACGTCGAGCAGCCGGGGCAGTCCCTTTCCGCGCTGCAAGCTCGCGACGGTGAGCAGGCGGGGCGGGCCGTCGGAGAGCCGATCCGCTGTTGGCGCCCGGTAGGTCGCATCGAGTCCGGGGGGCGCCACACCGATCCGGTCCGCTGGTACGCCTGCGTCTGCCAGCGCCCGCTTCGCGAACGCACTCGTGGTGACAACGCCGTCGTAGTGAGAGAGGGCGGCCCGCTCGGCGTCGGCGTCGGGCGTGTCGTTCGCCGTGGGATCGAGGCAGTGCAGGTAGTGCGCCAGCAGGACGAGCGACGCGGTCGGGGGGCGGAGGGCATCGAACGCGTCGAGCCGATCCACCAGCAGGCTATCGACCACGACGACGGTGTCGGGCGGGAGGGCAAGCGGGGGACGGGCGGCCGCCTCCGGCCACGGAATCACCTCGACCGATGCGCGGTCCGACAGCGCGGCGGCCACCCGGCGATTGTAGACGTTCCCGCCGGTGGGGCGGTCGTGGATGCCGGGGACCAGAACCGCGATGTGCATGCCGGGGCTGGAGGCTACGCGTTGGGGGAGCGGAGCGATGAAAGCGCCTCTTCGTAGATGCGAAGGTCGCTCTGGTCGAAGAGCACGAACCGGATGAGCGACACCGAGTCGAGCGCGGGGGCCGCGTCGAGCGTCGTCTGCAGGGCAATCCGGGCGGCCGGCGCTGTGGGGAACCCAAACGCGCCAGTGGAAATGGCGGGAAAGGCCACGGACGAGATGCCGTTCTCTTCGGCCCGCCGCAGGGCATTTTTGTAGCCGGCCCCTAGCAGCTCGTCGGACGGCTCGTCGCGCCCGTAAACGGGGCCGAGCACGTGGATAACGTACGCGTTCGGCAGGTCGTGTCCGCCCGTAAGGACGGCCTCGCCGGGGTGGATGGGCGCGAGGGGGCGGGTCTCCTCAACGAGGCCCGGACCGGCCGCACGGTGGATGGCGCCCGCCACGCCGCCCCCGGTGCGGAGCTGCGCGTTGGCCGCGTTGACGACGGCCTCCACGTCGGGCTGCTCTACAATGTTGCCCTGAAGGAGCTCAATGGTGACACCGGCAACGGTATGGGTCATGGGCATGAGACTGCACGGCAGAATCGACGACGAGAGAGGAGAAAGCTGTAGTCTTGTTGTGCTGTTGTGTTCGTTTACATCTGGTTTTCGCTCGTCGATCCGGGTGGGGCGACGGCGCCGCGCGCTTCTTCCGTTTTGGCCGACCCGTCGTCACGTTGTTTTTTCTCGTCCGACTCGCCGCCTCCCGAACGGCGCCACAAGGTGCTGCGGCGGGCCCGGCGCCGGGCGCAAGGGCTCCTGCGCCGCTCTTCGGTGCACGGAGAGCTGGCCTGGAACCGCCTCGTGCACAGCGTCCTCCTTGCGAAGGGGCCGCTCCGCTCCCGCAACCTCATCAAAGCACTGGCGGTGTGTATCGCTGCCGTCGGGGCCACGGCGGCGGGAATTGAGGTCGGGTGGCCGCAGGAGGCCGCCTATATGGCGGGCATCTTTGTGGCGGCGGCGCTGCTGAGGGTGACCGAGGCGCTGCCCCTCTTTGCGACGGCTCTCCTGGTGGTGGGGTTCGAAATTCTCCTCCTGGCGAATCCGGGCGGGTGGTCCGGGCTGAGCTTTGCGCAGTCCCCCACGCCCGACTACCGTGCGTTTTTGGCCCCGGCGGCCGACCCCATTCTCGCCCTCTTCCTCGGGGGCTTTCTGCTGGCGCGGGCCTGTGTGAGGGAGGGCGTCGACCGGGTCCTCGCCGGGCTCATCCTGCGGCTCTTTCAGGGACGGCCGTCCCTCGTGATGCTGGGCCTCATGATCGTCACGGCGCTCTTTTCGATGTGGATGAGCAATATCGTCGCAACCGCTATGATGATTACGCTCCCGGCCATCGTGTTCACGGCCATGGGGGGCTCGACCAGGACGATGTGGACAGCCTGGAGTGGGACATTCTCATTGGCGGCGGCATTGCGCTGGGCAGCGGCATGCAGGCGACCGGCCTCGACCACATCGTGGTCCGGGCGGCGCCCTCAGCGGCCCCTTCGTGCTCGCAGGGGGGCACCGTGCTCGTCAGCACATTCATGTTGAACACCGCCGCGGCCAACCTATTCATCCCGATCGGTGTGTCCTTTGGGACGCAAGCGCTCGGGGCCGGGCCCGGACCCATTCAGGTGGCCCTGAGTATTGCCCTGGCGGCGTCGCTTTCCATGGCCCTTCCAGTGAGCACGCCCCCAAATGCCATTGCGTATGCCAGTGGGGAACTCGACACGTCGGATTTTGTCCGGGCAGGGGGACTGCTTGGGGGCCTTGCCGTTGGGCTGATCGTGTCCTTCGGCGGGATCGTGATTGCCTTTTGGATGGGATAGCGCCGTTCTCTTCATTCGATTTCTGCTACGAGCCTTTTCTGAGCCTATGACCGTTGACGGCATTATGACGCGCGAGGTCGTGACCGTTGCGCCGGACACGGCCCTCTCCGACGTTCGGTCGCAGCTGCACACAGGGGGGTTCCGCCACCTTCTCGTCGTCGATGAGGGGACGCTGGTCGGCGTCATCTCCGACCGTGATGTGCTCCGCGCCCTCAGTCCGTTCCTCGACACCTACAACGAGGAGCATCGCGATGTGCGCACCCTGTCCCGCCCGGCCCACGAAATCATGCGGGCCGACCCCCTCACCGTGACGCCGGGCATGGATGTGGAGGAGGCCGCCGCCCTCGTGCTCGACCACAGCATCTCCTCTCTCCCCGTGGTCGAAGGCGACGAGCTTATCGGCATTGTCACCACCAAGGATTTGCTCCGACACTACACGAACGAGGGGTAGGGCCGAACGAAGCGTCGGACCACGGGGGGCGAGGGGGCAGGCCTGCGCGGCTGCCCGGGGCGTGCCCCTGGTGCGATTGACAGAAACAGCACGGAGTCGCACCCCCGCCGCGTTGATACTACCCCGCGGCGGCGCCTATCTTGTTGCCACCCGCCTGTCCTTCCGCCCCCAATCCCCTCCGTGCCGTGCAGACCAAGTACATCTTTGTGACCGGTGGCGTGACCTCCTCGCTCGGCAAGGGCATCTTCAGTGCCTCGCTGGCACGCCTCCTGGCCGATCGCGGGCTTGACGTGACCATCCAGAAGTTCGACCCGTATATCAACGTCGACCCGGGCACCATGAACCCGTACGAGCACGGGGAGGTGTACGTGACCGACGACGGCGCCGAGACCGATCTCGATCTCGGCCACTACGAGCGCTTCCTCGACCAGCCCACCAGCCAGGCCAACAACGTCACCACCGGCCGGATCTACATGGAGGTCATCTCGAAGGAGCGGGAGGGCGCCTACCTCGGCAAGACGGTGCAGGTGGTGCCCCACATCATCGACGAAATCAAGCACTGGATGCTGAAGCTCGGCGAGACCGGCAACTACGACGTGGTCATCACCGAGATTGGCGGCACCGTCGGCGACATTGAAGGGCAGCCCTATCTGGAGGCGATCCGCCAGCTGCGCAACGACCTGGGGGCGCAGAACACGATGATCACGCACCTCACGCTCATCCCCTACCTGCGGGCGGCCGGGGAGCTGAAGACAAAGCCCACCCAGCACTCCGTAAAAGAACTGCTCGCCCACGGCCTCCAGCCCGACGCCATCATCTGCCGGTCGGAGCGGCCCATCGACGCGGACGTGCGGCGCAAGATTTCCCTCTTCTGCAACGTCGAGGAGGAGGCCGTCATCCAGATGCTCGACGCGGAGACGATCTACGAGGTGCCGCTCCTCCTGCGCGAGGAGGGGATGGGCGAACTGGTCGTTGACCGCTTCTACCCGGAGCCCGACGCGTCGGTGTGCCGCGACACGCCCGACCTCGACGAGTGGATCGAGTTCCTCCGCAAGCTAAAGAACCCGGAGGAGACCATTCCCATCGCCCTGGTGGGCAAGTACGTCGAGCACCAGGACGCCTACAAGTCCATTACCGAGAGCTTCATTCTCGCCGGTGTCCCCGACGAGGTGCAGGTAGACGTGCGGTACGTCCTCTCGGAGGACCTCACGGTCGAGAATGCGGACGAGAAACTCGGGGACGTGGCCGGCATCCTCGTGGCGCCCGGCTTTGGGGACCGCGGCGTTGAAGGCAAGATCGCCGCGGCCCACTACGCCCGTACCCACGACCTTCCCTTCTTCGGAATCTGCCTGGGCCTGCAGTGCGCCATCATCGAGTTCGCGCGCAACGTCTGCGGATGGGAGGGCGCCCACTCTACGGAGTTCGACGAGGACACCTCGTACCCGGTCATCGACCTCATGGAGGAGCAGAAGGAGATTTCCGAAAAGGGCGGCACGATGCGCCTCGGGCAGTACGACTGCCGGTTGCAGGAGGGGGCCCGTGCCCGGGCCATCTACGACGCCGAGCTGGTGCAGGAGCGGCACCGGCACCGCTACGAGGTGAACAACGTCCTCCGTTACAAGCTGCTGGAGGAGGGCATGCGCTTCACCGGCGTGAATCCGGACACCGACCTCGTCGAGATCATGGAGCTGCCCGACAAGCGGTGGTTCCTGGGGGTGCAGTTCCATCCGGAATACAAGACGACCGTAGGACATCCGCACCCGCTTTTTCAGTCGTTCGTGCGGGCCTGCACCACCTACGCCCACGAGCACGACCTTGTCTCCTCGCCCCAGCCCCCTGAGCGGGAAGCCGTCCCCCTCGCCTCCGTCGACATGTAGTGGGGGCCGGGCGGGCCGGGCCCGGCGCCGTCAGAACGTGCGAATGAGGCCGAGCACGCGACCGATGACGTAGTAGTCGGCGTCCGTCGGCGAGAACGTGTCCTCGACGTAGTGGGGCGCCGCCGGGCGGAGGTGAATTTTGCGGTTGGCAAACTCGTACTCGCGGGCCAGCAGTTGATCCTGGAGGAGGACCGCCACGAGCGTCCGGTTCTGCAGGTCGTCCCACTCCATCTCCTCAATCAGCAGCAGGTCGCCCTTGTTGATGCCCCTCTCATTCATGCCGTCGTCCCCGGCCCGCCCGAGAAGGCAGTTGTCCTCGTCGTCGGCGTCACGCAAGAGGGTGTAGTCCACGGACAGGGTGCCGGTGGGCCGCTCGCGTAGGCGCTCCGGGTGGGCGCTGGGGGTGCGGCTCACGATGGGCAGGCTCGGGGGGCTGCCGCCCCTCCCGAACGGATCCTGCTCCTGGTCGACCAGGCGGATGCTTCGGGCCTTGTGCTTCTCGCGCTCGATCCACCCTTTCTTCTCAAGCTTGTGAAGAAGCTTGTAGACCCCGTTCGTGGACGAGATGTCCAGGGCATCCCCGATCTCCTGGAGAGTCGGGGGCTTCTGGTGCCGTTCGATGTACCGCTCGATAAAGTCGTAGGCCCGATTCTGGCGTTGCGTAAGGGGATCCTTGCTCATAGGTCCGGAGGAGGAGCAACGGAAGAAAAGAACCGACCGGGACGGGGAATGAGTGGGGGCTCCGGGTAATTTTCCGGGGACAATCAACATATGTGTGACAATGCCAGCGGGCAAAAGAGAAAGGGTGAAAATGTTTTCACAAGGGGGTGAAAATATTTTTCTGAGAGGGGAAGGCGATGCCGATAGGGTGTCCGGGAGCATGTGCACACCCCCTAAATCGAAAAGAATGGAGTCGAAAAACGGCTTCAAACGGCGCTGAACTTGACATTGACCAGGGCGCGCGTACATTGTGGAGCGCGTGGGGAAATGTGGGGAACTGTCCCAGGAAGTTCGCTCGCTTCGCTATTCTCGTTTGTCGATCCGACGCGCCGTCCGTGGGCCGCTTCCGATATGGCATTCAAAGGACAGGCCGAATATTCCGTTGACAGCAAGGGGCGGGTCGCCATCCCGGCCCAGATGCGGAAGGCTATGTCGCCGGCGGCAAACGAGACCTTTACGATCACACGGGGCTTTGAGGATTGCATCTTCCTGTACCCAATGGACCAGTGGGCGGACATCGAGGAGGAGATCGATGAACTGAACATGTACGACCGGGAGGTCCGAACCTTTGTCCGCCTCATCATGCGGTGGGCGAGCGAGGTCTCCCTCGATGGGCAGGGACGCATCAGCATCCCGAACCCGCTCCTTGACTTCGCCGGGCTCGACGATTCGGCACAAATTATAGGGGCGTTCGACCACATCGAGATTTGGGACCCGGCACAGTTCGACGGGTACCTCAACGAGACGCCCGCCGATTACGAGACGCTTGCCGAGAGTGTGATGCGGTAAGGGCACCGTTCACGGGAACGACACGAACCGATGGCCGCCAACGATTCTGAGGACAACGCCTCCCCGGACGGAGATCCGCTGCGGTACGCGACCGATTTCCACGCACCTGTTCTTTCACATGACGTGCAGGCCCGGCTGGTCACGGCCTCGGGCGGACGCTACGTGGACGCGACCCTGGGCGGGGGCGGGCACGCCCGCTCCCTGCTCGACGCACTGGGCCCCGACGCCGTGGTGCTGGGCATCGACCAGGACCCCGACGCACTGGCCACGGCTCGCGATCGCCTCGCTGAGGCCCGTGAGGCCGGGTGCTTCCGGGCCGTCCGCGGCAACTTTGGGGACCTGGAGCGCCTCCTCCGCGCCGAAGACTTCGTGCCGGTGGACGGCATCCTGCTCGACTTGGGCGTCTCCTCGCACCAGATCGACGCGCCCGAACGGGGCTTCAGTTTTCAGGCGGACGGTCCGCTCGACATGCGGATGGACCCGCGCCGCGGCCTCACGGCCCGCCAGGTGGTAAATGCCTGGCCCGAGCGCGATCTCCGCGAGGCCCTTCGCGACTACGGCGACGAGCGCCGGGCGGGGCGCATCGCCCACGCCATCGTAGAGGCGCGCCCGCTCGATACCACCGGCGACCTGGCCGATACGGTGCGCGGCGCCGTCCCGCCGCCCGACGAGGTGAAAACCCTCGCCCGGGTGTTCCAGGCCCTCCGCATCGTCGTGAATGCAGAACTGGACATGCTGGAGCGCGCCCTGGAGCAGAGCACGGCGGTGGTGCGCCCCGGCGGCCGCATTGCCACCATTAGCTACCATTCGCTGGAGGATCGGCGCGTAAAGCGCTACCTCCGCTACGGGAATTTTGAGGGCACGCCCCGCCGGGACCTCTACGGCAACCGGGTGGCGCCCTGGACGGAGACGCCCCGCGGCCCCATTGAGGCCAGCGAAGAGGAAGTGGCGGCGAATCCGCGGGCCCGGAGCGCACGCCTTCGTGTGGCCGAGCGTCAGGACGATGAGGAGATGGGCCCCCCGGTTCCGTAGCGCAGCGCCACGAATGCGCCTGCACGTTTCATTCGATAGCTTCTCATTCGATAGCTTCTCAATACCTGATGTCCACATACCGTTCGCCGCGCCCCTCACGCGACCCGCCCCGCGGGCGGGACCGTGGGGACGACGGGCGACGGGGTGGTTCCCTGCCCATGAGCCGACGCGACTCTCCCATTTCACGGCCCTCCGCCCCCCGGTCCGGCGCACAGCGGTCCGGGCGTGGGGACGGGGCGCCGGCCGGAGCGTCGGGACAAACGGCCTCCGGGTGGGCGCGGCACAGCACGGCCCTTCCGGGCTGGACCGACCTGGAAGGGCCGAAAAACCAGCATCGTCGGAGGCAGGAAGACGACTCGTTTTTGCAGCGCATGTCCACGGGACGCTTTGCGCTGCTCGTCCTGCTCATTGCCGGGGCCTTTACGCTGTACGTGGGGCACGTGCACGCGACAAAAGACCTGCTGGACGAGGTGCAGGAGGCCCGCACGACGAACCAGCGGCTGCACCTAAAGCACAATCGGCTGCAGGGCGTCTACGACCGCAAAACGAGCCCGCACGTCATTTACGAACGGGCCCGCGAGCTGGGCCTGGAGGCCAGCGTGAGCTACGGTCCGCCCATTGCCCTTGAGAACTAACTCCCTTTCACTGCGAACGAAGGCAGATTCTCGCTCGCACGTTGTCATTCACCCCCCGCCATTCCCGTGAGCCCCAAGGAGCAAATCCGGACCCGGATGTACATGATGCTGACGCTGCTCAGCATTGTGCCCGTGATTGTGGCCGGCCAGATGGGCTGGGCCGTGATCGCGGACCGGGGCGAGCTGCGGGCCCGGGCGAAGGCACAATCGCGGTCGACGGTCGAGGTGCCGGCCATGCGGGGCCGCATTCTCGACCGGGCGGGCCGCTCGCTCGCCATCAACACGGCCCAGTACGACCTCGCCCTGGACCCGACGGTCGACGGCTTCGAGTCGCAGGCCGATGCCTTCTACGAGCAGCTGGCGGAGCTGACGGGGGCGTCGGCGGCGCGCTTTCGGCAGCAGGTCGCCAACCGACACAGCCCGGAGTACGTGGCGCTCTACGACGGCCTCACGGCGGCCCAGCAGGAGCAGGTGCGCGAGTGGGAGGTGCCCGGTGTGATTCTCACCCCGGAGTTTGCCCGCCGCTACATTCACGAGACGACGGCGGCGCACGTGCTGGGGCACGTGGGGAGCGACGGGCACGGCCTCAGTGGACTGGAGGTGGCCTACGATGATACGCTTGCGGGCACGCCGGGGGAGCGCGTAGTGAAGCGCGACCGGAGCGGGCGCATTCAGGCCTTCGTGGGGGGGCGCGTGACGCCCCCTGAGCACGGCAAAAACCTCGTGCTCACCCTCGACCTCGCCCGGCAGGCGGCCCTCGAAGATGAGCTGCGCCGGGGCGTGCAGGAGAGCGGGGCCGACTGGGGGACCGCGGTGGCGATGGATCCGTCGACCGGGGCCATCCTGGCGATGGCCAACGTGCCCACCTACAACCCGAACCGGCCCGGGGCGGCGACGGAAGGGGCCCGCCGCAACCGGGCGATCACCGACCGCTACGAGCCCGGCTCCACCTTCAAGCTCGTGGGCGCCACGGCGGCCGTCGACCAGGGACTCGTCGAGATGGACGATTCCGTGGAGACGGGCGACGGGTGGGCGGTCTTCCACGGCTACACGATGAAGGACATTTCCGCCTACGGAACGATCTCTTTCCAGGAGGTCCTCTCGAAGTCGAGCAACGTGGGGATGGCCAAGACGGTGCGTCGTCACCTTGAGCCGGGCGTCTTCTACCAGTACGCGCGCAACTTCGGGTTCAGTCAGCCGACGTGGATCGATCTCCCAGGCGAGCAGGGCGGGGTCCTGAAGCGTCCCAACGAGTGGAGCCAGACCACGCAGACCTCCATGGCCATCGGGTACGAGGTGTCCGTGACGCCGCTGCAGCTGGTGACGGCGTACAGCGCCCTCGCCAACGGCGGGCGGCTGATGCAGCCCTACGTGGTGGCCGAGCAGCGCGACATGACGGGCAACACCCTCTGGGAAAACGAGCCCGACTCCATCCGCCGGGTGATGAAGCCGGAGACGGCCCGGACGCTGCGCCCGGCCTTCGAGCAGGTGGTGCAGGAGGGCACGGGCACGGAGGCCGACGTGGCCGGCTTCGACGTGGCGGGCAAGACGGGGACCGCGCTGGAGGCGGCCGCGGGCGACTATTCCGACGAGCGGGCGCGGGCGTCGTTCGTGGGCTTCTTCCCGGCCGACGACCCGGAGGTGACGCTGCTGGTGATGATGGGCGCTCCCGAGACGAGCATCTACGGCGGGGCTGTGGCGGCGCCGGTCTTTCATCGGATCGCCCGGCGGTGGGCGGGCACCTTCCCGGAGGTTGTGGACCGCATGACCGCCGATCCCCCGGAGACGGTGCCCGCGTCTGTGAAGGGAATGCGACCGGCCGTCCCGGCGGAGCAGGCGCGCACGCTGCCGGACCTCGACGGCCTCAGCACGCGCCGCGCCCTCCACTGGCTGCGCCGCCACGGGGTCGATGTGCAGGTGGAGGGACAGGGAGCGGTGGCGGCCCAACGGCCGCGTTCCGGCACGCCCCTCCCCGACCGCATCCGACTCGAAGGGGCCTCGTGACCTATGCCCACTGACGACGCACATACGGCCTCGTCGCCCGAAGCGGACGGTCCCGCGTCGCCGCTGGCATGGTCGGCGCTGCACCGCCGCCTGGACGCTGAGGGGCTGCTGGGAACGGTTTGGCGCGGGCGGGAGGCGCCGGCGCCCGACACACTTGTGATCAACCACCTGACGGACGATAGTCGGGCGGTGGTGCCCGGCGGGGCCTTCGTCGCGATTCGCGGCGTGGCCGCCGACGGACATTCGTTCATTGACAAGGCTGTTCAGAATGGCGCCCGCCTCGTGGTGTGCGAGGCGGTGCCGGACGGCGTGCGTACGCGCCGGCCCGGGGTCGTCTTCGTGCGCGTGACGGACACCCGCGCGGCCCTGGCCGAACTGGCCGCCGCCCGGTATGGGGACCCGGCGGAGGCCCTGCGGCTCGTGGGCGTGACGGGCACCAACGGAAAGACGACGGTGGCCGTCCTCGTGCACCACCTGCTCGCGGCCCGCAGTGCCCCCGCGGGCCTGCTCAGCACCATCGAGGTGCGCGGGGCGGGTGAAGAGGCCCCGACCTCGTTGACCACGCCGGGCCCGCTCGCCCTGCACCGCCTGCTGCGTCGCATGGTCGATCGGGGGTGTCGTGCCTGCGTGATGGAGGTCTCCTCCCACGCCCTCACGCAGAAGCGGGTGCACGGGCTTGCGTTCGAGGCGGCGGTCTTTACGAACCTCACGACCGACCATCTCGACTACCACGACTCGATGGCGGCCTACCGGGACGCCAAGAAGCGTCTCTTCGACGGGTTGCCGCCGGGCGCAACGGCGCTCTACAATGCCGACGACGGGCACGGGGCGACGATGGTGGCCGACACGGCCGCCGAGGCGGTCTCGTACGGGGTCGAATCCCCGGCGGACATCGCGGTGACGGTGCAGGCGGAGAGACTCGACGGGCTGCACCTGGCGATTGAGGGGCGCGAGCGGCGCTTTCGGCTCGCCGGGCGGTTCAACGCCTACAACCTCGGCGCCGCCTACGGCGTGGGGCGGGCCCTCGGCGGCGAGGCCGAGACTGTGCTCGACGTCCTGGCCGACGCGCCGCCGGTGCCGGGCCGCTTCGAGCCGCTTCGGTTTGACGGAGGGCCCACCGTCATCGTCGACTACGCCCACACGCCCGATGCGCTCGAGAACATCCTCCGGTCGGGGCGCGACACGGCCCCGGCGGAGACCACGCTCTGGTGCGTATTCGGGTGTGGGGGCGACCGCGACCGCGGCAAGCGGCCCGAGATGGGGCGCATCGCCGAGCGCCTCGCCGACCGCGTGATTGTGACGAGCGACAACCCTCGCACCGAGGCGCCCGACGACATCCTCGACGACATCCGCGGCGGCATGGAGCGCCCGGAGGACATGCAGTGGATCGTGGACCGCGAGGCGGCGATCCGGGCGGCCGCGGCGGGGGCGGCGCCCGCCGACGTGGTTGTGATTGCCGGGAAAGGACACGAAACGACGCAAACCATCGGCACCGAAAAACGACCGTTCGACGACCGCGACATGGCCCGAAAATACTTCAGTTGATTGAGTGAGGAGCTTCGGAGCCAGAGAGCATCACCGTTGGTGCTCCCGCGCTCCCGTGCTCCCACACCCTCACAGAATGCTCTACTACCTCATCGACTACATTGAGCGGCTCTACCACCCGCCGGGGTTTCAGGTGATTCGGTTTATCACCGTCCGGTCGGCGCTGGCGGCCATCACCGCGCTGGGGATTTCTCTGCTGGCGGGGCGCCGGATTATCGACTGGCTGCGCCGCGAGCAGATTGGGGAGCAGGTGCGCGAGGGCGAGGCGGCCGGCGCGGTGAGCCACGCCCACAAGGCCGGCACGCCCACGATGGGCGGCGTCATCATTCTGCTGTCGCTGCTGGGGGCGACGCTGCTGTGGGGCGCCATCGCCAACCCGTACGTGTGGCTCGCCATGGGGGGGACGGCGGCGCTGGGCGTCGTGGGCTTTGCCGACGACTACATCAAGACGGTGCAGGGGCGGAAGGACGGGCTGCCCGCCCGTGTGAAGCTCGCCGGCCAGGCGGCCGTCGGGCTGTTCGTGGGCGGCGTGCTCTACTTTTATCCGACCTTTTCCGAATACAATACGCTCACGTTCGTCCCATTTTTCAAGGATCAGGTGCTCAATTACGACCTCTTCCGCTTCCTGGAGCTGGGGATGGATCTGGGGTGGGTCATCTACCTGCCGGTCGTGGTGTTCATCCTGACGGCGGTCTCCAACGCGGTGAACCTGACCGATGGGCTCGATGGCCTGACGACGGGGGTCACGGCGTTCGTGTCGCTGGGCCTGACCGCGCTGGTGTACGTGTCGGGCAACGTCGAGCTCGCGACGTTCCTGAACGTGATGTACCTGCCGGGGACGGGCGAGCTCACGGTGTTCGTGTCGGCGATGGCGGCGGCCTGCTTCGGGTTTTTGTGGTACAACGGCTACCCGGCCTCCGTCTTCATGGGCGACACCGGCGCGCTGGCGCTGGGCGGGGCGGTGGGCGCCACCGTCCTCATGGTGCGCAAGGAACTGATGCTGCCGCTCCTCTGCATCGTGTACTTCGCCGAGGCGGTGTCGGTGATTCTGCAGACCAGCTACTTCAAGTACACGCGCCGCCGCACCGGGACGGGCAAGCGCATTTTTCGGATGGCGCCGCTGCACCATCACTACGAGGCGCTCGGGATGCACGAGGCGAAGATCGTGACCCGCTTCTGGATTGTGACGGCCATTACGGTCATCGCTGCTTTGCTTACGCTTCGCATTCGATAACGGACTCATTCACTCGACTCGCTTCCGTGCATGACGCCGGACGAGATCCGCACACAACAGGTGACCGTGGTGGGGGGCGCGCGCAGTGGGCGCGCCGTGGCCCGGTTGTTGGCCGAGGCCGGGGCCGAGGTGTTTTTGACCGAGCAGGGCCCGCCGCCGCAGGGGCTGGTGGCGGCGCTCGACGCCGTCGGCGTGGCCTACGAGTTCGAGGGGCACACGGCCCGCGCGGTCGACGCCGACGTCATGGTGGTGAGCCCCGGCGTGCCCACGCAGTCGAACGTGGTGCAGCAGGCCCTCCGGTCAGGGATCTCCGTGTATTCGGAGATCGAGGCGGCGTCCTGGTTCTGCGAGGCGCCCATCGTGGCAATTACCGGCACCAACGGCAAGACGACCACGACCAGCCTGACGGGGCACGTCTTTCGGCGGGGGCGGGGCGAGGAGCAGGTCATCGTGGCCGGCAACATCGGGTACCCGTTTTCGGACTACGTGCGCGAGGTGGAGCCGACCGACGTGGTGGTGCTGGAGGTGTCCAGCTTCCAGCTCGAACACGTCGAGACCTTCCGGCCGCGCGTCAGCGTCCTCCTCAACATCACGCCCGACCATCTGAATCGCTACGAGAACTTCGAGACCTACACGCAGGCCAAGTGCAACATTTTTCGCAATCAGGGCGACGGGGACGCACTGGTGTACAACCACGACGACGATCGCGTGCGCACCCGGGTGCAGCAGGCCGCCGCCGAGCAGGGCTTCCGGGCCCTTCCCTTCACGCAGCAGGGCGTGCCGGACGCCGGGGCGTTTCTGCGCGACGACCGCATCATCCTTCGCATTGACGACGAGGACGAACCGCTCATGCCCCAAGACGAACTGGCCCTTCGCGGGCGCCACAATCTCTATAATTCTCTCGCCGCGGCGATCTCGGCCCGTGTCATGGAGGTGGAGAACGACGTGATTCGGGAAAGCCTGGCGGGGTTCGAGGGGGTGCCGCACCGGCTGGAAGAGGTGCGCACGATTGATGGGGTGCTGTACGTCAACGACTCGAAGGCGACCAACGTGAACGCGGTGTGGTACGCGCTGGAGAGCTTCGACCGGCCGGTGGTGCTGATTGCCGGGGGGCGGGACAAGGGCAACGACTACACGGACCTGAAGCCGCTGGTGCGCCGGGGCGTGCGGGCCGTCGTGGCCCTCGGCGAAAGTGCCGAGACGGTGTACGACGAACTGGGGGCCGAGGCGCCGCAGCGGGCCCGCGTGCAGTCGATGGAGGACGCCCTTGCGCAGGCGCAGCGCTTTGCGCAGCCCGGCGACGCGGTGCTGCTGAGTCCAGCCTGCTCGTCGTTCGACATGTATGAAAATTACGAGGCGCGCGGGGACACCTTTCGCCGCCTGGTGCAGACCTTGCTGTAAGATCATTCCCTCTTCGTGCCGGGCACAGGCCCGGTTCCAATCATCCCCTTCGCGACGATGAGCGCGATTCAAACGGCAAAGCACATCCTGACCGACCGTGCCCCCGCGGACAAGTACGTGGTGTGGGTGGTGCTGGCCCTGTCGGCCGCCGGGGTGGTGGCGGTGTACAGCGCCGTCACGTACCTGGCCGAGGTGCGGGCCGGGGTGGGGCCGGAGCAGTTCCTGCTGCGCCACCTCCTGCGGGTCGGCATCGCGCTGGGGGCCATGGGCGTCGTCAGCCTCATCGACTACCGCACGCTGGCGAAGTACAGCCGCCTCGCCCTCATTGCCGCGCTGGGGCTTCTGGTGGCGGTGAAGGGAGTCGGATCCTTTTCCGAGGGCGCCGACCGCTGGCTGCAGATCGCCGGCTTCGGGTTCCAGCCGTCCGACCTTGCACGGGTGGCCCTCGTGTTTTACGTGGCCGTCCTGCTCGTGAAGAAGCAGGACTATATAAAGAGCTTCGGGAAAGCGCTCGTCCCCATTCTCGTGTGGGTGTTTGCCACCGTGGTGCTCATCGGGGTCGACGACCTGTCGACCGCCGCGGTGCTCCTCGGGGCGGTGATGCTCATGTGCTTCGTGGGACGCGTCAGCGTATTCCAGCTCCTTGGGCTCGGCCTGGTTGGGGTGCTGCTGGGCGGGGCGCTGATCATGAACTCGCCCGCCCGGGCGGCCCGGGTGGAGGCGTACCTGGGAATGGACCTGTTCGACAACACCAACACGGAGCAGGTGATGGACCGGCAGGGGGAGCGGTACCAGTCGCAGCAGGCCCGAATGGCGTTCGCGCTGGGGGGGCTGACGGGCGTGGGGCCCGGAAAAAGCACCCAGCGCGACTTCCTGCCCGCCCCGTACAACGACTTCATCTTTGCCATTATCGCCGAGGAGTACGGCATCCTTGGGGCCCTTCTGCTCCTCGCGGGATTTTGCGTCCTGCTGTTTCGGGGCTACCTCCGCATTGCTCGGGACGCGCCCGATCCGCTGGGGCTTCTCTTGGCCGTCGGGTTCACGACCCTGATCGTGGCCTACGGCTTCGTCCACGCCGGGGTGTCGTGCGGGTTGCTGCCCGTGACGGGACTTCCCATGCCCTTTGTGTCGTACGGCGGGACCTCGCTACTGGCGAACGGCCTCATGGCCGGGGTGCTGCTGAACATCTCACGTCAATCCACGCGCCGCGCCGCGCCGTCGGAGCGCCGCCCCACATCCGCAATCGCGTAGACCGTATGAGCGCACGACCGCCGCACATTTTGATGGCTGGAGGGGGCACGGGGGGACACGTGTACCCCGCCATCGCCATTGCCGACGCCGTGACGGCCCTGCGTCCGGACGCCCGGGTCGTGTTTGCGGGGACCGAGGACCGGCTGGAGGCGCGGGCGGTGCCGGCGGCGGGCTACGCCCTGCACCCCATCACGGCGCAGGGCGTGCAGCGCCGCCTCACGTGGAAAAACGTGACGATGCCGCTGCAGGTGGCGCGCGGTCTCGTACAGAGCTGGCGGCTGGTGGGGGCCATCGAGCCCGACGTGGCGGTGGGCACGGGCGGGTACGTGTCCGGCCCGGTGCTGCTGGCGGCCCGGCTGCGGGGGCGGCCCCTCCTCATCCAGGAGCAGAACGCCTACGCGGGCGTCACGAACCGCCTCCTCAGCTACCTGGCCGACCGGGTGCACCTGGCCTTCGACGAGGCGCGCGACTGGGTGCCCGCCGACCGGAGCGTGGTGAGCGGCAACCCGACCCGCAAGGCCCTCCGCGAGGCCGATCGGGGCGAGGCGCGGGCGGCCCTGCAGATGCCCGCCGAGGCGCGCGTCCTGCTCGTGCTGGGCGGCTCGCTGGGCAGCGCCGCGATCAACGAGGCCGTGGCCGCGGCCCTCCCTGCGCTGCTGGAGGACGACCGGACGCACGTCGTGTGGCAGGCCGGATCGCGCTACCACGAGGCCCTCCGCGAACGGATCGACGACCACCCGCGCCTCCGCCTCGTCGAGTACATCGACCGCATGGACCGCGCCTACGCCGCCGCCGACCTGGCGCTGTGCCGGGCCGGGGCCCTCACCTGCAGCGAACTGACCGTGACGGGCACGCCCGCCGTGCTCGTGCCCTCCCCCAACGTGGTGGCCGATCACCAGACGAAAAATGCACGGAGCATGGAACGATCCGGGGCCGCGCGGCTGCTTCCCGAGCCGGAGCTCGACGCACGGCTGACCGACGTGGTGCTCGGCCTGCTGGACGACGCCGACGCCCGGGCCGACATGGCGGCCGCCGCCCGCACGATGGCGCGCCCCGATGCCGCCGAGACGATTGCCCGCGACGTGCTTGCCCTCGCCGACCAATACCGAACGAATTGAATGTGCACCGACACGCTACAATGGCGGGCCCTCGGTCCGTCTTGTCCGTGAGTAACGCCGTCCCGCCGGGACGGCGCTGACGGGGATGCCTTTATGCGATCAATTGTACCTCCTTCAACCGATGACGGAACTCCGAAAACAACCGGCTCTGGGCCGCATCCGCCAGGTGCACATGGTGGGCATTGGGGGCATCGGCATGAGCTCCATCGCCGAGGTGCTCCTCAACCGCGGCTACACCGTTACGGGCTCCGACCTGGAGGCGAGCGACGTGACCGCGCGTCTGCAGGAGCAGGGCGCCACAATTTACGAGGGGCACGCCGCCGAGCAAATCGGGGACGCCGACGTGGTGGTCTACTCCAGCGCCATCAACCCGGAGAAGAACCCCGAAACGCGGGAGGCCGAGCGCCGCCGCATCTCGCTCATCCCGCGGGCCGAGATGCTGGGCGAGCTCATCCGCATGAAGTACGGGGTGGGCGTGGCCGGGACCCACGGCAAAACGACCACCACCTCCATGGCGGGCCTCGTGGTGGCCGAGGGCGGGTTCGACCCCACGGTCATTGTGGGCGGCAAGGTTACGGCCTTCGGCTCCAACGCCATCACGGGCGAGGGCGACGTCATCGTGATCGAGGCGGACGAGTACGACCGTACCTTTCTGCGGCTCACGCCCTCGGTGGCCGTCATCACGAGCATCGAGGAGGATCACCTCGACATCTACGACGACCTGGAAGACATCCAGTCCGCCTTCACGCAGTACGCCAACAGCGTACCGTTCTTCGGCGCCGCGGTGCTGTGCCTCGACGATCCGAACGTGCAGGCCATCGTGGGCGACATCGAGCGCCGCATCATCACGTACGGGACCACGCGCCAGGCCGAGGTGCGCGCCGAAAACATTCAGCGCGACGGACTCGACACGCGGTTCGACGTGATCGCGCGGGATGAGCGTCTCGGCACCATCACCCTGCACGTGCCGGGAATGCACAACGTGCGAAACGCCCTGGCGGCGGTGGCGGTGGGCCTGGAGCTGGAGATCGGGTTCGACCAGATTCGTGAGGGGCTGGCGGGGTTTGCCGGGGTGCGCCGCCGCTTCGAAAAGATTGGGGAGGGGCGCGACGTGGTGGTGCTCGACGACTACGCGCACCACCCGACCGAAATCCGCGCCACGCTCGACGCGGCGAGCCAGGGGTATCCCGATCGGCGCATCGTCGCCGTCTTTCAGCCGCACCTGTACTCCCGCACCCGCGACTTCCTCGACGACTTCGCCCGCTCGTTCTTCAACACCGACCAGCTGGTGCTCACCGACATCTACGGCTCGCGCGAGGAGCCGATTGAGGACATGACCGGAGAGCGCCTGGCCGACCGGGCCGAGCAGTTTGGGCACCGGTCCGTCCACTACGTCCCCGACAAGACGGAAGTGCCGGGCTACCTGCTCGACCTTACCGAGCCGGGCGACGTGGTGCTGATGCTGGGGGCGGGCGACATCTGGCGGTACAGCCGCACCTTCGCCGACCTGCTCACCGAGTCCGACGATCGCGACGCCCCGGCCGCGTAGACCGGCCGCCCCGACGCCTTCACCCAATCCGTTTTGCTCATGGCCTCGACCGAGTCCTCCACATTTGGACGCCGCGCGCTGCGCCTCCTCGGCCTTCTGGCCGGGGCCGCCGCCGTGGCGGCGCTCGGCGTGCTGGGCTGGCAGTGGCGCGCCAGCCGCACCGTCGGCGAGGTGGTGGTGCGGGGCACGACGCACGCCCCGCCCGATACCGTGCGCCGCCTGGCCCGGGTGGACAGCGGCGCCCCCCTGTCGTCGGTCGATGCCGCCCTCGTGGCCGACCGCGTGGAGCGCCATCCGTGGGTCGAGCGGGCGACAATTTCAAAACAGCACGCCTGGCGCACGCTCCACGTGGAGGTGACGGAGCGGACGCCCGCCGCCCTTGCCCTCGACCCGGCGGGCCGCCCCGCCTACGTCCTCGACACCGCCGGGTACGCCATGCCGCTCCCCGACAGCACCAGCAGCAGTGTGCCCCTCGTGCGCGGCCTGCCCGCCGACTTTCACCCGCTGCGCCGCCAGGCCCCGCCCCGCCTGCGGACCGTCCTCGCGGCGCTGGCGGAGAGCGAGGCCGAGCCCATCGTGAGCGAACTCGCCGTGCAGCCCGACAGCAGCGTGCACCTGATGACGACCCCCGTGGGCGAGCACGACGCCCTCCCGGTCCGGCTGGCGCCCGGCGACCCGCGCCCCCAGCTTCGAGAGCTCCGCGCCTTCGCCGCGCAGGTGCTGGCCACGCGGCCCGACGTGCCCATCGCCGAAATCGACCTCCGGTTCGACGGCCAAATTGTGACCCGTGAACAGCCCCTGGATGCCTCCTGATGCGCCGCATGCGTCCGGATCCGACACCGGACACGCCCGCGCCCTCCTGAATTCAACCCCCATAGAGCCATGAATGGAACACCCGTTGTAGGAGTCGACATCGGCACCACCAAGGTGTGTGCCGTGGTCGCCGCCGAGGACGACCTTGGCCGCGTCAACATTTTGGGGGTCGGCATGGCCCCATCCGACGGTCTCAACCGCGGGGTCGTCGTCAACATCGACCGCACCGTCAACGCCGTGCGCGAGGCCGTGGAAGAGGCCGAGCGCGCCGCCGGCGTGGAGGTGCAGGAGGTGATTGTCGGCATCGCCGGCGACCACGTGCAGAGCTTCCAAACGCGCGGCGTGGTGACGATCCGCTCCGAAGAGATCACGCAGAACGACGTCCAGCGCCTCCTCGAAGACACCATGCACGTGGCGCTGCCCGCCGACCGCGAGATCCTGCACGTCATCCCGCAGGAGTTCATTGTGGACGGGCAGGACGGCGTGGCCGACCCCGTGGGCATGAGCGGGGTGCGCCTGGAGGCCGACGTCCACATCATCACGGGCCTCGTCTCCGCGGCCAAGAACGTGTACCGCTGCATCGAGAAGGCCGGCTTTGCGGTGTCCGACATCGTGCTGGAGCCGCTCGCCTCCTCCTTCAGCGTGCTGCACGACGACGAGAAGGAGGTGGGCGTGGCCCTCATCGACATCGGGGGCGGCACCACCGACATCGCGGTGTTCGAGGACCACACCATTCGCCACACCGCCGTCATCGCGGTGGCCGGCGACAAGGTGACCGACGACATCCGGAAGGGCCTCGGCGTGATGCGCGACCAGGCCGAACAGCTGAAGCGACAGTTCGGCGTGGCCCTCGCCGACCAGGCCGACCCGGACGAGCAGATCGAGATCCCCGGCATCGGCGGGCGCTCCGAGAAAACCATCGGGCGCGATACGCTCGCACAGGTGATCCAGCCCCGCCTCGAAGAGATCCTGGAGATCGCCGCCATGGAGATCAAGCGCAGCGGCTACGGCCGGCACCTGGGCGTGGGCTGCGTCCTTACGGGCGGCGGCTCGCTCGTGCCCGGGACCGACGAGCTGGCCGCCGAGGTGCTGGGCATGGAGGCGCGCATCGGACGCCCCATGGGCCTGAGCGGCGGGCTCGTGGAAGAGGTCGACAACCCAAAATATGCCACCGGGGTTGGGCTTGTGCTCTACGGCATGCGCCCGGACATCATTGGTGGCACCACGCTCAGCGAAGAGGTGAACGCCGCGCGGAATGGGCGCGGGCAAGGGCGCTCGCTCATGGCCCGCATCGCCGATCGCATGCGGGCGTGGTTCGATGAGTTGTAGCGCCCCGTCGCATCCTCTCGACGCCTAGAGCACGCACAATCGTACGCCCTTTCACACTTACACTTTGGAGGCTCGGTGCTTTCCAGGCCGGGTCCGCTCACCCCGGCGCCGACGAGTCCTCCGCTCGCATTTTCAAACCACAGATCAACGCTGGAGGAACCCATGAGTGATTCTCAGAATGAATCCACGAACGACTTTAGCTCGCGCTTTTCATTTGACGACTCGGCAAACGAGGAGGCCAAAATCTGCGTCGTCGGGGTCGGCGGCGGCGGAGGAAATGCCATCAACAACATGGTGGAGAAGGGCATCCGCGGCAACGTGGAGTTCATCGCCGTGAACACCGACTCGCAGGCGCTCAACGAGAACAAGGCGCCGCAGAAGATTCAGGCGGGCCGCACCCTCACGAGCGGCCTCGGGGCCGGCGCCCGCCCGAAGGTGGGCGCGGAGGCCGTTGAGGAAAACAACAACGAGATCAAGCAGGCCCTGGAAGGCTACGACATGGCGTTTATTACCGCCGGGATGGGCGGGGGCACCGGCACCGGGGGCGCGCCCGTCGTGGCGTCGATTGCGCGCGACCTCGACATCCTCACCGTGGCCATCGTAACCAAGCCCTTCGAGTGCGAGGGCAAGCGGCGCATGGACACGGCGCTGGAGGGCATCGAGCTCCTGCGCGAGAATGTCGACACGCTCATCGTCATTCCCAACGAGCGCCTGCTCGACATTGCGGACGACGACACGAGCCTCATCGAGGCGTTTGAGAAGGCCGACGAGGTGCTCTACAATGCCACCCGCGGCATCAGCGACCTGATTACGGTGCACGGCCTCATCAACCTCGACTTTGCCGACGTGGAGACGACGATGAAGGACGGCGGCACGGCCCTGATGGGCTCGGCCACGGCCAGCGGCGAGAACCGCTCGGAGAAGGCCGCCATTCAGGCCATCAGCAGCCCCCTGCTCGACGGGCTGTCCATCGCGGGGGCGACCAACGTGCTCGTCAACATCACCAGTGGGCCGTCGCTCGGCATTCAGGAGGCGACGCAGGCCACAAGCGTGATCCAGCAGGAGGCCGGCGACGACGTGGAAGTGATCTTCGGCACGGTGATCGAGGAGGACATGGAGGACAAGCTCCGCGTCACCGTGATCGCCACCGGCTTCGACCACCGGGAGGAGGACGACGACACGGAGGGCGAGACGCGTCGCACGGTGCCGCTGGACGGCGACGGGGGCGGAGGCTACCACTACAAGGGCGAGGACAACCTGCGCCAGCTCGACACGCCGGCCTACGAGCGCCGGAGCACCCCGCCCAACACCGACGGGGACGACGCGCCGGAGGACCGCGACGCGGACAGTGCCGACGCGTCCGACGACCAGGCGGACGAGGGCAAGGGCAATGTGCGCCGGCTGCGGGCCGACGACCTCGACGACCGTACCGATCGGGACGAGCGCTCCCGCTCCGACGACCCCGACGAGGACGACACGGACACCCCCGCCTTCCTCCGCAAAATGATGGACTGAATCGATTGGGGATTTGCGATTTGGGATTTTGGGTTCCGGATGGGCCCATCTCCACAAATCCCCAATCCACAACCCGAAATCCAAACTCGAAAAAGCGGGCCCTCCAGCCCCACCACAGGCGGCCTGAGGTATGGCCGACCTGCGCGCGGCGTCTGAGCAGCGTCGCGTGACTGTGGTTTGCTGGGCGGGCACCCGGCCCGTGGTCGGCGTCGCTCGCCCTGCCCGAAAGCCACGTCTCCTGCGCTACTGCGCCGGGGGCGTGGCTTTTTGGTGTTGGGGTGG
The DNA here is from genome assembly GCA_002894665.1 of Salinivenus iranica. Taxonomy (GTDB): domain Bacteria; phylum Bacteroidota; class Rhodothermia; order Rhodothermales; family Salinibacteraceae; genus Salinibacter; species Salinibacter iranicus. Next base: position 125,864 of record NCRB01000003.1, read on the forward strand.
ACACTCCACGTCCGGGGTGAGGGGCGGCATGTGGTACTGTGAATGAGGAGTCTCGACACCGAGACCGTTCGCCTGCCATTCACATGATCCCACATTGACGATGTCCCGCTGTCTCCCGAAGTTAATTCGACGTTCACTCCTTTTCATTTCGCTTCTCCTGTGTCCAGCGCTTCTCTACGCACAGGACCCCCCGGAGCCGGCGCCGCCCGCCGATCCGAACTCGCCCTGTACCCGCGAGACCGACGAGTTCAAACAGCAGACCGTGACGCGCTGCGAGCCGCTCGCGGTCGAGGTCGAAGAGCACCCGGCCGAGACGATGTACCGCGTCCGCGTACTGCTGGGCCGACTGGACGGCGACGCCTATCTGCTTGTCTCGACGGTGTCCGACTCCTGGAACTTCCTTCGCGTAGACACGGCCTACGCCCTGATTGACGGGGAGAACCACGAGTTCCCGTTGATGGAGGTCGACCGAGAGGTGGACGGCCGGCAGGTCGTCGAGCAGAACGCCCTGATGCTGACCCCCGAGGCGCTGGACGCCCTGGCGTCGGCCGGGGAGGTGCGTGTGAAGATGGGACAGGCGGTGCTCCGCCTCCCGGCCGAGGCGCTGAACGCCCACGCGCAGGCGCTTTAGGGCACGGAGCCCGTTCGCTGGTCGTGCACATCTTCTTTCCCCTCCGCCATGCCGCTCGATGCCCCGTCGACCCTCGATCACCTTCTGTCGCTGCTTCGGGAAGGGCACGCCCTCACCCAAGCGGAAATCAGCAATCGCCTCGACGTGTCGCGCCGCCACGCCCGGCGCCTGCTCCGCACGCTGCGGGACGAGGAGGTGCCCCTGCAGGAGGAGTGGGTGGACCGGACAAAGGTGTATTCGCTGCCGGCCGAGGAGCTGTCGGTCGAGGACGCTCCGGTGGCGCTCACCGAGCGGCAGGCCCTGGCCCTGGTGGTGGCCGCCGAGGCGGGCCGTGCCGCCCTGGCGCCCACGCCCCTGGCGGAGCCGCTGGAAAACGGATTTGGCGAGCTGCTCGACCGCCTCGACCGGGCCAGCGGCACCTACGACCTCGACCGGCTCCGGGCGCAGTGGCACTTTGGCACCGAGCCGGTGGACTCCACCTTCGAGGGGAATGTGTTCGACACGCTCGTCGATGCGCTCAACGAGGGGCGGCCCGTGCGCATCGCCTACGATCCGGCCTCCGCCTCGGACGCCCCGCGGGAGCGAACGATCAGTCCGCTGGTCATGGCCGCGCCCGGTGGCTCCTGGCGCTGCGTGGCCTACTGCCACTTCCGCGAGGCCCCGCGCGACTTTACGCTGAGCCGGATCGCGGACATCACGCTGTGTGCCGACCGGGTGGCGGCCGATCCGCCAGACGACTTCGACCCGGACCTGTACTTTCGGGAGCGGTTCGGCGCGCTAGGGGGCACCACGCGGGTGGTGCGCCTCCGCGTGGCCCCCGACGCCGCCCAGTACTTCCGTGAGAAGTCGTACCATGCCAGCCAGGTGATCGAGGAGGAGCCCCCGGACGGCCATCTGGTGGTGTCGTTCGAGGTGGCCGGGCTGGAGGACATGGCCTCGTGGGTTCAGTCGTGGGGCCTCAGTGTAACCGTGCTCGACCCGCCCGAGCTGGCCGACCGGGTGGCCGCGGCGGCCCGGGCCCTCGCCGCCCGCTACGAGGAGGACGACGCGACCGTGGCCCCGGACACTGAACGTCCGGACTCGTAGGACCCGTTCCGTATTCTCCGCATGCACTGTCGATTGCATCGTCCCCTCTGCCCATGTCGTCTTGTCCGCCGACGCCCCCAGCCAGACGCGCGGAGCCCGAGACCACGACCGTGGCCGTTCGCTTTGCCTCGACTCAGAGCGCGCGCCTCAAGCGGGCCGCGCCGGTCGTTGCGTGCGTGCGGCAGGGCCTGTGGGTGGAGCGCCCCCTTCTCCTCGAACGAGCCGACGGCACCTACGACCTCGTGGGCACCACGGCCCGCCCCGACCGGCTGGTCCGGTGGGTGCTGAGCCACGGGGCCGCCGCCGAGGTGCGCAGCCCCGCCCGCCTGCGCCGCCGCGTGGCCGCCGCGGCGAACCGAATTGCGCGGCAGTACGAAGACGACGAATCATAATAACAACGCAACTTGCATGCCCTCGCTTCACAATCTAATTGCGCACTCTGCCCCCAAGGATGGAGGAGAGGCACAGTCCCTATATGAACACGCCAACAATGTGGCCGAGATGGCGGCAGATTTCGCGGCTCCATTCGACTCGGAGACCATCGCCCGCTGGCTCGGCTGGTGGCACGACGCGGGGAAGGCCGACGCCGGAATTCAGGCGTACCTGCAGGGCGAGGGTAAGAGTCGAGATCATTCGAGCGTGGGCATGCTGGCGGTGCCCGACGAGATGAGTCTGCTGGCCCACAACGTGGCCGGGCACCACGGCGGCCTCGCCAACCAATCCGGTGAGCACAGCCTCAAGGATCGCCTCCGCCGAAAGGCGGACGACGACCGCATTCGGCGCGTGCTGGAGGAGGTTCGTCCGCTGGTGGAAGAATACGCCCCCACGCTCCGGTCCGACCATCTTCCGGCTTTTCTTCGGGTCGACGACGGGCGGGTGTCCACGCTGCGCCGCCATGACTTTTGGCTGCGGATGCTACATAGCGTGCTGGTGGATGCGGACTGCCTCGACACCGAGCGCCACTTTAACCCCGACCGCTTTGCGGCCCGACAGATCGTCTCGTCGATCCAGTCCCTCTGGGACCGATTTCGGGCCGATCAGCAAGGGCTAATGGAGGAGGCCGAGCCGACGACGGTCAACCGGCGACGGCGGGACGTGTACGAGGCCGCCATTGAGGCCGCGGAGCGTGCACCGGGCTTCTTCTCGATGACGGTGCCCACGGGCGGGGGCAAGACGCGGTCGGCCATGGGCTTCGGCCTGCGTCACGCTGAGCGGCACGACAAGGAGCGGATCATCGTGGCGCTCCCCTACACCAGTATCATTGAGCAGAACGCCGACGTGTATCGAGAGATTTTCGGCGACGACGTGGTGCTGGAGCACCACAGTGCCGTGCGGACGGGGGCGGAGCCGGGGGACGAGGCCCCGCCCGAGCGGTGGCGACGGCTCGCGGCGCAAAACTGGGACGCCCCGGTCGTGGTTACGACCACCGTGCAACTGCTGGAAAGCCTGTTCACCAATCACAACGGGCGCCTCCGCAAGCTGCACCGCCTGGCGAACAGCGTCGTCGTCCTTGACGAGGTGCAGACGCTGCCGCCGCGGCTCTTGGAGACGACCCTCGACGGGCTTCGCGAGCTGGAAGCGCACTACGGCACGTCGGTGCTCCTCTGCACGGCCACGCAGCCGGCCCTTACCGAACGGCCCAGCTTTCCGGAAGGCCTGACCGACGTCAAGGAGATTGTGCCCGATCCGTCCGGGCTCTACGACGATCTGCGGCGGGTCGAGTACGACGTGCAGGTGGACGCCCCCTGGTCTTGGACCGACGTGGCCGACGATCTCTGCGCCCACCGGCAGGCGATGGCGGTCCTGAACACGAAGGACGACGCGGCGGCGGTGCTCGACGAGCTGCCCGACGATCCCTCGGTCCTGCACCTGTCCACTCGGCTCTGCGGGGCCCATCGGCGACGGGTCCTCGCGGAGGTGCGGCGTCGGTTGAACGAAGGCGAACCGATCCGGCTCGTGGCCACGCAGGTAGTGGAGGCGGGCGTCGACCTCAGCTTTCCACGGGTGCTGCGGGCGCTCGCCCCCCTGGACTCGATCATCCAGGCCGCCGGGCGCTGCAATCGGGAGGGCGAACGAGACACAGGATGCGTCACAGTTTTTGAGACTGCCGACGGAAGCACGCCCCCGGGGGCTTACCGCACAGGCCGCGACATTGCCCGCCGCCTGCTACGCACGGACGACTCATTCGACCTCCACGATCCCACCGCGTCGCGCCGCTACTTTCAGGAACTCTACGACTCCCGAGAACTGGATCCCGACGACGTGCAGGGCCTTCGCGCCGAGCTCCAGTTCGAGCAGGTGGCCGAGCGGTACCGTCTCATCGACGACGACACCACGCCAGTGGTCGTGGACTACGGCCCAGGGTGGGAGATCCTCGACGACATTTTGGAGACCGCCGAGCACTCCGGGTTCGTGGACCGCCGGGATTGGCGTCGTCTCCAGCCCTACACCGTGAGCCTCTACGAGCACGCGATGGAAGAGGCGAGGCAGAACAGTGACGTGCACCCCCTGGCGGAGGATCTCGACCTCTGGCGGTGGGACGGGGGCTATGATGAGGGATCGTTGCACGAGGGGGGATCGGATGGCGGGCGCGGACTGCACACGGATGGTCCGTCCACGAGCGCTCTCGTCGTGTGATCGCTGGGCCCACAGAACCTTGACATTCCTGCTGGTAGTGATTACCGTGACATCAGCTGTCACACACATTTCTTCGAAGTGACAGAGCATTGAAAGGAAGACAGGTGCGTGACGACACGCACTCGTTTCGCTGCACCGGGGCCGGTTTGGGTCCCGGTGTGGGCATTTCTGACTGACCGCTTTTCGCTATGTCTGATTTTTCTCCGCTTCAGGTTCACGTCGAAGGGCCGTGGGCATTATTTACGCGTCCCGAGCATAAGGTGGAACGCGTGTCGTACGACGTGATGTCGCCCTCCGCCGCCCGTGGAATTCTGGAGGCCATCTTCTGGAAGCCCGCGTTCGAGTGGCGGGTGCGGCGCATCCACGTGCTCAACCCGATCCGGCGCGAGTCGATTTTGCGGACGGAAGTCAACAGCGTGCAGTCGGCCCGCTCGGCGCGCCGATGGGCCAAGAACGACGGGGAGGGCGGCTACCGTGCCGACGAGGACCACACGCAGCGTCACACGCTTGCGCTCCGCGACGTGGCCTACCTCATTGAGGCAAACGTACACCTCGTGGGCTATGGCAAGAACGAGCATCCGGCCAAGTACCGCGACCAGTTTCGCCGTCGGGTGGCCCGTGGGCAGTGCTTCCACCGTCCGTATTTGGGCTGCCGGGAGTTTGCCGCCCGTTTTGCGCCGCCCTCCGGCGACGAGTCGGCCATCGACCGCTCGGAGGGCCTGGGGCGCATGCTCTTTGACCTCGACTACGAGGCCGACGACGACCGAAACACGCCGATCTTCTTCCGTGCCCGTCTGGACGACGGCGTGCTCCACGTCCCGCCCGAGCTGTACGAGACCCGTCACGCTGCGTAACGCCGCTCCTCGTCTTCTACTCGCAGGCCCCGCCGAGCCATGATTTTAGAACGCCTCTGCGACTTCCACGACCGCATTCGGGAGGAGCTGATTCCCTCCTATCACAAAGAGCAGGGCTGCCGGTGGATTCTGGAGCTAGGCGAGAACGGCCGGTTCCAAGACTTTACTGAAACTGGTCAAACGAAGCGCAGCGCGACGAATTTCGTTGCTCCGTATCGGCGTCGGTCTGGCCGTACCCCGCCGCCCTACCTCATTGTAGACAAGCCTGCGTACGTACTCGGGCTCCCACGAAACGAAAAAGAAAAGTGGAAAGAGAAAGCAGCGCAGCGCCATGAGAACTACAAGGAACTGGCGAAGGAATGCATCGAGGTCGTGGATCATCCCGCCCTCGATGCATTTCGGCAATTTCTCGACGCACACGTGGACGACGCGCTAGCTGCCCCGGCGACCGACGACATGAAAAAAGGCGACCTCATCATACCGCGTGTGGGGGGCACGCTGCTCACGCAACTTCCAGAGGTGCAACAGTTCTGGATCAAGCGACAGGACGCGGAGGCCGCCGAAAAGAGCACGCTCACGACCGAATGCACGGTGTGCGGAAAGACGCGGCCCGTGATTCGCACCGAGCCGGTGGAGCTAAGACTGGGACCGAACCGCGTGAACGTAATTACGGGTAACGAAAAGGCGTTTTTGTCGCATGGTCTGAAGCAGTCGGAGATTGCGCCGGTGTGTCAGCCCTGTGCACGGATGTACGGGGAGGCCCTTAGCTATTTGCTCGACCAGGATCGCCACCACCTCCGCCTCGCCGACGTGACGTGGGTGTACTGGACCGATGGTCCTGACACGGTGGATCCGATGTCGATGCTGTCCGATCCGGAGCCGCGGGAGGTGGAATCGCTCCTGAGGGGGCCGCGGAGCAGCGCGCCGCCGGGCGAGATCGATACCGATCGGTTCTACGCCGCCGCGCTTAGCTCCAACATCTCCCGCCTCGCCGTGCGCAGCTGGGTGACGGCCACGGTTGAGGAAATTCAACAGAATGTGGCCGACTACTTTGAGCGCATGCGCCTCGGGACGCGCGAGGCCCGCTACCACGGCCTCTACGCCCTGGCGGGCAGCACAGTTCGCGAGCTTGACGACCTGCCCCCCCAGACCGTCGAAACGCTGCTGTCGCACGCCCTGACGGGGCGGACGCTGCCCCTGTCGCTTCTACATCGGGCCACGCGCCGGGCCCGCGCCGACGGCGAAAACACAATCACCCATCCCCGCGCTGCCCTCCTCAAACTCGTTCTTCTCTCCAACGACGCCGCCTCTATTACGCCCATGCTCAATCCCGACCACGACAGTCCCGCCTACCACTGCGGCCGCCTGCTGGCCGTGCTCGAAGACATCCAGCGCCGGGCCATCGACCCCAACACGACGCTGGTGGACCGCTACTACGGCACGGCCTCCACGGCCCCGGCCTCCGTTTTCGGCAACCTCCTGCGCACCGCCCAGAGCCACCTCGGCAAGCTTCGCCGCAGCGACAGCGATCGCGGCTTTGGCGTCAACCGGCAGAAGGAGCTGGGCGAGATCATGTCGAAGCTCGACGATTTCCCCAACACGCTGAGTGCCCAACAGCAGGCCCTCTTCGGACTGGGCTACTACCAACAGCGTCAGGCGCGCTTCGAGGGAAATGACGAGAACACGCCCGACGCCGAACCGGCCGCGGCCGCCGCGTAGTCGAACGCCCGGATCGCACGTGCTACCTACATCGCTCTTTGCTCAAGATCTACGACTCTCCATGTCCGACGTACACCTCGACCCCAAGAAGCGCCACGACTTCATCTACCTCTTCGACGTGGAAGATGGCAACCCCAACGGCGACCCCGACGCAGGCAATCTCCCCCGCGTGGACCCGGAAACCATGCAAGGCCTCGTGACCGACGTGGCCGTCAAGCGCAAGATTCGCGACTACGTGGACGCCTCCGTCGGCGACGACGAGGACTACAAGATCTACATGCAGCATCAAGGCGTCCTCAACGATCAGCATCAGCGCGCCTACGACGAGCTCGACCTCGACTCGGACGATCCGGATCGTGAGGACATTGACGAGGCGCGGGCCTGGATGTGCCAGAACTTCTACGACGTGCGCACCTTCGGCGCCGTCATGTCAACGGGGGTGAACGCCGGACAGGTACGCGGGCCCATGCAGCTTACGTTCGCTCGCTCGCTCGACCCGGTGGTGCCGATGGACGTGTCGATCACGCGGGTCGCGATCACGCGGGCCGACGACGCCGAAAACAAGGAGACGGAAATGGGCCGCAAGGCCATCGTCCCCTACGGCCTCTACCGGGGGCACGGATTCTACAATCCTAAGCTGGCGGAGGACACCGGCTTCGGCAGCGACGACCTCCGACTCTTCTGGCAGGCCCTGCAGATGGGATGGGAGCTGGACCGATCGGCCTCCCGCGGCTTTATGGCGCTCCGCGGGCTCTACGTCTTCTCGCACGAGGATCCCCTCGGCAACGCACCCGCTCATACGCTCTTTGACCGTGTGGAGGCCGACCTGACAGCTGACGTGGAGGCTCCGCGCGAGTTCGATCACTACAATGTGACAATCGACGAGAAGGGCCTTCCGGACGGCGTTACACTGACTCGTGTCCTTGGTTGAGGGCGACGGGCGCGTCTTCTTCCACTGATTCCAAAGTTCTATGCCCGACGCTCCGAAGCCCCGCCTCATGATCTCGGCCCTGGAGCACTACGCCTACTGCCCCCGGCAGTGCGCGCTCATCCACGTCGAGCAGAGCTACGAGGAGAACGTGTATACCCTGCGCGGCAATCGGGACCACCGTCGCGCCGATGAGCCGGAGACGGAGATCCGCGACGACGTGCGTGTGGAGCGGGCGCTTCCGCTGTACTCGGACGAATGGGGGCTCACCGGTCGGGCCGACGTGGTGGAATTTGACGACGGCACCCCGTACCCGGTCGAGTACAAGCACGGCACGACGCGACGCCACGAGCCCGGCCGCATCCAGCTCTGTGCGCAGGCGCTGTGTCTGGAAGAGATGACGGGTCGCAGCGTGCCAGCCGGGGCGCTTTACCACACGAAATCGCACCGCCGACAGGAGGTGGCCTTCGGCGAGCAGCTGCGGGCCGATACGCGGGCGGTGATCGATGCCGTGCGCACGCAGCTACGCAAGCAGACCGTGCCACCGCCCGTCAACGACGATCGCTGTCCGCCGTGCTCCTTGCAGACGGTGTGCATGCCCGACGCTGTGGACACTCCTGCGCGCCAGCGCCGCGAAACCGATCGTCTCTTCACCGCCGAAGAGTAACGCAGCGGTGAGGGGCGGGCGTTCATTCCGGATTCTCCATTTCTCCCTCCCAATTCGACACTGCCGTGCGTCAGTTACTCAACACGCTCTACGTCACTACTCGTAGGGCCTACCTGCACCTCGATCACGACACGGTGCGAATGGAGGTGGACGACGAGACGAAAGCCCAGATTCCCCTCCACCACCTCGGCGCCATCGTTGCGTTCGGAGATGTACTCGTGTCGCCCGCCCTTCTGGGGCGCTGTGCCGACGACGGACGCGCCGTTGTGTTTATGACTCACACCGGCCGCTTCCGGGCTCGCATGGTGGGGCCGCAGACCGGCAACGTGCTCCTGCGGAAAGCTCAACACCGGCAGGCGGAGGAAGCCGATGCCGCTCGGGAAATTGCACGGGCCGTTGTGGCGGGCAAAGTGAAAAATACCCGACGGCTCGTGGTGCGGGCCGCCCGGCGTGCCGACCAGGCGAGCGCAACAGAGGCCCTGAACGACGCCAAGCAGCGCCTCGCGCGGAGCCTGTCGGCACTCGAGGACGAAACGACACTCGACGGCATTCGAGGACACGAAGGAACCGCCGCCACCGTCTATTTTGAGGTGTTCTCCCACCTCGTTCGGCAGCAGGCCGATGCGTTTTCGTTCACCGAGCGAACGCGACGCCCTCCGCGCGATCGCCTCAATGCTGTTCTCTCGTTTCTGTACACCTTGTTGTGCAACGACTGTGCAGCGGCCGCCGAAGGGGTGGGGCTCGATCCACAGGTGGGGTTTCTCCACGCGGCCCGGCCCGGACGGCCGTCGCTCGGGCTCGATCTCATGGAAGAGTTCCGAGCCCCGCTGGCCGACCGCCTGGCCCTCACGCTCGTGAACCGACGCCAGTTGACTCCCGGCGACTTCCGAGAACGAGACGGTGGGGCCGTGTTGTTAAACGATGACGGGCGCGAGACGGTGCTCGTGGCCTACCAGGAGCGAAAGAAAGACACGGTCACCCACCCGGTGCTCGATCAGGAAATGGAGGTCGGCCTGCTTCCACACGCGCAGGCTCGCCTGCTGGCCCGCCATCTCCGAGGCGATCTCGATCGGTACGTTCCCTATCTTGTTCGGTAGTAATGGACCTCCTCGTAACCTACGATGTCTCGACCACCGATGCCGAAGGGCGCCGTCGACTGCGTCACGTGGCCCAGGCCTGCACCAACTACGGTCAACGCGTGCAGCAGTCTGTTTTTGAGTGCACCGTGTCGACGGCCCAATATGAACAGTTGGTCGACGACCTTACGGGCATCATCGAAGAAGAGGAAGACAGCCTACGTCTGTACCGCCTTGCGCAGCCAGCCGACGAGACGATTGAGACGTGGGGCGTGGACGACACGATGGATTTCGAGGATCCGCTGGTTCTGTAGCGCGAGTGCCGAATGATTCTGGGGATCGGTTCTACAAGTGGGCCGTGTGAGGAGCCCGGATTCGTGCGAGTACATGAGAAACGACAACCACAATGAGTGCGAAACCTCGTGGGGGCCTTCGAAATAGTGTAATTAACTGATACACAAAGTGTTGAGGCCAGCAAAAAAGTTTCTAGTATTCGCCTGGTATGGCTGTTGGCCGGGGTCTGCGAAATCGGCCTTGCAAGTCCGTGCTCCACAGAAGATTATGAGGGTACGGTAGCATCCCCCCTCACCGGGGGGATGAGGATTGAAAGGGTGACGACGAGACGGCCCTTGCCCGGCTGGAGGGCGTAGCATCCCCCCTCACCGGGGGGATGAGGATTGAAAGGGATGCGACCTCGGGGCTTAAGCGAAACGTCATCTCGTAGCATCCCCCCTCACCGGGGGGATGAGGATTGAAAGCCGACCCGTCAGCGGAGCAGGTGGCGCTTGCGATGGTGTAGCATCCCCCCTCACCGGGGGGATGAGGATTGAAAGGTTGTGTCGTAGGTTGTAACCAAGTCCGTGCCCGCGGGTAGCATCCCCCCTCACCGGGGGGATGAGGATTGAAAGGCCGACCTCATGGTGGGGCTGGGGGCCTTTGCGACGAGTAGCATCCCCCCTCACCGGGGGGATGAGGATTGAAAGAGGCAGAGACGGGCTCAATGTACGTTCAACCCATTGTAGCATCCCCCCTCACCGGGGGGATGAGGATTGAAAGTTACGACCAGGATCGAGGTGATCGCAATGCTTGATAGTAGCATCCCCCCTCACCGGGGGGATGAGGATTGAAAGGTCGTCGAAAACGCGCCGTTTGAGCCGGCCAGCGAGGTAGCATCCCCCCTCACCGGGGGGATGAGGATTGAAAGACTGCTTCTCATGCCAAGCGGGAGGGGACGGCGTGGTAGCATCCCCCCTCACCGGGGGGATGAGGATTGAAAGATTGCCGCCGTCACGAGGTCCTGCACGATCGCCCGGCGGTAGCATCCCCCCTCACCGGGGGGATGAGGATTGAAAGTTCAGCATCGAGATGGGCCGGGAGGAGGTGGTCAAGTAGCATCCCCCCTCACCGGGGGGATGAGGATTGAAAGACCAGCGTGGCCATCGTCTCGGCCCCGCCAAGCGTGTAGCATCCCCCCTCACCGGGGGGATGAGGATTGAAAGGCACGGCACTCCGGCAAGCTGGAGCAGATGTGGACGTAGCATCCCCCCTCACCGGGGGGATGAGGATTGAAAGTGCGGGTTGAGCGTGACGGACTGAAACGCCCGCTTGTAGCATCCCCCCTCACCGGGGGGATGAGGATTGAAAGCTGAGTACGGCCCCGAGTTCAAGGCCGGGCTCCATGTAGCATCCCCCCTCACCGGGGGGATGAGGATTGAAAGATTGGCACACCTCCGCGACGTCTGCCGCTTGGATGCGCGTAGCATCCCCCCTCACCGGGGGGATGAGGATTGAAAGAGCTCGCCGGGCGTTTCGTCTGTCCCTGCCAAAATCGTAGCATCCCCCCTCACCGGGGGGATGAGGATTGAAAGTCCCCTTGCCATCCCTGTCGCTGTGCGACAAATCAGTAGTCTCACCCCCCTCGCCGGAATAGTGAACGTGGTGTCGGGGCGGTGCGTTGAGGCGGGGACGGCTCGTTCTTGCGCAATCGGTCCCCGGCCCATGATCCCCGACGGCCTGTTTGAGAAAATCCGACGTCTCGAAGTGCGCACCCGCGGCGTGGTGGAGGACGTATTCGGCGGGGAGTACCGGTCCGCCTTCAAGGGGCGGGGCATTGAGTTTGCCGAGGTGCGCCCCTACCAGGTGGGCGACGACATCCGCACCATCGACTGGAACGTGTCGGCGCGGATGGACGAGACCTACGTGAAGGTCTTTGAGGAGGAGCGCGAGCAGACCGTCATGCTGTGCGTCGACGTGTCCGCCTCCGAGAACTTCGGGTCGGAGGGGGCGCTAAAGCGCGACATGGCCGCCGAAATCTGTGCCGTGATGGCCTTCAGTGCCGTGCTCAACCAGGACAAGGTGGGCCTGCTGCTCTTCTCCGACGAGATCGAGGGATTTGTGCGGCCGCGGACCGGGCGCCGGCACGTGCTGCGCTGCATCCGCGAGCTGTTCACGGCCGAGCCGACCGCACGCGGCACTGACATCAGTGGGGCACTGCAGCACGTGCTTCGCATCCTGCGCCGTCCGTCCGTGCTGGTGCTGGTGAGTGATTTCTTCGACACGGGCTACGAGACGATGCTGCGCGCGGCGGCCCGGCGCCACGACACGGTGGCCGTGGAGCTGCGCGACCGGCGCGAGGAGGAACTGCCCCCCATTGGCCTGGTTGATCTGACGGACGCCGAGACGGGGGAGACCGTGACCCTCGACACGGACGACCCGGCGGCCCGCCAGGCCTTTGCGGACGAGGTGCGGGCCCGTCGCGAGCGCACCACCGCCAAGCTCCGGCGGACCGGCGTACCCCACGTGCCGGTGCGCACGGACACCGACTACCTGGAGCCCCTGATCGAGTTCTTCCGCGAGCGCAACCGGCGGGCCTAGCCGCCGCCCGCCCCACCCACCCCCGCGTGATGGATGTCTTTCGTCTTGGCGTGATGGCCCTCTGGATCGCTGGGGGCGTGCTGGCCGGCGGGGGGCTGCTCCGGCCCGCCCCGGCCCAGCCGCTGTTCGACGTGACCGCCCGCGTTTCGGCCGACACGGTGCGGATCGGCGAGCGCTTTCGTCTGACCCTGGCGGCCGAACACGACGAGGGGGCCACGGTGCGGTTTCCCGGGGGCGACACCGCCCGCTTTGGCGGGCTGGAGGTGCTGGGCCGCGGGGCCCTCGGCACGCGGCCCCTCGGCGACGGACGGGCCGTGGACAGCGTGACGTATGAGGTGACGACGTTTGCCCTCGACCGCGTGCGGGTGCCGTCGCTGCAGGTACGGGGCATCATGGGGCCGGATACGACCACGGCGGCCACGCCGCCCCGCCTCGTCCGCGTCGCGTCGGTGGTGGGGGCCGACGCCACCGGCCTCCGCTCGGGCCAGCCCCTGGCGCCCTTCCCGCGCCCCGTATGGGCGTGGCTGCTGTGGGGCGGGCTGGGGGCCGCGCTGGTGGCCGGTGGGGCGTACTGGTGGTGGCAGCAGCCCGCCCCGTCGCCCAACGACGAGGCGCAGCAGGCCGTCGAGGCCTCCCCCTACGAGACGGCCCAGACCCGCCTCCGCTCGCTCGCTGCGTCCGCCGACCTGGAGGACCGCGACGTCCTCAAGCCGTTCTACGTAGAGCTTGCCGACATCCTCCGCACCTATCTCGCCCACGAGCTGAACGTGGCGGCCCGGGAGCGGACGACGCGCGAGGTGGTTGCCGCCCTGAAGGCGCGATCCGACCTGCCAGACGACGCCACGACGCGCGTGGAGGTCGTGCTCACCCGGGCCGACCTCGTAAAATTTGCGGGCGTTCGGCCCGGCGCCGACGCCACGAAGGACACCGTCCGCCACGCCCGCGCGGCGATCGAGGCCCTGCAGGACGCCGCCGACGCGACACCGATCGACGGCGTCGCCTCGGCATCGGCGGCACCGCACTGATTCGATACGGAGCGATCCGGGGCCGGGGGCGTTTATGCGCACCGTTGTTCTCGAAACTCCCCACCCTCATGCCTGCCTTCAGCGACACCCTTGTCGACCGCCTGGCCTCCGCATCCCGGGTGGTGGTCCTGACCGGGGCCGGCATCAGTGCGGAGAGCGGCATCCCCACCTTCCGCGACCCCGACGGCCTCTGGGAGAAATTCGACCCGCAGGAGCTGGCCAACGTGGAGGCCTTCCTCGACAACCCCGAGCTGGTGCAGGGCTGGTACCGCCACCGCCGCCAGCTCGTCGAAGAGGCCGAGCCGAACGCTGCGCACCGGGCGCTGGCCGACCTGGAGACGCACATTGACGCCCTGACGGTGGTCACGCAGAACGTGGACGCCCTCCACACCCGCGCCGGAAGTTCGGACGTGGTAGAGCTCCACGGCAACATCACGCACAACTACTGCATGGACTGCGAGCGGCCCGCGGAGGCGAGCACCGTGGATGCGGCCATTGCGGAGGGCGTCCCGGCCCGGTGTCCGGAGTGCGACGGCCTCATCCGCCCCGACGTGGTGTGGTTTGGGGAGCAGCTGCCCCCCGCCGCGATCGAGCGGGCGGGCACGGCGGCGGAGCGGGCCGATGTGTTGCTGAGCGTGGGCACGAGCGCTGTGGTGTACCCGGCGGCGCGCCTTCCCCTTGTGGCCCAGGAGCACGGGGCTTACGTCGCCGAGATTAATCCGGACACCACGGGCATCACCGAGGCCGTCGACGAGTCGATTCGGGAGACGGCCGGCGCGGTGCTTCCGTCCCTTCGCGATGCCGTCGCGGCCCCCCACGACGCGTAGGGGCGAGGAAGGGCCCGAGGAGGGCCGCCTCGGGGCAACGGGCGGTGTTTCACCCTACCTGTCCACACGCCGATTTTCTGTTCGTGACGTTTGCGAATCTGTACGTGCTGTGGCTGCTGCTAGTCGTGCCCCTCCTCGGGGCGTGGCGGTGGTGGCGCTGGCAGGGCACGCGCGGCCTCCGGTACAGCGACGTGAGCCTGGCCCGGGCCGTCCCGGCGTCGTGGCGGGTGCGGCTGCGCGGGCTGCCGGCGGTCCTTCGCCTCGCGGCCCTCACGCTCGGCATCGTGGCGCTGGCCCGGCCACAGGTCGAGGACGTCACCCGCACGAAGACGGCCGAAGGGATCGACATCATGCTCACGCTCGACACGTCCTCCTCGATGCGGGCGGAGGACTTTCAGCCGAACCGGTTTGAGGCGGCGCGCGACGTGGCCGGGTCGTTCGTGGAGGGGCGCGTCTCGGACCGTGTGGGGCTCATCGTCTTTGCGGCGGAGGCGTACACGCAGGTGCCCCTGACGCTCGACTACGGATTTCTGCGGCGCATGCTGGAGCGGACGCGCATCGGCCGCGTCACGGACGGCACCGCCGTGGGCACGGCCCTCGCCACCGCCGTGAACCGTCTCCGAGACACCGAGTCGGAAAGCAAGGTGGTGATCCTGCTCACCGACGGCCGCAACAACCGGGGCGAAATGGACCCGGCCACCGCCGCCGAGATTGCCCAGGCCCTCGACGTGCGGGTCTACGCCATCGGGGTGGGGTCGTCGGAAGGGGTGGAGTCCCCTTCGCAAGGGCAATCCGCGGAGCGGCAGCCGGGCGAGGCCGGAATCGACGAGCAGATGCTGCGCACCGTGGCGACCACCACGGGCGGGCGGTACTTTTCGGCCACGAGCAAAGAGGCCCTCCGCGACATCTACGACGAAATTGATGAGCTGGAAACCACGGAGGTCGAAGAGCGCGTGTACACCGACCGGCGCGAGACGTACGCCTGGTTCCTAGGCCCGGCGGCGCTGCTCGTGCTGCTGGATGTGGTGTTGTCGACGACGCTTCTCCGGCGCTTCCCCTGAATGTGAGAGTTGAGGGTAGAGAATGCGAGAGTTGAGAGTAGAGAATCGAGAGTTGAGGGGGGTTGAGGGCGGGAGGGAGCGATGCGGCAGGGTCCAATCCAAAATCCCCAATCCAAACGCCAAAATCCGAAGATGTCCTGGCTGCACCCAACCTTTGCGTGGGCGCTGTTCGCCGTGCCGGTCGCGGCGTACGCCTGCTGGCGTGTCCTGCAGGCCCGCCGGGCTGCGCAGGACCAGTTCGGCGACCGGGCGCTCGTGCAGCAGCTGTCGG
>NCRB01000021.1 GCA_002894665.1 Salinivenus iranica
GTCTCGGGCCTCCCCTTCGTCCTCCATCGCGATAAACTGATCGCCTACCTCGTGCTCGGGTGCGACGGGTCGCCCGAGGTAGGCGATCAGTTTATCGCGATGGAGGACGAAGGGGAGGCCCGAGACCTGGCGCAAGAGCGGCAGCGCATCCACCGCGAGCAGGAGCTTCGGCGCAAGAGCCAGGTGTCGCTCGACCAGGTCAGCCGCCGGATGGCGGAAGGCGAATTCCACGAGCTCAACCTCATTGTGAAGGCCGACGTGGGCGGATCGGTTGAGGCGCTCTCCGACGCGCTCCTCAAGCTGAAGACCGACGAGGTGGCCGTAAACATCATCCACAGTGGCGTGGGCGCCATCACAGAAAGCGACGTGATGCTCGCCCGGGCCTCCGACGCGATCATCCTCGGGTTCCAGGTCCGTCCGACGTCCGGGGCGCGTGAGGCCGCCAGTCGCGAAGAGGTGGACATCCGTGCGTACTCGGTCATCTACGACGCCATCGAGGATGTTCGCGACGCCCTCGAAGGACTCCTTTCGCCCGAACGGCGCGAAGAGACCAAGGGCCGCGTCGAGGTGCGCGACACGTTCAGCGTGCCGAATGTGGGAACCGTGGCCGGCGGCTACGTGACCGAAGGCACGGTCAACCGCAACCACCGCGTCCGCGTCGTTCGCGACGGAGTGGTGCAGTACGAGGGGCAGATTGGGTCGCTCAAGCGGTTCGAGGAGGATGTGAAGGAGGTCCAGAACGGATACGAATGCGGGATCTCGATCGAGAACTACGACGACATCAAGGTCGACGATGAATTTGAGACCTACGTCGTGGTCGAAGAGAAGCGCGAGCTTGAGGTGTAGAGCGGACGCTCTGATCTCTTTCCCCGGTCCGTCCACCGGGCCGTCGTTTTTGTTGCATTTCTGATGGTCCCATGAGCATTCACACCGAACGCGTGGCCGAACTTGTGCAGCGAGAGGTGGCCCGTATCTTGCAGCGGGAGTACGCCGATCAGCTGCAGCCCATGGTGACGATCACCCATGCACGGGTGACGGGCGACCTTTCGATTGCCTACGTGTACGCCAGTGTGATGGGGGATACGTCTGAGAAGCGTCAGGCCACCTTTGAGCAACTGAAGGCGCTCACCTCCGAAATTCGGAGCAAGCTTGCGTCCCGGATTCGCCATCAGGTCAAAGAAATCCCCGAGCTCAAGTTCTTCCTGGACGAGTCGTTCCAGAAGGCGAAGCGGATGGAGTCGCTCTTTGACCGCATCCAGGCGGAGAGGAGCCGACGCACGACCGATTCGGATCCTGAGCCGCCGGACGAGGACACCGGATCCGCGTAGCGGGCCGACCGGGGGCGTTTCGCCGTACTCACCAGAGTCGCCTTTTGCACCTGTGCCCTCCAGCGCCGCCCAGCGTGACATTCCCCCGGAGATTGTGTACCGGGCGTCCGAGGTGCCTTCGTCGCCCGCGGACGGGGCGGCCGTCCTTGTCGAGAAGCCGAAGGGGGCGACCTCGCGGGATGTCGTCAACGCACTCCAACAGGCCACTGGGATTGAGAAGGTTGGGCATTCCGGCACCCTCGACCCCATGGCGACCGGCCTGTTGATTGTGTTGGTGGCCCGCCCCGCCACGCGCCTGCAGGCGGCCTTCATGCACCACGACAAGACATACGAGGGGACGATGCGACTGGGGGAACGGACGCGGTCGCACGACGCCAAGACGGAGGTGGTGGAGAGGACGGATCCGTCGTCCCTGACGCGCCCGCAGATCGCCGCGGCGTGCCAGCGCTACGTCGGGTCGTTCTGGCAGACCCCGCCCATGTATTCGGCGGTGCACGTCGACGGGGAGCGCCTCTACAAGAAGGCCCGCCGGGGAGAAACGGTGGAGCGACCGCCGCGCCGCGTGCGGCTGGAGACCTTCGACCTTCTCGACTGGTCTCCCCCGACTCTCCAGTTCCGCCTGACGTGCTCGAAGGGCACCTACGTCCGGGCCCTTGCCCGCGACGTTGGGGCGGACCTTGGGGTGGGCGCACACCTCACGGCCCTCCGGCGGACGGCGATTGGTCCCTACCACGTCTCCGACGCCTGGTCGCTTGACGCGCTCGTACTCGCTCTCACGGATGATGCGGCACACCCATGACATGTGAGATTGGCTGGGAGAATATCTCGCAGGATCCCCGTTCGATTGTGACGGTGGGGACGTTTGACGGAGTCCATCGCGGCCACCAGGCCATTGTCGACTATCTGCTTGAACGGGCGCAGGCGCAAGACGGAACGAGCACGGTGGTATCGTTCGACCCGCATCCGCGGTCGGTTGTGCACGATGAGGACGTGCCCCTTCTGACAACGGTACAGGAGCGTGCCTCCCTGCTATCTGATCTGGGGGTCGACCGGCTGGTCGTCATTCCGTTCTCGTTGACCTTCGCGCAGATCTCGCCGGAGGAGTACGTGCAGGAGGTGCTGGTTCGCCGCATCGGCCTCCAGGAAATCACCGTCGGGTACGACCACCGCTTTGGGCGCAAGCGTGCCGGGGACGTGGACCTTCTCAAACAGTTGGGAACCACTCACGGCTTCGACGTCGACGTTATTCCTCCGCGGGAGGTGGGGCCCGATGTGGTGTCCTCGAGCATGATTCGCGAGCGGGTTGGGGAAGGGGACGTGCAGCGCGCGGCGGAGTTGCTGGGCCGTCCGTACCAGCTGTCGGGGACGGTGGCGCGGGGAGAGGGCCGAGGCCGCACGATTGGGTTTCCGACCGCCAATCTCTCCATTCCCGATTCGCGAAAACTCGTGCCCAAGAGGGGCGTCTATGCCGTTTGGGTGCGGCTTCCAGATGGCGAGAAGACGCCCGGGATGTTGAATATTGGCCACCGGCCCACCTTCGATGAGATGGATGTGACCGTAGAGGTGCATCTTCTGGATTTCGAGGGGGACCTGTACGGAGAGACCCTGACTGTACAGTTCATGCAAAGATTGCGAGACGAACAGAAATTTGCTTCCGCCGACGCACTCGCCACGCAACTATCAGAAGACGAACAGCATTGTAAACGTGTTCTAGAAGATCGTGACTGATCACCTGGGAGGCGCGCAGGACCCCACTCCGGTGGCCTCCCCGGCGGTTATCGCGGTTTCTTCTTTAGCATGGCATAATCTAAAGAGGTACCCACACCGCACGACAATGATTACACAAGAAGAACAACAGGAAATCATCGATCACTTCGGCAATGGCCCGAACGACACGGGCACTCCCGAGGTCCAGATCGCCATCTTCACGAAGCGCATCGAAAATCTGACGGAGCACCTGAAGGATCATCCGAACGACAACTCCACCCGGCACGGCCTCCTGAAACTGGTGGGGAAGCGTCGGCGCCTGCTCAATTACCTTCAAGAAAATGAGATTGAGCGGTATCGCTCCGTCATCGATGAGCTGAATCTCCGCAAATAGTCCCGTGCCCAATCGGCGTCCCGTGACCGGGAGGCCGATTGGTATACTGGGGCTCATGGGACGGTTGGGACTGCCCGACGCCCCCCTATTCGTAACTTGTTGAGTGCATTCGTAGAGACATATGAAGCCGGACGCGACAATTGAAGAAATCGAATTTGCACCTGAGCGCTCTCTTTCGCTGGAAACCGGGCGCATTGCGAAGCAGGCCAATGGGTCGGTCGTGGTGCGCATGGGGGACACCATGGTGCTCTCCACCGCCACGATTAGCGACTCGGTGCAGGAGACGAACTTCTTTCCCCTCACCGTCGACTATCGCGAGAAGTTTGCCGCCGGAGGAAAGGTGCCGGGCGGCTTCATCAAGCGCGAGGGGCGTCCGACGGACAAGGAAACCCTGACGTCGCGCCTTATTGACCGTGCGGTCCGCCCGCTCTTCCCGGACGGGTTCTACAACGACGTGCATCTGGTCAACTTCGTCATCTCGGCCGGCCCGGACTATGACGCCGACGTGGTGGCCGGGGTGGGTGCCTCGGCGGCCCTCATGCTCTCCGGGGCGCCGTTCCAGGGCCCGATTGCCGAAGTCCGCGTGGGGCGCATCGACGGAGAGTTCATCGTGAACCCCACGATGGAGCAGACCGAGGAGAGTGACATGGACCTGGTCGTGGCCGGAAAAGAAGACGCCCTGGTGATGGTCGAGGGCGAGGCCGACGAGATCAGTGAGGAGTCGATGATTGATGCGCTGGACGAGGCGCACCGCTCCATTCGGCGCCTCTGCAAGGGGCAGCATCGACTCGTTGAGAAATACGGCGAGCCCGAGCCGTTTGAGTGGGAGGCCGACGTTGTGCCCGAGGCGCTCGTGCAGCGGATGCGAGACCGGTACGGATCGAAGATTGCTGAGAAGATTCGGGGACAGTACAGCAAGGAAAAATTCTACCAGGGCATCGACACCGTAAAATCCGAGGCGGTGGACGAGGTGCTGGGAGACGACGATGAGACGGACGAGGGCTACACGGCCTCCGACGTGAAGGACGCCATTGAGCAGGTGCAGAAGGACGAGATGCGCTCCATGATCGTGGAGGAGGAGCGTCGCATCGATGGGCGAGGCCTCACCGATGTCCGCGACCTCTGGATGGAGGTGGGGTACCTTCCGCGGGTGCACGGCTCGGCCATCTTTACGCGGGGCGAAACCCAGGTTCTGGGATCCGTCACGCTGGGGACCTCCGAAGATGTGCAGGCCGTCGACGAGGTCTTTGATCAGGAGGACAAGAGCTTTTATCTCCATTATCGGTTCCCCCCGTTCTCCGTTGGGGAGGCCAGTTACCTCCGCGGGCCGAAGCGCCGCGAAATCGGGCATAGCATGCTCGCGGAGCGTGCTCTGCGTCCGATGATTCCCACGCAGGACAAATTTCCCTACACGATTCGCATCAACGCCGACGTCATGGAGTCGAATGGCTCGTCGTCGATGGCGAGCGTGTGCGCCGGGAGCCTTGCCCTGATGGACGCGGGCGTTCCCATTGAGAAGCCGGTGGCCGGCATTGCAATGGGGCTTGTGCAGCACAACGACGAGACGCGGGTGCTGACCGACATTCTCGGTCAGGAAGACCACCTGGGCGACATGGACTTCAAGATCACGGGCACGCGGGACGGCATCACCGCCTGCCAGATGGATATGAAGATCGAGGGGCTCTCGCGCGACGTGATGCTGAAGGCCCTCCGCCAGTCGCGGGACGCCCGGCACAAGATCCTCGACGGCATGCAGGAGACCATCGCCGAGCCGCGCGAAGACCTCTCCAGGTATGCTCCGCGCCTGACCAAGCTCACGATCGACCCGGACCGCATCGGCGCCGTGATTGGGCCCGGCGGCAAGGTAGTGAAGAGCATTCAGAAGGAAACCAACACCGAGATTGCGGTCGAGGAAGACGAGGGCGTCGGAATCGTCACGATCGCGGCGACGAACAAGGAAGATGCGCAGGCCGCCATCGAGCGCGTGAAGCAAATTGTGGCCGTTCCCGAGGAAGGAGAAGACTACATCGGAACGGTGAAGGGCATCCGGGATTTCGGCGCCTTTATCGAGATTATGCCGGAGCGCACCGGCCTGCTTCACGTCTCGGAGATTTCCCACGAGTACGTGGAAAACGTTGAGGATCACCTGCAGGTCGGTGACAAGGTGAAGGTGCATCTCCTGGAAGTGAAGGACGACGGAAAGATGCGACTCACCCGCAAGCCGTTCCTTCCCGAAGAAAACGGAGAAAAGGAATAGCACCTCCGACCGGACGGGAGCCTCTCCTCATTTGACCTTGCGCGTACGGGCGAGGGCCACTCGGCTCTCGCCTTTCGCGTATCTCCCCCTCCGGGTCCTTCTTCGGGCACGGCCATCTGGTTTTTGTTCTACAACCATCCTACACACGCTCTATGAGAATTCTCGTAACGGGGGGCGCCGGGTACATTGGAAGTGCCGTCACCCAGGAGCTGATCGCCGATGGACATGAGGTTGTGGTGTTTGACAACCTGTCGCAGGGCCACCGGGCGGCGGTTCACGAGGCGGCTGACTTTGTTGAGGGCGACCTCGCCGACCGGGAGCACGTGGATGCGGTGATGGCCGAGCACGACCCCTCGGCCATTATGCACTTTGCGTCTCACACCCTCGTGGGAGAGTCCATGGAGCAGCCGCTCCTGTACCTAAACGAAAACGTCCGCTACGGGCTTAACCTGATCCGCTCGGCGGTGGACCATGGGGTAGATCGTTTCATTCTCTCCTCGACGGCGAATTTGTTTGGGGAGCCGACCCAGATCCCGATCGACGAGTCGGAGCGCATTGATCCCGGCAGTCCCTATGGAGAGTCCAAGCACATTCTCGAGCGGACGTTGCACTGGCTCGATGATCGAGATAAACTCCGATACGCGGCCCTCCGCTACTTCAACGCCGCGGGCGCGGCGTCTCCCGATCGGGGGGAGGACCACGACCCGGAGACTCACCTCATTCCCATCGTGCTGGAGGTGGCCCTGGGCCAGCGTGATAAGATTGTCATCTACGGCGACGAGTACGACACGCCGGATGGGACGTGTGTGCGCGACTTTGTGCACGTGCTGGATCTGGCGCAGGCACACATCCTGGCCCTCGGGGCCCTCGACCAGGGAAGCCGCGTCTACAACCTTGGCAATGGAGAGGGATACAGTGTACGAGAGGTCATTGACACGGCCCGACAGGTAACGGGCAAAGAGATTCCCGCCGAGGAGGGGGCGCCCCGCCCGGGGGATCCGGCGATGCTCATTGCGAGCAGCGACCGCATCCGGGACGAGCTGGGCTGGAACCCCCAGCACGACGCCCTGGAAGACATTATTGCCAGCGCCTGGGAGTGGCACCGCCGGCACCCGCAGGGCTACGCCGACGCCCGTTGATCCGCCCTTTTGGCCGGGTCGGTGATCCGCCGCATCCTCCTGTTTGAATCTAGGGTCCGCGATGTATCGTGTTGAGCTGCAGCAGTTTGAGGGGCCGATGGATCTCCTGCTGTTCTTTATTAAGCGGGATGAAATCGACATCTACGACATCCCCATCGCGCGCATTACCGACGAGTACCTCGCCTACGTTCGGGTGCTGGAAGAGATTGACCTGGATGGGGTCGGCGACTTTCTGTACATGGCCGCCTTGCTGATTAACATCAAGGCGCAGATGCTCCTTCCGTCCGACGAGGAGGGAGGGGAGGGCGATGCGGTGGACCCGCGTCGCGAGCTCGTCGAGCGTCTTCTGGAGTATGTGCGCTTCAAAGAAGCGGCGGACCAGCTTCGCACCCATCGCGAACAGCGACGCGAGCACTTCACCCGGGGAGACGCTTCCGCCGTCCGCGAGCGCGTCGAGGAAGACCATGAGGCGGCCATCGACGCCTCCGTGTACGACCTGGTTGAGGCGCTCGGAGACTTATTGTCCGCGGATGAGGAGGACGAGGCGGCCCCCGTTCACGAGATCGATCCGGTTCAGCATTCTGTTGAAGATCAGCAGCGATACGTTCTCGATCAGATTCAAACCGGATCGGAAAGGTCCTTCCGAGCCCTTGTGCGTGGGCGCTCGAAGGGATTTGTGATCGCCACCTTTCTGGCGGTTCTTGAGCTCGCGCGCCAGCACTACATCCGCCTCCACCTGCCCGACCGAGCGGCGCAGACAGGCGACTTCAGGGTGGAGGCGCAGGCGGAAGAGGCGTTCCAGGCCAATGAGCAGGCGCTCGACGTTCGCCCGAAGGCGTCCGAGAATGAGGAGGCCGATGGCTCTCACGAGAGTTAATTCCGTTATTGCAATAAAATGCCTGTATAACCATCCCCCTGAGAATGGAGCATTCTTCCGCCGACAGCGCTGAACGGGAGGCCCCTGTCCCCGACGGGGACGCGGACCACACGTTGACCGAGGCAGCCGAGGCTATTCTCTTTTCGGCCGACGAGCCCGTCACACTCGAACAGATTGCCGATATTTTTGCGGAGGTCACGGGCCGAGATCGTCCGTCGGCAGAGGCCATTGAGTCGGTGCTACGCTCGCTGAACGAAACGTACGAGGAGACTGGCCGGGTCTACGAGGTGCACGAATGGGGCGGAGGCTACCGGTTGGCGACCCGGTCGTCCGTCTCGCCATTCGTCAAAACACTCTTTGTGGACGAGCACGAGACCAGCCTTTCGCAGTCCCTGATGGAAACCCTGGCCGTGGTGGCCTATCGCCAGCCGGTCACTCGTCCCGAGGTCGATTTTGTGCGGGGAGTGAACTCGGACTATGCGATTCGGAAACTTCTCGATCGAGGGTTGCTCGACGTGGAGGGGCGTGCCGACTCGATGGGGCGCCCGTTGCTATACGGCACGACGGATCGCTTTCTGGAGGAATTTGGTCTGAGTGACCTTGAGAGCCTTCCCACGCTGCGGGAGGTGGAAGAACTGCTAGATGATCCGGCGTTCGATGAGGAACGGGCCAAACTGCTCCGCCTCGACGCGGAGGACGACAGCGACTTGGAGGTGCCCGCCGCGGTCACGGGGGAGGAGGCCACCGCAGAAGAAGAGAAGGCAGGAAGAGAAGAAAATACGGATGACGGATCGACGGATGGACCCTCGCCGGCGCCCACGGATTAAGTTCGTATCGCGCTTTTTAGAACTCGAGACCTTCCGTGCCTCCATGGCTTCTCAGGATCGAGCGGACGATGGCATGCGGATTAACAAGTACATCTCGCGCTCGGGCTATTGCTCCCGGCGCGATGCCGATCAGCTCGTAGAGGAGGGCCGTGTGGAGATCGACGGGGAGCGCGTCACACAGCATGGCACTCAGGTGTATGACGGCCAGACGGTGACCGTTGATGGGGAGGTGGTGTCGCTTACCAGTCTCGAGTACTACCTGATGAACAAGCCCAAGGACACCATTAGCACGACCGACGATCCGAAGGGGCGGCAGACTGTGCTGGATGTTCTGGGGGTCTCCGACGAGAACCCGGCCGGACTCTTCCCGGTCGGGCGTCTGGACCGAAATACGACGGGTGTCCTGCTGATGACCAACGACGGGGACCTCGCCCACCGCCTCATGCATCCCCGCTATGAGATCCCGAAAATCTATTACGTCCGCACGCAGAAACGGATCAAGCCCCACGAAATCGATCGTCTCCGTCGTGGAGTTTCTTTGGACGACGGCCCCGCCTCGGCCGATCAGGTGGCGTACCTGGATGTACAGTCGAAGACGGACATCGCGCTGGAACTGCACGAGGGACGGAATCGCCAGATCCGTCGCATGATGGAGGCGCTCGGCCACACCATTGTGCAGCTGGAGCGGGCCAAGTACGCGACGCTCACCGCGGGCGAGTTGCAACGTGGGCAGTGGCGCCGCCTCGCCAAACGGGAGGTGCGTGCCCTTCGCGAACGTGTTGACCTTGAACAACCATAAGAGTTTTCGCCTCATGGACACCAACAGCCCCTCGACCAACGGAAGCCTTCAGTCCGTCCTCGACCGAAAGATTAAGGCAGAGGGCTTGACGTACGACGACGTTCTGCTCGTTCCTGCCCGCTCGTCGGTGATGCCGCGGGAGACGGATACCTCCGCGATGCTCACGTCTCGCATCAAGCTCAACCTTCCCATTCTGTCGGCCGCCATGGATACGGTGACGGAGGCCGACATGGCGATTGCGATGGCGCGGCAGGGAGGGGTTGGGGTTCTCCACAAAAACATGACGATTGAAGATCAGGCCGCCGAGGTCCGCCGCGTCAAGCGCTCGGAAAACGGCATGATCCTGGACCCGATCACGATTTCGCCCCACGACTCGGTGGCGGATGCCCGCGATATGATGAGTCGGTTCTCGATTGGTGGCATCCCCGTCGTCGACGAATCGGAGAAGCTGGTCGGCATCGTGACGAATCGGGACGTCCGCTTTGAGCTGGACGGCAATACGCCGATTCGAAACATGATGACCTCGGACGACCTGGTGACGGTGCCCGTGGGCACGACCCTGGACGAGGCCGTGCAGGTGCTTCAGGATCACAAGGTGGAGAAGCTCCCCGTGGTGGATGAGGAGGGGTACCTGAAGGGGCTGATCACATTTAAGGATATTCGCAAGCGTCAGAAGCACCCGGACGCTTGCAAGGATGATCACGGTCGCCTTCGGGTGGGGGCCGCGGTGGGCGTCACGGCGCAGGTCCTCGACCGGGTCGCGGCGCTGGTGGAGGTCGGCGTTGACTTTGTGGTGGTGGACACGGCCCACGGACACGCCGAGGGCGTCCTCGAGACGGTTGATGCCGTCTCCTCTCGGTTCAATGGAGAGGTGGATGTCATCGCGGGCAACGTGGGGACGGCCGACGGCACGAAGGACCTCATTGAGGCCGGCGTCGATGGGGTGAAGGTCGGGATTGGGCCGGGATCCATCTGTACGACGCGGGTGGTGGCGGGGGTCGGCGTCCCACAGCTGACGGCCATTATGGAGTGCGCCGAGGCGGCTCGCTCGGAGGGCGTCCCGGTAATTGCGGACGGCGGCATCAAGCAAACCGGGGACATTCCGAAAGCCCTGGCGGCCGGCGCCAGTACGGTGATGATCGGCGGCCTCTTCGCCGGGGTGGAAGAGAGCCCGGGAGAGACGATCATTTACGAGGGCCGAAAATACAAGTCGTATCGCGGCATGGGTTCGGTGGGCGCCATGGGGGCGGGCAGTAAGGATCGATATTTCCAGGACGCGGAAGATGATCTGGAAAAGCTTGTCCCAGAGGGGGTCGAAGGCCGTGTGCCGTATAGTGGAACGCTCTCTGAAGTCCTCCACCAAATGAAGGGAGGCTTGCAGGCCGCTCTCGGCTATTGTGGCTGTGAGACCGTCCAGGAGCTCTATCAGAATGGACAGTTCCTGCGGACGACGGCGGCCGGCATGCGCGAGAGTCACCCGCACGATGTGGAGATCACGCAGGAAACCCCAAACTACTACACGAACCGCTCCAGCGAAAAGTAGGCCTGCCCGCGGTTGGTGCTCCTCTCCGTCGCTGAACGATCTCTTCCCTGGGTCTCATGTCCACTGGCCGCCTTTCCGTACTGTATACGCGCCGTGCAGAACTTGGCGTAGATGCGCTGCTTCTGAGCCACCTCCCGGATATTCGGTGGGCCTGTGGGTTTTCGGGCACGAACGGCGTCGTCCTCGTTGGAGACGAGACGGCTCATTTCGTCACCGATGGGCGGTATTCGGACCAGGCCCGCCAGGAAGTGGAGGGGGCCGAAGTGCATGTCACGACCGATGGGCTCCTCTCGTATCTAGAATCTGAGGACCTGCTGGCCCCCTATGGTCAAATTGGCGTGCAGGCCGATGATGTGACCGTGTCGCGGTATCAGGCCCTTCGCGACCAATTCCCCAACGTGACCTGGACGCCGCTGACAGGGGTGCTTACGAGGCTCCGTGCGTCGAAAGAGACGGCGGAAGTCGACCGCATTCGGCGGGCCCAACGGATTACGGACGCCGTCTTTGAGGAGATTGTAGAGCTTCTGTCCGCGGGCGTGACCGAACGTGAGGTTGCGGCCGAGGTTACCTACCGCCACCTTCAGAAAGGAGCCGATGCGATGGCGTTTCCGCCCATCGTGGCCTCGGGCCCCCACGCCGCTCAGCCCCATGCCCGTCCAACGGACCGTGCGCTGCAAGATGGGGACCTTGTGGTTCTTGACATGGGGTGCTTTCGGGATGGGTATGCGTCGGACATGACGCGCACGGTTGCAATTGGGGAGCCCGGAGAGGAGGCGCGTACGGCGTTTGAGGTTGTCCGGCACGCCCAGACCCGTGCCCTCGACACCGCCTGTGCTGGGATAACCGGCGAGGGGCTGGATGCGAAGGCCCGAGATGTGATTGAGGACGCGGGGCTCGGATCGCTCTTTTCACACAGCCTCGGCCACGGAATTGGCCTTGAGGTGCACGAATGGCCCCGGGTGTCGCACAAAACGTCGGAGGAGCTCCCAGAGGGGGTCTGCGTTACGATTGAGCCGGGAGTGTACAATCCCGAGGCAGGGTACGGCGTTCGCATTGAAGACATCGTGGTGCTCCGCTCGGACGGAGCCGACAACCTAACGGCCACCTCAAAAGCTCTGCACATTGTGTAGTTCGGGCAGTGTATTTCTGTTATTGCAAAAAGAACTCCCTCACTATAAAAAAGACACTCGCAGTGGTGCTGGCCTGCGGTGTTCTCTTCTGTGGGGGACAAACTGTCTCTGCGCAACCGGTGGAGCTCATCGTCCGGACCGACGACCCGTCCTCGGAGCTCGCCAAGCACCTTCGCCTGTCCGAGTCTTCGGGCCACCAATTATCCGCCTCATCGCAGCAAATCCAGACCGCGAACGCGGTCTTTTCGTCCAGTTCTGAACGGCTTGACTCCGGTCCCTCAAAACGGACACTCGCTTCTACCTTCCAGATCGCTGTCCGAGACTCGTCCACTCTCGAACAGTTGCTTTCCCAGCTGCGGGAACGGGACGATGTAACATACGCCCATCCAAACGTCACCTTTACGCTCACCCATCGATCGCGCAGCGTCCCCCCCGATCGATTGCCCCCACGGAATGGCGATCCCCCGATCCTCTCTCCCGAGAACATATTGGCCGACAGCCTCAATCATCTGGAGGTCGTCGGTGCGGTTGAGGCCTGGCAGGAAGCGGTCGGCGATTCCACCGTTCGGGTTGGCGTTGTCGATACGGGGGTGTATCTCGAGCACCCCGACCTTGCGGGGCAGCTGGCGATCAACGAAGAAGAGGACCTCAACAACAACGGGCGCTTTGACCCCTACCCCTCCGAACAGGGCGGCGACCTGAACGGGGTGGACGACGATGGAAATGGGTATGTTGACGACGTGGTCGGTTACGATTTTGTAGACCGGCCGGATGCGATTTCCTCCGGGGAGTACGAGGATCGCGACCCGGACCCCCGACCGGATCCGGCGGGCCCAGGAAGCGGGCATGGAACGGCGGTGGCCGGCGTCGTTGCCGCGGCGCCCAAAGATCCCTCGGCGGGGGTCGCGGGCGTGGCCCCGGGCGTGTCTATCGTGCCCCTCCGGGCCTTCGGAGGAGACGGACGCGGCCAGGCCGACGATATTGCGGCGGCCATTGTGTATGGGGCGACTCTCGGGCTTGATGTGCTCAACTTGTCCTTTGGACGGGACGAGCCCGTTCCGGTTATTGAGGACGCCATTGAGTATGCGACCGACCAGGGCACCGTCGTGGTCGCCGCCGCGGGCAACGAACTCACCGATGCCCCGCACTACCCGTCGGATTACCCAGAGGTTCTTTCGGTGGCGTGGCTGGCGGAAGATGGCGAGGGGCTTCCCGACTTTAATCGTAGTCAGTATGGAATTGGGATCGACATCGGGGCGCCCGGCACGAATGTGTTTTCGACTCGCTTTCCTCGCAATCACCGTTCTTCGGATACTCCCCCGCCCCGCACGTCGCTTTACAGCTCCAACAGCGGGTCTTCGTTTTCTGCCCCGCAGGTCGCGGGCGCCGCGGCCCTGCTTCGGTCCGCTGACAGCTCCCTGTCTCCGGCGTCCATCCGATCCATTTTGACGAGCACGGCCGCGGACCTGAACGAAGAAAACTGGGACGTTCGGACGGGGGCGGGCCGCCTGGATGCGCAGGCGGCGCTGCTGCGATCGTATCCTGCCCGTACGGAGATCACAACCCCATCGCACAACGGCGGGACCCTGGGCGAATCCCCGATGCCGGTGATCGGCTCTGCGGTCTCTGCGGAGTTTGAAAGCTATGCACTCTACTTTGCGGAGGGCACCAGGGACCTCCAGGGCCAATCCGACCCCTGGCGTGAGATCCAGGCGCCTGTATCATCCCAGCAGCTGCAAGACACCCTTGGGGTCTGGGACGTAGCGTCGCTTTCGGAAGGGCCGTATACGCTCCGGCTCGTCACACGCCTCACGGATGGGTCCACGGTGGAGGATCGACGTCGGGTGTACGTTGATCGCACCCCGCCGCGTGTGTCCCTTCCCTTTTTGGGAACCGGGCGCGTCGAGGGGGCAAACGGGATCATCGCTGATGTTGAAAGCGACGACCCCGTCCGCCTGCGTATGACGATTGAGATGGAGGGTCGGCGGGACTCCGTGCAGAGCGAGTCGCGGGTTCGGCGCCAGGGGATCGCCTGGGCCGATGCGCGGGGCACGGGGGGCACTGCCCAGGTCACACTGCGCGCCACGAATCCCAGTGGCCTGACCACCACGATTGACACTGCCCTTTCCGTTCCCCCGGACCGGGAGAACACGGCTCTGCTTCGTCGTACGAGCACGTCGGTCCCGCGAGGACATCTGCTCCCCCAGGCGACGGACTTTGACGGCGATGGTCTACGGGAGCTCGTGATGAATCAAGACCGTTCGCGCGGAGGCGTCTCCGACACCATCCGTTCATTTGAGTGGGCCGGCGAAGGATTTGCACCGGCGGACACCCTCCGGTCCCGATCGTTTCCGCGTGACCTGGGGGATTCTGACGACAATGGTCGACAGGAGCTCCTCTTCCAAATTCGGGGGGAGACAACCATTCGGGAGCAGCCGTCGCCCACTGCGTTTCCGACGACCCCAATTTTTACGGATACGGCCGCCGTGGGCGGGGAGGCACTGCGCGGGGCCCTCCTCGCAGATCTGACTGGGGATGGACGAGATGATCTCCTGGCGGCGACCGACTCGTCGAGCTGGCGGGTTCTCCGACGCCGAAATGGCGAGTTTCAGGAGGCCTTCCGGCTTTCAAATCCCACATCTGGTGGGCCGGACTCCTCGCGGGCAAATGTCTTTGGGCCCCCGACCGCGGCGACGGGCGACTTTGATGAGGATGGCACTCCCGACCTCCTCGTGGGCGACCGAGACGGGGATCTGATTGTATTCGAGGCGAGTGACGGGGGGACTTTGACGCCCGTGTGGACGCACGAGACGAACCGTATCGACGCGGGGCGTCGCTTTGGGGTTGGAGACGTGACCGGCGATGGGCAGTCGGAATTTGTCACCATGAGCCGTACCGCCCCCACCGAGTATCCGTCCGGCGGGCGAGCGCCCTCGTTCAGCTACTACAGCGTGTGGAAGGCAAGCGGCCCAGACTCCTATCAGCGCCGCCATCAACTCCCGGTCGTGCTTCCTCCCACCAATCAGGGGGCGATTCAGATGGGCGACCTGGACGGGGATGCCCGTCAGGAGGTCGTAATTGCCCACCCCCCGTCGGTCCTGGTGTTGGACTGGACCAACGGGCGTTGGCGGGTGCTCCACGAAAATCAATCGTCTCCATCCATCCTTACGCCTGAGATGGTGGTCTCCGACTTTTCGGGGGACGGGCGCGCCTCTGTGATTGCCGGGGCGGAGGAGCCGGTCCTCCAGCGCTACGTGGTCGATGGCACGGCCGTCCGCAACGCGCCGCCTCAATGGGCTCGCGCTCATCCCCTTGGGGCCGACGCGGTCCAGCTCGCATGGCAGGCGCCCGGGGCCGACTCTGTGGAGGTGTTTGCCGGGTCGTTGGAGGGCGGCGAGCTGCACCCGGTCCGGATCACGACGGATTCTAGTGCGGTGATCTCGGGGGCGTCCCCCCGCCGGTTTACGCTACGGGCCTGGAGAAAGGGAGAGGCGTCGCCTCTTTCCCCTTCGCGCTCCCTTCGCCCTCACGATCCTGCGACCGTGACGGCCGTCGAATATCCCGAGCCCTCCTCCGTTAAGCTCCGCTTCTCCGAGCCGCTCCCTGACGGGGTGCGCGCCGAGACGTTTGCGTTTGGCGAGCAGGGGCGGTCTCCGGAGCGCCTCGTCCAGCCGAACAACCGGAGCGCCGTGGTGCTGCAGTTCCCTCGCTCGGTGGCCGGGACAAGTGGCCTGCTGCACTGGCCCCCCATCACCGATGCCTCAGGCCTACCGATTGCGGATACGACTCAGTCCCTGTCGTTTCCCGCGGCGGATGGGCCGTCGTTGTTTGTCGAGGAGGCGACGATTCTGAGCGAACAGCGCGTGCAGCTGCGGTACAGCGCGCCCGTGCCGCCGGCACAGGCGACGGACCCGTCCCGGTATCGGGTGCGGCCCCGGGGCCGTGTCGACGCGGCCCGCATGCGGGAGGAGTCGGAGCGCTCGGTGCTTCTCCACATCGATGGGCTCGCGGTGGGGGCTACTGGGCAGGAGGCGTCCCTGACGATCACGGACATGGTGAGCACCGACGGTCGGTCGCTCGCGCAGGAAGGCGGAACGGTCCGCCTTACCCGTCCCGCCGGGGACCTCGACAACGTCTTCGTGTACCCGAATCCGCACCGGGCCGCGCAGCACGGGGAAGAGATGACCGTTGCCGGCCTTCCGTCGCAGGCCACGATTCGAGTGTATTCGCCGGAGGGGCGACTGGTCGACGAGTGGACGGTAGAGGACAATCCCACGGGCGGGTCAACGTGGGACCTCCGGGATCGACGGGGCCAACGGGTGCCGTCTGGCATCTACCTGTTTCGCATTGAGGCCCCCGAACAGTCTGCTGTCCTGAAGAAGGCTGCTGTCCTCCGGTAGCCGCTGTCCGATGTCGGTTGACCTTTCGTCCATGCCCGCACTTCCGTCGAGCCGTCCCGATACGCTTCTCCTCGCGATCACGGTCGGGGCGCTGGCCTGTCTCCCGGTGCTTGCCTCTGTTCCTACGCTCTGGCCCCCTCTGGTGGGCGTTGTCTTCTTTGCGATGGGTGGGCTCGTCGCCCTGCGCTACCGCGAAGCGCTCTCGATGCGGACGGTGTTGTGGGGGGGCATTCTGCTCCGCGTGCTTTTTCTCCCGCTTCTGCCGGAGCTCACCGACGATCCCTTTCGGTATTTGTGGGATGGCCGGCTCCAACTTGCAGGCATCAACCCATACCGCTACGTCCCCGAGGCAGACGCGCTGTCGTCTTTTCAGGAGGGGGTCCTGTTTCGGGAGATGAACTCCCAGCCCTACTACAGCATCTATCCTCCCCTCACTCAACTGACGTTCGTGGTCGGGGGGCTGGGGAGCCTGCTGGACTGGCGCCTCGGCTACTATCTCCTGAAGGGGCTGTACACCGCCGTCGAGTTCGGCGGAGTGGCCCTCCTCAGTCGGATGACGACGGCCCGGAACGTCGTGTTGTACGCCTGGAATCCGGTTGTGCTGCTCGAAGTCGCCGGGCAGGGGCACACCGAGGCCCTCATGGTTCCGCTGCTTTTGGGCGTGATATGGAGCGTACAGCAGGGATGGGCCGCGACAGCGTCCATGCTGGTGACGGCCACCGGGATGGTAAAGCTGTATCCGTTTGTGCTCGGGCCGTTTTTGCTCCGCCGATTTGGCGTGCGGGCGGTGTGGCCCGGCGCCTTGTTGGGCGTTGCGCTCTCCCTTCCGTATGCCGCGCCGTACGTGCTCCCGCACATGAAGGCCTCCGTCGACCTCTTTTCGGAGCTCTTTGAGTTCAATGCGGGGCCCTACTATCTGGTGAAATATGGGTTCTGGCTGGGGACCGGCGCGGATTGGAGCAAGGTCATTGGCCCGGCATTTCGTGGGGGGTTCGTCGCCAGCCTCCCGGGGCTCTACGTCTTGGACGGGTGGTACAACTGGTCCATGCGGCGTGCGGCCCTGTGGACGATCGGCCTTTTCCTCGTGCTGAGTACGACCGTTCATCCATGGTATCTGGTGCCAATGCTTGCGCTCAGTGTCCTCGATGAGACGCCGTCCTGGCACTGGGTGTGGCTCGCCACGGCCAGCGTTGGCACGTATCTGTTTTACGTCGGGGGAACGTATTGGATCTGGATCATCGGAGGATGGGGAGGCGCGGGCGTCATTGCCCTCTACCGACACCGTTCTGCTGTGCGGGCGTTGGTTCAGGCGGGGCGGAAAAGGGCATCCTAGGGGGGCTACTCCGCTGTTTCCCCGTGCTGTCGGTAGGTCTCGATGATTTCGGGTGCTGTGGCCTCGGCCGCGTCCATCCAGTGGTATTCATCGTAGCGGCGAAACCAGGTGAGTTGACGCTTGGCATAGCGCCGCGTGTTGCGTTTGATGCGGCGCACCATCTCGTCGTAGTCAATTTCGCCCTGCAGGTGCTGAATGGGCTCGCGGTATCCGATGGTACTTAAGGGGGGCTCGTCCAGTGCGACGCCCTCAATCTGCATGACCTCCCGGACCTCGTCGAGGAGCCCGTCGGCGAGCATGCGGTCGACCCGCTTGTTGGCGCGCTCGTATAGTTCGTCTCGGTCCCGGTTGAGGACAATGGTCGTGTAGTCGTACGGCGGCTCCGGTTGGTTCTCGTGGTAGTAGCTGAGGGGATTGCCGGTGCCGTGATAGACCTCCAGGGCGCGCAGGACGCGTTGGGTTTTGGTCGGGTCGTTTTTCTCGGCCTGGCGCGGATCTACGTCTTTCAGTTCCTCATACAGCGCCTCTTTCCCTTCGTCTTCGAGACGATCCTCCAGCCAGTCGCGCACGTCGTTGTCGACGTCGGGAATGTCGGCGAGGCCGTACTGGACCGCGTGGACGTACAAGGTGGCTCCCCCGACCAGCAGCGGGCGGGTGTCGCGGGACAGGAGGGTGCGTATTCGTTTATTAACAGCGTCGGCGTAATCGCCGGCCGTGTAGGGGGCGGTCAGCGACCGCTCCCCAATGAAATGGTGCGGAACGCGCGCCTGCTGCGCAGGCGTTGGCTTGGCGGTTCCAATCGTCAACTCCTGGTATACCTGGCGGCTGTCGAGAGAGACGATCTCGGCGTCAAGTTGCTCGGCGACGCTCAGGCTCAGTTCGGTTTTTCCGACCGCGGTCGGGCCGGTGAGGGTGAGGAAGGGGCCGGGACGAGAAGAAGCCATTCGGGGCAACCGATTGGTGGGGGAGAGACACGATCCATGGTCTCCCACAAATACAGTGGCCCGCCGTCGGTTTCTTCCGACGACGGGCCACAGGGCACTCAGCCGTGTGATGGGAATACAGGGCGTTTAGGCCTCTGCACTTGCCGGCTGTACCATCTTGTCCACATTGTAGCCCTCTTCCTCGGACTTGGCCTTCGCGATGCTGTAAATCAGCACGCCGTAGCCGGCCTTCGCAAAGATGTCAGCGAGGGTGTACCCGACCTGAATGACGACGGTCGAGGAGGCGCCGG
The DNA here is from genome assembly GCA_002894665.1 of Salinivenus iranica. Lineage (GTDB taxonomy): Bacteria > Bacteroidota > Rhodothermia > Rhodothermales > Salinibacteraceae > Salinibacter > Salinibacter iranicus. Next base: position 18,969 of record NCRB01000021.1, read on the forward strand.
TCCATCCGAAGAACGGAGCCATGTACACGATGGGGTAGAAGCCCCAGGTGAAGAGCAGTAGGAGCCGAGCATTCCCCAGGAGGGTGGACACTCGCTTCGACTGCTGCTGGATGACATCCCCGAGTCCGGTGAACAGCACATAGAGGATGTACACGAAGGGAAGGGTGCTAAGGAAGCCCCACAGGCCTCGCGTACCAAACAGCTCCGTGCTGGTGCTGACCTCGCCGGGGTATCCGAGCACAATCATCAGCGCGGCGGCAAAGCCGAGCTTGCCCGCCAGCGGGCCGCTTTCGCCCTTCGGAAGGTCCATTACCAGGACGAGTTCAACGACGAGCAGGGGGACGGTGAGTAGCCAGTCCACGTATCGATACGCGTCGTTGAAGGGCTCGCCGCTAAACTCATACATCCCCGCGGCCTGGTTGAGCGTGTAAGCGTGCTCCCAGCTGTTGAAAATGCGGAAGTAATGGTAGCCAGCAATCAGGACCACGAGCGCCGATACCATCATCGAGATTCGGTACTTCGGCGCCAGGTTCTTCTGTGCAAGCACGAAGAACACGAACGCGGCCCCCATCGTGGCGATGGTGAACGAAAACATGTTGTACACCAGGGAATACTGCCCCGGCGTAAGTGAAGGAAGCTCCTGTAGCATGGATTTGCCTCCGTTGTTCAAGAAAATTGCGAATACGGCTGGCAGTCCATTGTCGAAGCTGTGTGACTCAAGGCGACCGCCAGTTCGTTTTTACTATTACTAGTATATGCACCCTCCCGGAAAAGAGACCAAATCGTTCGGGCAAAATAGCCCCCCAAACTTGTGAGATGGGAGTTATATTTGACGTATATTTCTATTTTGTCACAATTGCTCCCGGCTTGTGGAGACTGGAGAGGCCGCGGCAATCGTTGATTCGGGGCTGTTCAGCAGCAGAAGGAGCCCTTTCACCACTAGGAGATTCGTGGCGAGAAAAAATGTGGCCTCTTCTATGGGCAGGCCGAGCGGGGCAATGCCGAGCGTATAGTCCTTCGAGATGATCCAGATGCTGAGTGAGATTGCGATGGTGTCGGCAACCCACAAATAGAGTGTTGGGACCCCGACGGTTATGAGAAGCACGCCCCGATGCGTCCAGAGGGTCTCTCCGTCGTACAACCACATTCCGGCGAGGAGGGGGCACACCCAGAGGAGGATGAGGGCGAGGTACACCGCAGAGCCGATGGACGCCCACAAGGCGCCCGCCGCAAGCGCACTCAGGATCGTAAACGTAAGGAATCCTCCCCAGGCGGCCGCAGTAGCGGCGGCCTTCTCTGACGTCTGGGTGCGCCGGGTGCGCATTACATACTGGTAGAAAAACAGGCCCGTGAGGATGGGCTGAAGGAGGAAAAAGAGGTATTCTTCGACCGGAACCGTGCCGATGGTTGCAATCACGCGATTGGGGCTGTACCACCACACCTCGGACGCGACCAAATAATTGTCCCAGGGAGTGGTATACACGAACGCAATGGCCGCGATCAGTGGGATCGACACCCGGGCACGCCATCCACCGTAGGAGCCCAGAGACTGAGGCAAGGTCGCCCATAGAATCAGGATCGGTGGGATAATGAAGAGAAAGTGGAACGTGAGATAACTCATGGGGCTGAAAAGAGGCTCCTTGATATAATCTCTGTTATTGCAGCGTAATTTCTTCTAAAATCACTCGGGCTGCATTGCGCCCCGCAGCCCCCATGATCCCGCCTCCCGGGTGAGTGCTTGCACCACTGAGAAACAGATCCTCGACCGGCCCCCGGTACGTGCTGTTGGAGAAGAGCGGTCGTCCCATAAACATCTGGTCGAGGGTCATCTCCAGGTGCATTACATTTCCCCGGAAAAGCCCTAGATGCTGTTCAAGCCACTCTGGATGCTGAAATAATTGGCCCACGATGTGCTCCCGAGTCCCCGGGGCGTACTTCTCGAACTGATCGAGGAGGGCGGTGGCTACCTGGTCGGCATCGTTGCGCCAGGTGTTTCCATCTGCGAGCTCATACGGGAAGTACTGTCCCCACAGCCAGAGCACTTCCCCACCCGGAGGCGCGAGGGACGTGTCGGCCGCGCTAAATGTCATGGCCACGAGGGGCGGCTCCGACGACGGCCGTCCGCCCAAAAACTCCCCGTACGCCCGCCGGATTTGCGCTGGGTCGCGGCAGAGGAGCTGGAGTCCGGTGCGGGCCTCGGTCGCTGCCTCCGCGGAGTACGATACGGGCTCATCCAGTGCCAGACGCATCATGGCGCCGAACCCGTTCCCCAGTCGTAGATGATCGGCGCCCTCCGGGCGGTATTTGTCCGGAAGCAGGTGGTCGAACGTTTCCTTTGCGTGGGTCGCCGCACAAACTGCGCGACTGGTGTACGCGTCCCCATTGATTCGAATGCCTCGGGCGCGCCCGTCCCTGACGAGAATCTCGTCCACCGAGCTCTCGAGGTGTACGTCCCCGCCGTGCGACTCGATGTGCCGCCGCAAGGCCTGTGTCAGTTCACCGGATCCCCCTTCGGGACGCGCCACGCCCCCTTCGTGGTAGAGGGCGTGCCATAATGCAAAGGGACCGGTGAGGGACTGCGTGGGTGGGGGGCCGGACTGGGCTGCCATCCAGGAGATCATGGCCCGGAGCTTGTCCTCCTCGAAATACGAAGCGATGACGTCCTCGTAGGGGCGGAGGATGTGCCGGAGCTCATCCTGCCACGGAAGGGGGGTGGTCTTTCCCCAAATCATGCGCTTCCCGATTTCGAACGGGCTCGGGGAAGCGAGGAAGATGTCCCGCATGGTCCGGGCAAACCCAATCCAGTCCGTCACAAACTTGTGGTAGGCCTCGCCCTCGCCCGGGTACTTGTTCTCCAGGTGGTTCACCGTCTGATCGAGGTCCCGGTACATAAAGAGCGTCTCCCCATCGGGAAACGGGGCACTGAACATGGGGTCGAGGTCAATGTATCGGAGCCCGTACTGATTTAGCTCCAATTCGTCGACGATCGGGGTCTGACGAATCAGGATGTGTGCACTTCCCCCGAGATCCACCTGATAGCCGGGCACCAGTTCTTTGGTTGAAACGGCCCCGCCTACGATGTCGCGTTGTTCGAACACGCCCACCCGGTACCCAGCCTGGGCTAGATAGGCACTGCAGATGAGGCCGTTGTGTCCAGCCCCAATCGTGATGACGTCATAATCCATGATCGCGCCGGGAGGTCAGGGAAGGGAATGAGGTTGAACCATAAGGTCCGAAGACCAACGACCGAAATGAAGCCCAGGCACGTCATTTTCACGCATTGGGACCCAAACGTTTCGAAACCGTTGACGGAGGTGAGCGTGAGAATTAAGGCAGCGTGAACAACAGCCTATCCAACCACAGCCGCGATGTTCTTTCTCGAGCATTCGGCCTTCCACCGAGTTGTGATATGAACTGGATCTACCAGGTACTTAGCTTTTTTGTCGCGTTCGGGCCCGTCATCCTGGGAACGCTTCTCTGGCACTTTATCTGGAGCGACGACTCCGATTCGTCGGGGGGGCCGCCGGGCGGTCCACAGTGGTCGCCGGCCCCGTCGCCGCCGTCGTGGTCGGGGGATCGACAACCGAGCCACGATTCGCCGGTGCGCACCCCGGATGCCCCCACTCGCGAACGAGCCTGATTGTCTCGTATGGATGTCCTTGACATTTCCCGATCTGTTTCGGAGACCACCGCGGTGTGGCCCGGCGACCAGTCGGTAGAACAGGCGTGGAGTGCACAAATCGACGCGGGGGCCTCGGTGAACGTGGGGCAGATCCGCATGAGTCTCCATACTGCCACGCACGTTGATGCTCCGTATCACGTTGCGCCTGACGGGGCTCGTACCAACGCGCTGCCGCTAGATGCCTTCCTCGGGACGGCCCGTGTGATTGCGGTGGATCCGGCCCCCGATCAAATTCGGCCGCGACATCTTCCGGAGACCCTCGAGGACGGCCGCATATTGTTCAAAACACCGGCGAGCCGTGTCCCGACCGACGAGTGGGCAGAGGACATCGTGTCCATCGCTCCGGACACAATTGATGCCCTCGAGTCGCACGGCGTTGTCTGTGTTGGCACGGATGCGCCATCGGTGGATCCGCTTGACAGCACAGACCTCACCACTCATCACGCGTTGCGCGCCGCCGGCATTGTTCACCTGGAAGGCCTCTGGTTTGCTGGTGTCTCCCCGGGGCGCTACCGTTTGCTGGCGCTCCCGCTGAAGATCCCTGATGCCGACGCGGCTCCCGTCCGGGCCGTGCTTCGCCCTCTGTCCTGAGTGGCGACGGTGCGCATCCATCTACAACAGCACGACGCACTACTCATTCGATTGCCGATTCTTTTATGGATCTGTTCAACCGAGAAGAATTGAGACGACTTGCTGAGCAGGAGGACGACCCCTGCATCTCGTTGTATATGCCTACCCAACGCTATGAGTCGGAGTGGAGGCAAAACACGACCCGGTTCAAGAATCTCCTCACCGATGCCCGCGATCAACTGCGCGAACAGGACTACCGGGAGGATGTCGTCGATGAGATTCTGTCCCCGGCCCGTCAGCGACTGGAGGAGCCGGGGTTTTGGCGGGGGATGAGCGACGGCCTGGCCGTCTTTGTCACGCCGGATCATACGGAATTTCTCCGGCTTCCCCTGTCGTTTGATCAGGTTACAATCGTGGGGACGCGGTTCCACCTCAAGCCGCTTTTCCCAATCATTGCGGCCAACAACCGCTATTACCTGCTCTCCCTCGATCCTTCAGGCGTACGGCTGTACCAGGGGACCCATCACGCCCTCAGTGAGGTGTGGAGCACCAATACCCCGTCTCGCGTAACCCGTGCGCTCAACCAAAACGATCGGGCGGCTGATGAGGCCCCGCACCCCACAAATGGCCGCGCAGCGGAGGCGGACCAGGCCGTCGAAGAGGAAAATATCCCGGAGGACCCTGATGTGGTGCTTCGGGAATTCTTGGAAGAGGTGGAGCCGCACATTGGGCGGGCCCTGGGCGACGAGAAGGTGCCTCTGGTGCTTGCCGGGCACGCCAACTTTCTCGACGTGTACCAGACCGTGAACGGGTATGGGACGGTGGTCGAGGAGAGCATCACCTGGAATGCCCCGGAGCCGCCATCGGTCGATGAGCTCCACGAGGCGGGATGGGGACTGGTCGCGCCGGTGTTTCAGACGGCGCAGCAGGACGAGATCGAGCGGTTCGAGCAACTCTACTACCAGAACGACGACCTCGCGTCCGAAGACTTCCACGAAATTATCCCTGCCTGCGCGTACGGTCGGGTGGATACCCTCTTCGTGCCCATAGGGGAGTACCGTTGGGGTCGATTTTTTCCCGACTCGAACACGGTGGAGGTGCGCGAGTCCCGTGAGCCGGGCGACGGAGATCTGTTTGACTATGCGGCCGTCCGAGCCTACCTCAATGGCGGGGTGGTCCACGTCCTGAGGGCATCAAATATGCCCGGCGGCCGCAGCATCGCGGCGACGTTTCGGTATCAGGCGAACGTATCGGCCGCCGAGAATGGCTAAACGAGTTAATCCCTAAAAACGCCCTGAGGTGGGCTATCGTCTGCCTCAGGGCGTTTTCTTTGTGACAAGCCTTTTGTACTTGATAACAGATTATATCATGCACAAACTGTTTCTGGAGTCCATCTCCTCTAGGCACACCCGCCGGGCCTACCGGCGAGATCTCGTCCTCTTCGAGTCGATGGCCCGACTCTCTTTTGCGGAGGCCACCCAAGAGACCGTCCGATCCTTTCTTTCGGACCTCCGAGATCGAGGCGAATCCGTCTCCACGATCCGTCGCCGCCTGAGCGCCCTGCGCTCGTTCTACGAGTGGATGCGAGAGGAGGGCCACCGTGAGCAAAACCCGGCCCGGGAGGTCCAGGTGAGCGCCGCGATGTCTTCACATTCCACCTCACCGCTCGACGCCGATGCGCTCCAGCAGCTGATGTCTTCGGTTGCGGGCGATACAAAACGCGCCGTCCGAGCAGCTGCCCTCATCCGTGTCATACTCTACGGGGCGCTGCGCCGAGGGCCCCTCGCCCGCCTCAATGTCGACGATGTTCGTCCGCTGGGCCGCCGCTGGGTCATTGACCTGCAATCGCACGACGGGCGCGGTGGATACATTCCGATCCCGTCGTCCGCCGTGGAGGCGGTGGAACGCGTGAAAGAACACTTTTCGATCGATCACGGCCCGCTGTGGCGTTCCCTCAGCAACCGGAGTCGGGGCGAGCGACTATCGCCGGATGCACTCTACAAGATCGTGCGTCGGGCTGGGCGCGAGGCCGACCTGGAGGCGCCGGTTACAATTGGCCGGCTGCGGACGGCCGGATTGAATGTGGCCATGGCGGCCGGCGCGCACCCGGAGGATGTCCGCATGCACTCCCGACTTCGGGATTCGCGCTCGCTTGCGTCGCACCTCTCAGGATCCTCGGAGGCAGCCGGACTCCGCCCGGACGTGCCGGCTCGGATCGAAGAGGCGCTGTCGGATGCGGAATGAAAACGAGCCTCAACCGCTGCGGGTCTTGACACTCCAGGAGGCGTTTGCTAGTCTCTGATGTCCGATAAGGTTGCATTATCGGACGTTAGGTTTTGCAGCGCCTTTTTCACCGATGTGTCATCCGCCGTGCCCTCTGATTCACGCCCTCACCCTGACAGCTCGTCCAGTGCCGCCGACGAAGAGCCGCGGACACTCTCGGTAGAATCCACCGACGACTCAACGCTCTCCCGGCAGGCGGAAGATGCCGAACGAGCGCGGGCGTTTGCCGAACAGGCTCGGGCCGAAAATACCAAACGCGCCTACCGCGCCGACTGGCAGCAATTTCAAGCGTGGTGCGCAGAACGCGATCACAAATCCCTTCCGGCCTCAACCAAGACCGTGGCTCTTTTCCTGGCGTCGATCGCCGATTCGTACAAACTGTCGAGCCTCGAACGCAAGCTGTCCGCCATTAGTCAGGCGCACAAGGCGGCCGAACATGAGAGTCCCGCGCTGACGACGGACGAGCCGCTGCATTCGGTGTGGTCCGGAATTGTGCGCTCGAAGGGCCGCGCCAAAGACAAGGTGGCCCCGGCCCTTACGGAAGACATCCAGCTGATGGTGGACCACCTTCCCCGAACAGACGGCGAGGAAACGCTCACGCTCTCGGCCTCCCGGGACCGAGCAATTCTTCTAATTGGCTTTTCCGGGGCCCTTCGGCGGAGTGAGATTGTTGCCCTCACGACCGATGACATCAGCTTTTCGGCTGATGGGTTGCGGCTCGTCGTCCGCTCCAGCAAGTCCGACCAGGAAAGTCGAGGACTCACCAAAGGAATTCGCTACGGGAGCAATCCCTCGACCTGTCCGGTTCGTTCGTTGCGCTCCTGGCTCAACCGGTCGGGGATCGATGAGGGACCGCTGTTTCGTAGCATCGATCGGCACGGGAATATTGGAGATAGCGCCCTGAGCGGACGGTCGGTGGCGCGCATTGTCAAGCGCTCCGCCAAGCGGGCGGGCATGGACCCGTCACAATACAGTGGGCATTCCCTGAGGGCAGGCTTTACGACGCAGGCCGCGCGGGCGGGAACGCCTGAGCGGGTCATCATGCGACACACCGGCCACAAGTCCGAGCGCATGGTTCGCGAATACATTCGGGAGGGACGTCTCTTCCGCGAAAACCCGACGGAAGACCTCGGCCTTTAATTTCCGCCATGTGCGCGGGCGAGCACGTCGAGCTGCCCGGCGTGATAGATGAGGTGCTCGCCTTCCACACACTGTCGTCTGTCGTCTATCCAATTCGACACGGTGGCGGACGACACCCGGGCATCCGATGCCAGTTCGTGCTCGACGAAATGCAGGATGTGATGGAGAAAATAGGCTTCGTCCCCAGCGTATCCTATAGCTCCCTGCGGGTGGACGAGCCAGTCTGAACTCCCGACGTCGAGAAGAGTACCGATTTTGGGAAGCCACTTCAGCAATTGCCTTCCCGTGTGAGCACCGCCCGTAGGCCCCTCGTCGGTCTGACGAGTCATGCTCTCGTGGTAGTACGTGGTGATCTGCTGCGACGGAAACTCTGGGCGCTCCGGAAGGAAGCGCGTCCGACCGTCGAAGGTCAGCGGAAAGTACAACACCCCTCCCTCCCTCATCTTCCGACTGATCAGGCTGAGGGTACGTGGGACGTTCACGAGATCGATAAATGATTGTGCAATAACGGAACTTATAGAACCGTCCGCAGACTCGGACAGGTACTGGGTCGCGTCCATCGGATAAAAACGAAATAGAATTGACTGCCTCCCCCGCGAGCATCGAAGCTGATCGGAATCCTCCTGGACATCGAAGCCCTGGTCCGTTCCCCACTTACGAAGTTTCGTAGCGGCCTCCCCCAACAGCTGAGGCGATTGATCGATCAAGTTGTACCGAATCGACTGGGCCGCCCCCTCACGGAGGGCTTGGACCACTCGCTGCGCCGTGGGCCCCCGCCCCGCCCCCAGATCGACAATCGAAAGGGCACCGTTCGATTCCCCGGCCAGCCGGTCCAGTTCTTCGATGTATCGATCCGCTACCCTGCGATTGAGGGCCCGCTCGTCGACGGTTTGCTTGGCTTTGAGGTATCGCGAAAGGGAATACGACGGTGGGATCATCGGTCGTAGCGCGCTGGAGGATTAGGAAAGGTCATCAAGTCTACAGGCGGCCCAGGCGTGGTTATCTTCCCAAATCCGCACCGAAAGGCCCTCGAGGGGCTCCGTGTTCAGCCCTTCCCGGACCTGTCCCGCGACAATCCGGGCGAAGTGCTCCACACTCGGATTCAACCCCGTGAACGCATCGCAGTCGTTCAGCGTCGCGTCGCGGTATTGGTCCACGAGGGCATCCATAACCGACTCCACCTCGGTGATGTCCACCAGATACCCGTTTTCATTCAGCGACGGGCCCTCCAACCGGACCTCGAGCTCGAAATGATGGGAGTGAAGGTCATTTTCGGGGCCGCAGTCCGGGACCGTAAGGAAGTGCTGGGCAATGAAATCGCGGCGGACCATCAACTCGTACATAGGCGGAAAGAAAAATTAGCGATAGCGCAGGATGGGTTGGAGCAGGGCGGGATCGCCGACATTCAATTCCTGATACGCCCGGGGCGCGTCCGACACCGGATAGGAGTGGGTCACGAGTTGCTCGAAGTCATTTGACTCCAGGAGAGCGAGGACGACCTGCATGCGACGCGATTTGGACCACCGCCCCCGGTACTCCGGCGCAATCGTGCTAACCTGGCTGCTTCGAAGGTCCATTCGCGACCGATGAAACCGCCCCCCGAGCGCCAGCTCGCTTTTCTTGGTGCCGTACCACGACCCAACGACAATGCGTCCAGCGAACCCCGTACAGGCAACGGCCATGTTGAGCACATCTGGATCTCCACTCACTTCGTACGTGAGGTCCGCCCCTTCAAAGTGCTCAGTGGCCTCCAGGGCATCTTCGGAGGATACGCCCAGCGCCTCGTGGAGGGCCTCCCCCTCATCGGGACGGAACGTGTGATGCGCCCCCAGTTCGCGCGCCCAGTTACGTCGGACCTCGGACGGCTCGACCGAGAGGAGGGTCTCAACTGGATGCCGCGCCAAGAGTGCCGTGGTCAACAGCCCCACCACCCCTTGCCCAAAGACCACAACAGACTCTCCCACCATCGGCCGGCCATCCATCACAAAGTTCACGGCCGTCTCCACGGCGGGCACTAGTGCCGCTTCTTCGTCGGAAATATCATCCGGGAGGGGCACCAGGTCGTCCGGCGAACAGGTGAACACCGAGGTATGCGGCTGAAAGGCAAAGACCCGCGTCCCCCTCCAGTTGCCTGCCACCTCGTCCCCCACCATATCCACCGTCCCCACACACGCATACCCGTACGTGAGAGGAAAGTCCAGGGACGCGCCGTCCATAGACGAGAAGGTCGCATCCGCCGGGAGGTCCGCCGGGGCCTTCCCCTGGTAGATCAGTCGCTCCGTTCCCGGGCTGATGCCCGACAGGGTTGTTCGCACTCGAACCTCCTCAGGGGACGGCTCGGGGACCGGCCCCTCCCGGACTTTCACACGACCGGGGGCCTCAAACGAAATCGTTCGACGAACGGACGAAGCCATTATTGTTGAGGATGAGACTCAGCGGACGGAAGCCCAGGAGGGGGTTCCTTCAACGACAAGGTCTTCGCCCAGGGAATGGTAGCGCACACGTTCGAGATGCGTCCCTTCCTCCATTGGTTGGTCGAGAGCGGCGACGCCGCCCACAAACTCCGGGGCGATCGTCACAATCACCTTGTTTGCGATGCGCTCACGAAAAAAACTCGTCAGTACCGTGCAGCCGCCCTCCACCATCACACTCTGCAGGCCGAGCGACGAAAGCCGCCGAAGGACAGCCGGCAGCGGGAGAAGACGATCCGTCGCTGCCTCATCCGACGCATACTCCTCGGCGGCGGCCCGGAAAGGAATCACCTCAATGGTCGCCCCGGCCGCCTCCAGCGCGCGTTTCCGGTCGGGCGGCGGGTCGGGCGCAGTGCACACGATGGGGCCAGGGCCGTCCCCGGTCAGCAGGCGGGCGGACGTCGGCAACCGGAGCGACGAGTCGAGCACAATCGGGCGGGGGTGGGCCCCTTCGCTCCGACGGACGGTCAGGCGAGGATCGTCGGAAAGCACAGTACCAATGCCCACGAGAATTCCATCGTGCAATGCTCGGAGCTGATGGGTCATCTCGAGCGAGCGGTCCCCGCTTAGTACCATCGGCGCGCCCTCGGCCTTGGCAATCGACCCATCCAGGCTTTGCGCATAGGTGAGCGTCACAAAAGGCACCTCATGCTCACGCGAAAATTGGCGCGCCTCCGACTGGAGGTCGGCGAAATCAATTGTGCCGGTGGTTTCCGATTCCGCATGGACCGTTTTCCCGGCGGCTGCCCCGTTCGTCGGTCCCAGGTCGAGCATGTGGCGCATCCGGTTAACTTTCGTCCGGAGATACTCGGCGTTGTGCTGGTTCACATGCGGCCCAAGCGGGACCCGCTCCTGAACCGAGACCCCGTGCTGCTCCAGACTCTCGATTTTCTCCGGATTGTTGGTTAAAAGCCGGACGGAGGAAATCCCAAGATCCTTCAAAATGAGGGCCCCGATAGAGTAGTCACGCTCGTCGGCCTCGTGGCCAAGCATTCGATTGGCTTCAACAGTGTCATACCCTTCGTCTTGAAGATCGTAGGCCCGAAGCTTATCAAGTAGCCCAATGCCGCGTCCCTCCTGGCGGAGATACAAGAGCACCCCTCGCCCCTCCTCCGCGATTTTCCGAAGGGCCGCATCGAGTTGTGCCCCACAGTCGCAGCGGAGCGACCCCAGAACGTCGCCCGTGAAGCACTCGGAATGGATGCGGACCAGGACGTTGTCGATGTCCTGGACGTCGCCATAGAGCAAAGCGAGATGATCCTTCTCGTCAACACTATTCTGGTACAGCGACAGGGTAAACTCCCCTTCTTGAGTGGGGATGCGAGTGTCAGTCAGTCGCTGGACGGAGCGAGAAGTCATACGGCAGGGGAGCACCTGCGGTGAGAGTGACAGAAATGGCGATCGGGCACGCCCGCCCGGCAGGGGTGATTTTGCTAAAGACAGCACGAGCACTATGTCCCCTGCCGCCCCGGTGTTTCCCGTGCTGTCGAGTTCCTTCGGTCCGTTACAACCCCGATTAATTATCCCATCCAAGCGGGCGAAGCATTTACTTGGGCGTCCGCCCCCGATGCGCAGAGAACCAGTCGACCGGTCTCCGGTATGGGAAATTAAGGACCACCTTCCCTAGGTAGCGAACTCTAACTGTTCCTATCCGCGTTCGGTCCCCCACCATCCTTGCCGGGTCTCCGGCGTTGAACGACCAACGCTCTCCTCGTCCTCCCCTATTGCCGAATTCCCTCTCCTGCATGACCTTCCGTCCCATCGCCATTAACGCGCTTTACCCCGGCATCGGGCGCGGCCTGCGTGCCGACCTACTCAGCGCGCAGGCACTTGGAGGAACTGCCTACTCAGTGTGTACGGCCCACGTGGTCGCCGGGCAGGGCACCGTCACCGACGTCCTAAACGTGCCGACAGATACCGTGTCCGCCCAATTTGAGCACCTCGCCGCCACCGAAGCCCCAACGGCCGCAAAAGTCGGAATCATCGGCGACGCCCCCACGGTCGAAGTGACATTCGATCACCTCGAAAACTTTGAGGGGCCCGTCGTTCTCGACCTAACGCTCAGCGGCCCCAGTGGAGAAGACGTACTGGGACAAGATGGCCTGGCGGCCCTGCTCGACCACCTCGACCGACCCGACCTCGTCACCCTCCGGCTGAAGGACGCGACCCTCGTCTCGGGTATGGAAATCCCCAGCCTCGACGATGCACAGGTCGCCGCACAGCGCGTCGCCCAACAAGGCGCGGAACGCGTCCTGCTCCGCTGCGGCCGCCTCCCAACCCACCACTTTGAAACCGACTCCTCTCCTCCCAAGTACGCCGTCGATCTCTACTACGATGGCGAAGATTTCGCCTTGTACGAGGCACCGTTTCTTTCTGACCTTGACACATTCCACGGAGCGTCGAGCGGCCTTCTCTTGTCCCTCCTCCACGCCCTCCAATCGGGAACCGCGATGGAAGATGCGCTTCAACAATCCAAGGGGCGCGTGAGCGAAGCCCTTCACGCCGCTCAGCAAGCCGATGACCCGGCCGGTCCCGCCTTCTTTGACACCCTCCGCACCAAACCCACAGTTGAGGAGACCGACCTCTAGTCCTCACGCTCCGGGTACCGCCCCTCCTTCTTCCCCCCCCCCCGACGATATCCGCATTATGCCAAACGACGAGTCCGAACAGGAAAAGACAACCATCTACGACGTGGCCGAGCACGCCGGCGTCGCCATTTCAACCGTGTCGCGCGTGCTCAACAACTCACAGGACGTCTCCGAGGAAACGAGGGAAATCGTCCTTGATGCCATCCGGGACCTGCAATTTCGTCCCAATCGCACGGCAAAAAGCCTGGCCCAGCGGTCCACGCGAACCATCGCCGTCGCCGTCCCGACCTTCACAACGCCCTTTCACAACGAGCTCTTGAAGGGCGTTCGGGACCGGCTGGACAATGAGGATGTTGACCTTCTCCTGTGCGACCTGGACTGGGAAGCTCCCAAGGCCACCATGCAGAACTTCCTCGAACGCGGCGCCATGGACGGGCTGATCCTCGCCGGGGTGCCTGTGGAGGCCGACGCCGAAGAGTACCTGCGCACACTGGGCGCGCCGGTCGTTCTTATTGGCGCACAGTGGGACTCGATGGATTGCCTGTACTGGAATGACGAACCCGGTGCAAAGATGGCGGTCAACCACCTGCTCGATCAGGGGCACAAACGGATCGGCATGATCACCACGCCCCATGCCAACCCGCTCCGCAACGCCCGGATCATCGGATATAAGCAGGCTCTGGAAGCCGCCGGGGTGCCTTACGACCAATCCCTCGTCGTACACGGCGAAACGCGCAAACACGACGGCTTCAGCGAGGAGTCCGGGTACGAAGCCATGCAACAGCTGCTGGCCCTCGACACGCCCGTGACCGCGGTCTTCGCCAGTAGCGACGTCCAGGCCATTGGCGCCTGGCAGGCCATTCGAGAAGAGGGCCTCCGCGTTCCCGACGACTATGCCCTCATCGGCTACGACGATATCAAAGTGAGCCGGTTTATCGGCCTCTCCAGCATTGCCCAAAACATGCACTACGTCGGAAACAAGTCGACGGACGTCCTACTCAGCCGCCTCAACCGAACGGGGACCGAGGAGCCCCTTTCCGAACTCGTCGAGCTAGAGCTGAAGGTCCGCAAAACCAGCACCACGCCTCGCTCGGCCGACTAACCGGCCCCGGTGTCAAAACGGAGTGGTTTGTGGCCCTCCGGTGTGGGATTCTCCCTTCTTCCCAGTAGGTTGAGAGCACGTTTGCCTCCTGCCTCAACGCCTCCCGACATGACCGACGACGTGCTCCACAAACAGCTAGCCCATCCCCTTCAAAGTACCCATCTCTCCTCCTTCGGGGAGCGGTATCAAGGCAAGGTCCGCGACACCTACCGGCAGGGGGACCGTCTCATTCTGGTCACGACAGACCGGATCTCGGCTTTCGACCACGTGCTTCCCCAGACCATCCCCTTCAAGGGGCAGCTTCTCAACCAGACAGCGGCCTACTTCTTTGAGACGACCGAGGACGTCGTCCCCAACCACGTGATAGAGGTGCCCGACCCGAACGTCACCATCGCGCAGGCCTGTTCACCGGTGCCCATCGAATTCGTCGTTCGGGGCTACCTGGCCGGCCACGCCTGGCGGGCGTACGATGAGGGTGCCCGGTCCCTCTGCGGGCAGGAGCTCCCGGACGGACTCACAGAGAGTGCCCCGCTTCCGTCCCCGATTCTCACGCCAACCACAAAAGCCGAATCCGGCCACGACCAGGACGTGACGCGTGAAGAGGCGATCGCAGGCTCCGACCTGACCCCGTCCGAATACGACCAGCTGGCCGAATGGGCTCTGTCCCTCTACGCCCGCGGCCACGAAATGGCGGCCGAACAAGGGCTCATCCTGGTCGACACGAAGTATGAATTCGGGCGAACCCCCGACGGGGACTTCGTCGTGATCGACGAGGTGCACACGCCGGACTCCTCCCGGTATTACTACCGGGACGGGTACGAGGAACGACTGGAGGCCGGAGAGCCCCAGGAGCAGCTCTCGAAGGAGTTCGTGCGGGAGTGGCTCATGGAAAACGGATTTCAGGGCGGCGAGGACGAGCAGATTCCCGACATGCCCGATGAGTTCCGCCTCACGGTCGCCAAGCGCTACATTGAGCTCTACGAGCGGGTGACGGGACAGACCTTTGTCCCGGACACCCACCCCGACCCGGAGGAACGAATTCTTGAGGCCCTCACCGACGCGTGATACACACGCGGCCGTCACCCACCGGCCGGGGCCCGTCAGGCAAGCGTATACATGTCCGGACGCCGATCGGCGAGCACGTCGTTGTATTGATTGATGTGCCGGTCGCGGGCCTCGGCCGGGTCCACCTCCACGGTTCCTACCCCCTTGTCCTCCGCCCCGGCCCGCTGGAGAATATTTCCATCCGGGTCACATATCTCACTCTGGCCAATGAACTGAAGGATCTCGTCTTCTCGCTGCTCCCTTCCAGTCCGGTTCGCCGTAATCGTAAACACATGATTCTCGCGGGCCCGGACCGGCATCGAATCCGGACAATGGGGCAGCACGAGATTGGACGGGTGGGCAATCACGTCCGCCCCCTTCACGGCCAGCGTCCGCGCCGCTTCGGGGAAGTACCAGTCGAAGCACACCATGACGCCCAACCGGTAGCTGGTACCGTCGGCCTCCACCTCCAAAACCGGAAACCCGAGATCGCCGGTTGCAAACAGGTCATTTTCCTGATAAAACAGATGAACCTTCCGGTACACAGCCACCTCCCCGGCTGGGGACGCGACGGCGGCACTGTTGTAAACCAGATCGGCCTCCTGCTCCGGAAGGCCGGCCACGACGGTGGCATTCAGGTCGTCCGCCCAGTGCCGCAGCGCATCCGTGGTAGGCCCCTCAGGAACGGGCTCCGCAACCTCAGCGAGGTCGTCCTGCGACTGAAAGAAGTATCCGGAGGTAAAGAGCTCGGGCAACACCAGCAAATCCGTCTCGACGCCCTGAATCATCTCCGCAACCCGAGCACGGTTGCGGTCCGGCTCCAGGTAGGAAGGCGAAAACTGTAGATACGAAGCACGCACAGCCACAAATCAGCAATCTAGGAAAGAAAAAGGCCGCCTGGCGTCAGGGCCCTCCAGCCCATGCCAGGCGACCACATATTTACATCAAATCGTCGGCCGCGAGCAACGGCGCGGGATGATGGATTACCAAAGGGTAGTTGAGAACACGGGACAGCGTCAAGTTCGTGGGCCTATGGGTGGGCAAACGCACTATGCAATAACGGAAGCAATGCACTCTGTTCGCCGTCGGCGCGCACGTCAAACCGGAGCCTAAAGCTGCTCAAGAGCCGCCTGGATCGCATCGAAGTCCGGCGTCTTTCCGGCGTTATCCAACACCTCAGCGTACTGGATGTGCCTGTCCGGGTCGACCACGAATGCGGCGCGCTTCGCAATGCGGTCCAGGTTCATATCTGTAAAGTTGCGGTCGTACTTCGCGCCGTAGGACGCACAGACCTCCGCGTCGTGATCACTCAGGAGCGGAAAGCTCAGGTGTTCTGACGACCGGAATTCGTCGAGGACCGCCGGGGCGTCCGTGGAGATTCCCACCACCTCTGCTCCATCGTAAGATTCCAGATCGTTGTTTACCGTATTGAGCTCGGTCGTGCAGACGCTCGTAAACGCCCCTGGGAAAAAGAGTAGAACCACAGGCTGCCCTCGCTGCTCCGACAGACGCCAGGGCGTGCCGTCGTGCGTGTAGAGCTGAAAATCGGGCGCGGCGTCTCCAACCGAAAGTGTCGTATTTGCCATATCGAGTTTGAATGGATTGGGTACTAGAACAAACGATGCAGCTACTGAAAACGAATCGCCCGCACCGGCTCAATGCGTGCAGCAACCCGGGCCGGAATGTACGCGGCAATCGCACAAAGGAGAATTGCGACTCCGTTGACAAGCAGGTAATCAAACAAATTCAACTGAATGGGGGCCGTGGTCATGTAGTAGGCCTCCGCCGGGAGTGGGATCAGCGCGTACTGTTGCTGCAATACCGAGAGCCCAAACGCAGTGACGGAGCCGATCGTGGCCCCGGCGACCCCAATCAGAACGCCCACCAGCAGAAAAAGGCGTTTCAGCCCGCCCTGAGAGACGCCCAGGCTCTGCAGGACGCCAATCTCGCGGGTCTTCTCCAAAATCATCATGAGGAGCGCCCCGATGATGTTGAAGGCCGCCACAATGACGATCACCCCAATGACCAGAGGGATAATGCTCTGCTGCAGATCCACCCAGGCAAAGAGCGACGAGAACGGCTGAATTTGGTAAATCGTGCGGGCCGAGACTGGAAAGCCGAACGTGTTTTCAATTCCGGCCGCCAGGGAATCTGCGCGTGAAATATCGGTCGTCGTCAGGTCAAATCGGGACACCTCCCCCTGCCCGAACCCCGCAAGGGACTGTGCGACAGACAGCCCGGTAAAAACATACGTGTCATCGATGTTGGTCATCGACGTTTCGTAGATGCCTTCAACCTGAAACTGGCGGACCCGGGGGCGCTGAATCCCCATTGCGCCCCCCTCCGAGCTGTCGCCGTTCAGGAGTGAGAACGCAGCCACCTGGTCGCCGACCGCAAGCCCCAACCGCTCGGCGAGAGCCGCCCCCACGACGAGGGGCGGTGGCCCATCGTTCTGCGCCGTCAGCCGAAACGTCCCTTCCTGAATCCGCCCTTCCATGTATTGCGGCACCGTCCGGTTGCCGAGCATCACCACCCCGTCGATCGACGTGTTCGAGCGACGAAGAAGGACCAAGTTCTCCACGACAGGCGACACCTGCGCGATGCCGTCGACCTCGCCCAGCCGACGCTCAAGTGAGGCCGCCTCCGACAACGGCTCGTCCTCAACGAAGCTCTGCACCTGAATGTGGGCCCCAAACCCAATAATTTTATCCGTGATCTCCTGGCTGAACCCCCGCACGATGGCGAGAGACAGGAGCAGGGCCGCAACGCCCAGCGCCACCCCGCCAATCGCCACGTAGGTCACAAACCGGAGAAAACTGCGCCCCTCCGCCTGCCCCTCGGCCCCCCAGAGGTATCGCAGGGCCACAAAACGTTCAAAATGAAAAGACACGGCAACGCAACACCTTCACGGAAGACGATCTCATCTCTCAACGGGCCTGGGCGACAGGAGTTGTGCCCTGCCCAGGTGGAACCGGTTCCGAACAAGCCCCGAATCGGCCCCGTTGAGTATTCCTCCTTTCCAAGAACGGTTTCGCACACCAAGCCACTGCTCAATATGACCAACGCGCACGCCACCACGCCCCCTCCGGAGAATGAACCGACCCTCTCGTATGCCCCTGGCTCCGACGAGCGCCGGGCGGTGCAGGAGCGTCTGACGGAGCTCCGCAACCAGGTGGTGGACATCCCCGCGATCATTGATGGGGACCCGGTCGAGACGGGCTCCACAACAACAGTTTCGCCGCCTCACGACCACGAGCACACACTGGGCCACGTGCATCAGTCGGGGCGCGACGAGGTCGAGCAGGCCATTGCGGCCGCCCAGAAAGCCAAGGCCGAGTGGGCCGCGATGAGTTTTGAGGACCGGGCCGCCATTTTCCTCCGGGCCGCGGATCTGCTCGCCGGTCCCTACCGGGACACCATCAATGCCGCCACCATGCTCGGGCAGGGAAAGAACATACACCAGGCCGAGATCGACGCAGCCTGCGAGCTGATCGACTTCCTCCGCTTCAACGTCCTCTTTGCGGAGCAGATCTACAAGGATCAGCCCAATAGCTCCTCGGGCGTCTGGAATCAGATGCAGTACCGGCCGCTGGAGGGCTTCGTGCTGGCCGTCACCCCCTTCAACTTTACCGCCATCCAGGGCAACCTCCCCACCGCCCCGGCGCTCATGGGGAACACGGTGCTCTGGAAACCAGCCTCGCGCTCCGTCTACTCCGCCTATTTCACGTACAAGGTGCTGGAGGAGGCCGGCCTCCCGCCCGGCGTCATCAACATGCTGCCGGCGGATGATGGCGCTGCCGTCGGCACGCCCGCGCTCAAGTCCGAGCACTTCGCCGGCCTGCACTTCACGGGATCCCAGGCAACGTTCGACCACCTCTGGTCCACGATTGGGGACAACCTGGACCGCTACAATACCTACCCGACAGTCGTCGGGGAAACCGGGGGCAAAGACTTCATCGTTGCCCACCCGTCGGCCGATGTGGAGCAGACCGCCACCGCGATCGTCCGCGGCTCCTTCGAGTACCAGGGGCAGAAATGCTCGGCGTCCTCCCGGCTCTACCTTCCCGAGTCCCTCTGGCCCGACCTCAAAGACGAACTCCGCAATCAGATCGACGAGATCACGGTCGGCCCCCCGGAAGACTTTACCAACTTCGTCAACGCCGTTATCGACGAACGGGCCTTCAATAAAATCGCCGGGTATATCGACTACGCCCGCGAAGACGACGACGCCACAATTCTCGTGGGCGGAGACTACGACGACTCCACCGGATACTTTATCGAGCCGACGGTCGTGGTCACCACCGACCCGAAGCACAAGTGCATGCGGGAAGAGATCTTCGGTCCGGTGACCACTGTCTACGTCTACCCCGACGACGAATTTGCCTCCACCCTCTCCCTCGTCGACGAGACGTCGCCCTACGGACTTACCGGGGCCATCTTTGCGGAGGACCGTACCGCCATTCGGCTCGCGTCCGACGTGTTGGAGCAAGCCGCCGGCAACTTTTACATCAACGACAAACCCACCGGGGCGGTCGTGGGACAGCAGCCCTTTGGAGGGGCCCGCAAGTCCGGGACCAACGACAAGGCCGGCTCCGCATACAATCTAATGCAGTGGGTCTCCCCCCGGGCCATCAAGGAAAACTTTAATCCCCCGCGGCATTTTGGGTACGAGTGGAACCAGCCCGACCTCGACAAGCAGTCGAAAACAGCCCGAACTGAAGTCGGTGACGGCTCCGTGTCCGCGTAGACTTTGCAATAGAACCTCCTCATCGGGACAGTTGCGGAGTCGAGTCCGGGGGAAGAGAGCCCACGCGCTCGTACGACAGCGTGGACTCTGCCCCCGGATTCTTCTTGACAAAAGCGACTCCCCAGCGTGGCGTGCACCTTCCAAAGCGTTGACCATCCGGGCGATACCCCAGCATCCGCCGTGTATTCTCGGGCCCTGGCGCGCCCAATTGGGGCGTGCCTGGTCCCGGTCATGCTGGGCGCAGCGGCCGCGGCGCTTCAGGGACAGCCCGTGTGGGGCTACCTGATTTGGGGCCTCCCCAGTGCGCTCGTCGGCGCAACGCTGTGGACCCAGTTCCGGCTGATGCGCACGCCTGTCGAGTTGCACCTCCGTTCAGGGCAGGCCGCCATCCAGAGCCTGCACGAGGTGATGCACGGGCAGTCCCCAACCTGGCATGCCCTACATCACGTCCGCGCCGGTCGCTGGGACGTTGAATTGTCCGTCGGGTGGCGCACCTATTCTTTTCGACCGGCAGAGTGGCCGCAGTACGACCAACTCCGAGACGCGGCCCAGAAAGCATTTCGCTCGCCCCAGGGGGCGGCCCAGCAGTCGACTCCTTCTCCTTCCCGGAGCTAATGGCAGAAGGATTTTATTTTGCAATAACGGAGTTAAACGTCGCGGGAAGCGACACACCGACTGCCCCCGGCGAAGCAACGGCAACGGACGGTGTCTCCATCACCTGAACACTGCTGCTTGGGCGGCCCGGGGGCTCCGGGAAATTATTGTCCTCGCTTTCGTCTCCACTCCCGAGGAGTCCACACCCGGTTATGGCACTGAGCAGAACGAGCAGCCCCCCCATCACGACGAGGCGGGACGCGCTGTACATGGGATCAGGAATATGCATAAGACCCGGAATTCTTGCTCGGGGAAAATGGTAGAGGGCGGATTTTCCTGCGGTGCGCTTAAGTAACGTCAATCGACAATGTGGGGCATGCCGTCATTTCGACCGGAGAGCGCCGAACGGGCGCTCGGAGTAGAGAAATCTCCACAGATCCCGCGAAAACGGCCTGTTTCCGCCCCCGCTCTTGACGAACGAAGAGGTCGGAGGATCCGAAGACCCATTGCGCAATCCACAAACTGAAGATTGAGTGCACTTAGTACTTCGTCAAGTTAATTCTTTAGGGGCCGAATCGAACTCAAAATCCCGAACATCCAGCACGTCATGTCGAGCACGGTCGAGAAATCTTCTTGGCGAAGCCGCCTCCTTCGGGGAGGCTTCTCGACTGTGCTGGGAGCGAAGCGCCCTGAGCGTAAGCGAAGAAGTGCTCGTGGAGTGCGACCGAATAGTCACCGGGCTGCGC
>NCRB01000022.1 GCA_002894665.1 Salinivenus iranica
AGCGGAGCGACCGAGTGCTCTCCGGGGTGCGCTCGAAGCGACCTGCCTCAGGGATTTTGAGTTCGCTCATACCTGTAAAAACAAAGTTGACGGTGTACTTAGCGGAAGCACAGGGAGGATTCGGCGGGCGGTGGAGCCCCCTGCCGGGGGCGCTACGGGGCCTTTTTTGTAAAGGGACCCGCTCATTGCTTCTTTGCCTACGCGAGGCCGAGGTCGTCCCTCGCCGTCCGAACCGAAAGGTGGGTCTTTTTTTCTGTTGCCTTCGTCGTCTGTTATGGATGGCCCGAATGCGCCCCCCGAAGCGAGCCCGGAGTCGCTGCCGAACGAGGCTCCGCTGACGGTCCTCCTGATCGAGGACCATCCGGGGGATGCCCGTCTGTTTTCGGAGTATCTTTCGGAAAGCACGGTGGACGCCACCCTCCGCCACGAGGAGACGCTCCGGGCCGGGCGGGCGGCCCTGCGAGACGAGGCGCCCGACGTGCTGGTGGTGGACCTCGGGCTGCCCGACAGCGAGGGGCCCGCCACGATCGAAGCCGCGGTGGGCGCCGCCCCCACCTGCCCCGTTGTCGTGCTCACCGGACAGGACAGCCTGGACACGGCCCTGAAGGCCCAGCAGGCCGGGGCGGCCGAATACCTTCAGAAGGCGACCCTCTCCCCCGCGCTGCTGGGGCGGACCCTGCGGTGGGCGACGCAGCGAAATCGGATGCGGGAACAGCTTCGACAGCGCGACGCCTGGATTCGGTCCATCACCGAAAGCGTTTCGACGGGCATCTTTCGCGTGGGCCCGACCGGCCGGATCGAGTACGCCAACGAGGCGCTGGCCGACCTGCTCGGGGCCCCGAGCCCGGAGGCCCTCCGGGGCCAGGACCTGACCACCTTCTACGCCTCGCCGGCCCAGCGCGGCCGCATGCTCGCGGAGGAGGGCTGCAACGCCGTGGAGGTAGAGATCGAACGGGGCGACGGCCCGACGTTTGTCGGGCTGCTGTCCGCCGAGGCGGTCTACGACGCGGAGGGACAGGCCCTCCACTACGACGGCACGCTCACCGAGATTACCGAGCAGAAGAACAGGGAGCAGCAGCTGCGGGTCCTTTCCGGGGCCATCGAGCAGGCCGAGGAGGCCGTCCTCATCACCGAGGCGGACCCGCTGGAGCCCCCGGGCCCTCGCATCCAGTACGTCAACGCGGCCTTCGAAGAGATGACGGGCTACCCCGAGGATGAGATTCTCGGGCAGACGCCCCGCCTCCTGCAGGGCGAACAGACGGATCGGGCGGTGCTGGACAGCATCCGATCGGCCCTAACGGCGGGAGAGGCGTGGACCGGGGAGACGGTCAACTACCGCAAGGACGGCACGCCCTACCGGGTCCAGTGGAACCTCTCGCCCGTGCGGGGGGAGGACGGATCCATTGAGCACTGGGTGTCGGTCCAGCGCGACGTGACGGAGCAGCGCCAGCAAGAAGAGCGGCTCCGGCTTCTGGCCCGGGCGCTCGACCAGGTGGGCGAGAAGGTGTTTATCACCGACCCGGACGGGCACATCCAGTACGTCAACGATGCGTTTGAGGACGTGACGGGGTACGCCGAGGCGGAGGTGCTGGGACACACGCCCGCCGTGCTTCGCTCCGACGCGCACGAGGACGCCTTTTACGACGAGCTGTGGAGCACCATCCAGTCGGGCGACTCCTTCCGGGCCGAGTTCACCAACGAGCGCACGGACGGCACCTTGTACGTGGAGGATGAGACCATTTCCCCCATCACGAACGACGAGGGGCACATCACGCACTTTGTCTCCTCCGGCCGGGACATTACCGACAAGAAGCGCCGCCAGCAGGACGTCCGTCGCAAGACCCACCTGCTCCGCCTGGCCCAGGACATGACCGACATTGGGGGCTGGTCGGTCGACCTGCGGGACGGGCGGCCCGACGAGGCGACGTGGACGGACGGGCTGTACGACCTCTTCGGCCTCTCGCGGGACACGGCCCCGCCTGTCGAGGACGTCTTCTCGTACTACCACCCGGAGGATCGGGAGCGGCACCGGGCCGCCGTGGACCGGGCCGTGGACACGGGCGAGGGGTGGGACCAGGAGCTTCGCCTGATCGACACGGAGGGGGCCGTCCGCTGGGTGCGCAACATTGGGCGCCCGGTGGTTGAGGACGGTACGGTCGTCGAGATCCACGGGGCCATTCAGGACATTACGGAATGGCGGGCGTTTCAGGAAGAGCTCCGGCGGAGCCGCGAACGGCTGCGCATGGCCGTGGAAGCCGGCAACATTGGCACCTGGGACTTGGACCTCGACACCGGCCGGGTGGTCTTCAACCGGCAGTGGGCGGAGATGCTGGGCTACGACCGGGACGCGCTCGCCTTCCACTTTCGCACCTGGGAGGACCTGGTGCACCCGGAGGACTTGGAGCGGGCGATGGGGGCTCTACACGAGTACCTCGCAGGAGACTCGGACACCTACGCCCCGGAGATCCGCATGCGGACGAAAGGCGGCGACTGGAAGTGGGTCCAGTCGATCGGGAAGGTGGTCGATCGGGACGAAGACGGCACCGTAACCCGCGCCGCCGGCGTGCATCTCGACATCGATGAGCGCAAGCGGGCCGAGCAGGTCCTCCAGGACCGCGAGGCCCGGCTCCGGGGGCTGACCAACAGCATTCCGGGGGTCATCTTCCAGTATGGCCCCCAGCCCGGCGGCGAGTACGCCTTCGACTTTGTGGGGGAGAAGGCCGAGGACATGCTCGGCCTGGCGCCGGCCCCAGAGACGTTTCTCGAGCGGGGCCTTGCCCACATTCCCGACGACCACCGGGCGGCGGTCCGTCAGTCCATTTCGGACGCCGTGCAGGCGGAGCAGTCGTGGTCGTGTGAGTTTCCGTTTGTGCGCCCCTCGGGCGAACGCATCTGGCTGTGGGGCCTGGCGACCCCCGAGAAAAAGGGGGAGGCCCTCGTGTTTAGCGGCGTGCTGCTCGACATTACCGAGCGGAAGAACATGGAGCGGGAGGTCCGCCAGACGAAGACATTTTACGAGCAGGTCTTCGACCAAATCCCGATCGACCTGGCGGTGTTCGACCCGGAGGCCCGGTTCGAGTACCTCAACGCGGGCAGTGTGGAGAGCGTGGCCCGCCGCAACGAAATCCTGGGCTGGACCAACGAGGAATACTGCCGGGAGCGGGGCTTCGACCCGGCCGTCGGGCGGCGGCGCGACGACGCCATCCGCGAGGTCCTCCGTACGGGCGAGACGATCGCCATTGAGGAGACGCTCGAGACGAGCGACGGCCCGCACCACTACCGCCGGGTCCACGGCCCCATCACCAACTCAGACGGTCAGATCACCCACGTCGCCGGGTACGGCATTGAGGTGACCGATCAGAAGCAATACGAGCAGCAGCTCCTGGAGGCAAAAGAGGCCGCGGAAGAGGCCGCCCGCCTCAAGTCCGCCATGCTCGCCAACATGAGCCACGAGATCCGCACCCCACTCACCTCCATCCTCGGCTTTGCGGAGGCGATCGGGGAGGAAACGCGGGGCGCCTCGCCGGAGAACCTCGACCTGGAGATGCTGTCGGAGTTCTCGGCCCTCATCGAGAAAAGCGGCCGGCGCCTCATGGACACGCTCACGGGCGTGCTCAACCTCTCGAAGCTGGAGGCCGGCGAGATGACCCTGTCCCTGGCCCCGATCGACCTGTCGGGAGAGGCCCACGAGGCCGCCGATGAGTTTCGCGCCCAGGCCGCGGAGGCCGGCCTTACGCTCACGACCGACATTGCGGAGGCCACCTGGGCGCAGGCCGACGAGGGCGGCCTACGGATCGTGCTCCGCAACCTTCTCTCCAACGCGATCAAGTATACCGGCGAGGGCGGACGCGTGACGGTGCGCGTTCGGGACACGACGGACCACGCGGTGCTCGCGGTCGAGGATACGGGCATCGGGATGAGTCCGCAGAAGGTGTCCGAGTTCTTCGAGGCGTTCCGGCAGGGCTCCGAAGGCACGAGCCGCGCGTACGAGGGCACCGGGCTGGGGCTGACGATCGTCAACCGGGTGGTCGAGCAAATGAACGGTTCGATCGAGGTGGAGACCGAGGAAGGGGTCGGGACCTGCTTCACGGTGCGCCTTGTCCGTCCGCCGACCGGCAGCGCCCCCCCGCCCGAGGCCCCGACGGACGCGTAGCGCCGGGCGCTACGACGTGTGCTCGGAGGACGGTGCCTCCCCCATCTGATCGTGGCCATCTCGAGCGACCAACGGGAGCCGAGAGATCTCTTTGGGCCTGCCGGACGCGGGCGGGGGCGCCGATCCCGTGGAGGTCTCTCCACTTCGGGCTGCCGCGGGGCCGCCCTCCGGTCGACACGACGCTCGTTCGTGGGAGGGTGCCTCCTTCCTCCGACCGTGGTCATCTCGAGCGACCAACGGGAGCCGAGAGATCTCCCGGGGCGTGCTGAAAGCGACCGAGACCGCTGTTGCCGTGGAGGTCTCTCCACTCCGGGCCGCTCCCGGCGGCCCGCCGGTCGAGACGACGCGGGGTCGAAAGGGTTGCCGTTCCCCGCTCGATCTTGCGTCGTGTCGAGCGAAGGAACCAAGTCGGAAGATCTCCCTGGCGCTCCGGAAACGGCTTTTCACCGCACCCACGTTGACCCGATCTTCCACAGGTGCACCTCATCCGGTGGGACGTGCAAATGACTGCGCCGGCCGCCTCGCCCGTGCAACGCCCCCCTCACGTCCGGTCGCGTTGTATTATATTGCCCGTTGTCCCGAACAAAGCGGAGCCCCCTTGGCGCTCCACGTTTGGTGCCGTTCCAGTAGTGCCGTTCCAGTAGTGCCGTTCCATGCGTGCCGTCGACCCACGCTTGCCCCCGAACGGAGAGCCAGTGGTCGTCGCTGGACGGGCGTCGAACTACGCCTTGCGGGGCGACGATCGGACGTGAGCCTCCAGGGACGTGAGTTCCCACTCCGGGAAGGGACGAACATTCGAGGGACCGGCTGGCCCCTTGGCGTCCCGCCCCCACACGGCCCCCGCGGGGACCACACGACCAGTACACGGGACCAGCACACAGAACCAGCGCCGGAGGACCAACACACGGACCCGAAGGCCTCACCGATACAGGACGTGGGCCCGCCCTCACCAGGCAGCGCGCCGGCGCCTGACGTTAGGATGTACGGATACGCAGTAGAGAATACCGCATGGATGCGCCGCATGATGTTCGCCGATGGCTCCGCCCCTTTCTTCCTCTGGCCTACGCCCTCTGTGGCGCCCTTCTTCTCGGCCCCTTGGCCCCGCCCCCGGCCCAGGCGCAAGACTGGAGCCAGGCGCCCCGCGTCTACATCGACTGCGACCGGTGCGACTACAACCACATCCGCCGCGAGGTGACGCTCGTCCGCTACGTGCGCGAGCCGCAGCAGGCCGACATCCACGTCTTTGTTACGGTGGAAGGGACGGGCGGGGGCGGCGAACGGTACGACGTCTCCTTCCTGGGGCGGCGGGACTTTGAGGGGGTCGACTATTCGCTCACCCACACCGTCGGTCGCGACGTCACGGACGACGAAGTGCGCGAGGAAGTGAACCGCATGCTGGAGGTGGGGCTTACGCCCTACCTCCTGCAAACCCCACTTGGGAAGACCCTCTCCGTGGACTACCCGGAGCGCGCGCCGGACGAGACGTCCTCAGAGGCAGCAGAAGATCCCTGGAACCACTGGGTGTTTGAGATCTACGGCGGGCGGGTTCGGATGAGCTACGAGTCCAACCAGAGCGACTTTCGCTCTCGGTGGGGCTTGTACGCCGACCGGGTCACGGACACGTGGAAAACGCGCCTGCGCCCCTACTTCAACCTCAGCTTCGTCCGCATCGAGCAGGAAGACGGCGACCCGGTCACCAGCCGCACCCACCGCCACGGGTTCAACAGCTACGCCATTCGGAGCCTGAACCAGCACTGGTCGGTGGGGCTCTTCGGGGACTACGTGACCCGGAACGACCGCAACCTCAAGCATCGAGTGCGCCTCAATCCAGGCGTCGAGTACAGCCTCTTTCCCTACGAGGACGCCACCCGACGCTCGATCACGTTCACGTATCAAGTGGGGGTGTCGCTGGTCGACTACTACGAGGAGACCATCTTCCTTCGCACGTCCGACCGGCTCGCGAACCACGAACTTCAGGCCTCGGTGAACTTCGAACAGCCGTGGGGGGAGGTGGACGCGGGAATTCTCGGGGCGCACTACTTTCACAACGCCTCTCGGTACCGGGCCGAGCTATTTGGAAGTGCCTCCGTCCGGATTGTGGAGGGCCTCTCGCTCAACTTCTCGGGGAGTGTCGAGCGAATTCAGGACCAGCTGTCACTTCCTCGCGGGGAGACGTCCGCCGAGGACGTCCTGCTGGATCAGCGCGAACTGGCAACCGACGTGTCGGTCACCGGGTCGATTTCGCTCTCCTATACCTTCGGCTCCGATTTTGCCGACGTGGTCAACACCCGGTTTTGAGCGCGCCCTTTGGCGTGGCGACGTGCACTGGCTCGGGACCGCCCGCCCCACAATCGGCCCGACTCGGCGGCCGGCGTGCTGTGCGCTCCTACTCCTCTACGACGCTGATTGACTCCACTTCCTCCTTTGGGAAACGCACGCTCTCCCCATCGGCCGTGTCGATTTTGTATCCCGTCCGGGTTTTCTGAATGTCATCTTTCGACTCGACCTGATATCTGGTCTTTCGTAGGTCCGTAGTCGTTACTTCCGCAACGAGCATTGCACTGTGCTTCGTGTCTGAAAAGACGACAGATGGGGTCTCCCTCGATCTATAGCATGCCTCCGTCTCCTCCCGGACCGGTTCGGGACGGCCGGGCGGCGTGCGGATCGAACCGTCCCTGGCGCCCCCACGCGCCCGACGGGCTGGGCCTCCGGCGACGCCGCCCCAAAGCGAAGCGACTGTCGGGGAAGGAGCCGAAGGCCTGGGACCCAAAAACGTTCGTGTGAACCCCGATTTTCACGCCCGCTTCTCGATTAGCGAACGGGCCCCGGGCCCTCCGCCGGCCCTCACGACGATGCGTCCGTGGGCCCGTCGTACGCCCCAAGGTGCACGGCGGGCTCGTCGTAGCCGAGGAGCGTGGTCTGCACCCATCCCGTGGCCCGGTCCTGCAGCATCGACAGGGCCGGCACGATCATCATGAGCACGCCCGTGCCGAAGATGATGCCCACCCCCAGGCTCACAGCCATGGGGATGAGGAACTGGGCCTGCACGCTCTGCTCGATGATGATGGGAAACAGCCCCAGAAACGTGGTAAGCGACGTGAGCAGGATGGGCCGGAAGCGCATTTGTCCAGCCCGGACGAGCGCCTCGGGCCAGCTGCGCCCCTTCGCCCGCTCCTCGTTCGCGAAGTCGAGCATCACGAGCGCATCGTTCACGATGACGCCGCTGAGCCCGACGATGCCGAAGATGCTGAGCAGCCCCAGGGACACGTCCAGCAGCAGGTGCCCAATGATGGCCCCGATCCACGCGAAGGGAATGGTGCTCATGATGACGAACGGCTGCAGGTAGGACCGAAAGGGAATTGCCAGGAGGGCGTAGATGGCGAAGAGCGCCAGGAAGAAGCCGATCGCGAGTGAGCTCTGCGCCTTGCGCTGCTGGCGCTGCTGCCCGCCAAACTGATAGCTCATGCCGGGAATGGCCCGCTGGATGCTGGGCAGCACGGCGGCGTTCAGGGCCTGCGTCACCTCGTTCCCGGTGGTGACCGACGGGTCCACGTCCGCCGTCACCGTTACCACCCGGCGCCCGTCCTGGCGGTTGATGCGGGCCGGCGCGTACCCGGTCGTAACGTCGGCGACCGTCTCCAGCGGCACGGCCGCCCCCGCCGGGGTGCGAATGCGGTACTCGCCGAGGTCCTCCACCGCGTCGCGCTCGTCGTCGGGAAGGCGGGTGTAGACGCGCACCTCATTTTGCCCGCGCTGCAGGCGGTACGACTCTACCCCGAAGAAGCCGCCCCGGACCTGCTGGGCCAGATCGTTCAGAGTGATGCCGAGCGGGCGGGCCGACGGCTTCAGGCTGAGCTCCAGCTCGCGCCGTCCCTGCTCCTGGTCCGACTTGATGTCGAACACCCCGGCGAAGCGCTGCAGCGAATCCTGGACCGCCGCGACGGACCGGTCGAGCCGCTCCTGCGTGGGGGCCGACACCTCCACCGACACGGGTTCTCCTACTGATACCACGCTCGCCGTAAAGGACAGCGAGCGGACGCCCGGCACCGTGCCCGTCATCTCGCGCCACCGGTTCTCGAACTGGGTCGACGTGACCGCCCGCTCCTCCGGGTCGATCATCTCAAAGCTCACCTCCGCAAGGTTGGCGCTCGTGGCCGTAAAGCCGGCCTGGTTGGGGCCGCTGTTGGCGCGGGGCTGCTGGCCGACGGTCACGTACACGTTCTCCACGAGCGGCTGCCCGGCCTCCTCTTCCAACTTCTCAATCGCGTCGTAGCCGGTGGCTTGCAGCCGCGAGGTCATGCGGGCCGTCTCCTCGGGCGTGGTGCCGGCCGGCATCTCCACCTGCGCCGTCACCAGCTTGCCCTGCACGCTCGGGAAGAAGGAGAAGCTGATGTACCCGTTGCCCACGAAGCTAAACGCGACGAGGAGCAGGGCCACAGCCCCGCAAATGGTGACGCCGTAGCGCCGCGTGGCAAAGCGGAGAGCCGTCGTGAGCGGCCCCCGAACGAACGTCCACAGCTGCGCCGCCACCCACCGGCGGACCCGGTTCAGCGTCCGGAAGAAGAGGGACTGGTCGTCCGACGGCGTCTCCTGGTCGGGGCGCACCCCACGAGTACTTCCTCCCTCGGATTCTCGGTCGGGGCGCACCCCACGAGTACTTCCTCCCTCGGATTCTCGGTCGGGGCGCTCGGAGAGGTGATACGGGAGAATGAAGAGCACCTCGACCAGCGACAGCAGCAGCACGATGATAACGATCGTGGGGATGTCGCCGAGGAATTTCCCAATCGTGCCGCCGACGAACAGGAGCGGGGTAAAGGCGGCCACGGTCGTCAGCACCGCGAAGATGACGGGGATGCCCACGCGCTGCGTGCCCCGCACCGCGGCCGCCAGCGGATTGCCCTTTTTCTCCTGCTCGGCGTACACGTTTTCCCCCACCACGATGGCGTCGTCGACCACGATCCCGATCGACAGAATGAAGCCGAAGAGGGAGAGCAGATTGATCGACACGTCCAAGTACTGCATTACGATGAACGTGCCGCTGAAGGAGAGAAAGATGCCCACCGAGGTCCAGAACGCGAGACGGGGTGCCAGGAAGAGCGTGAGGGTCAGGACCACGAGGAGGAGCCCCAGGATGCCATTCTCGATCAGCAGGTTGAGCCGACTCCGCAGGTCCTCGGCGTTGTTTTGCCACACGGTCGCGCTGAGTCCGGCCGGCAGCGAGGGGCGCAGGTCGTCGGCGAGGTACGTGCTCACGGTTTCCTCTACGGCCAGCACCTGCTCGTCCCCCGTGCGGAAGACGTTGAGGACGGCGGCCGGCTTCCCGTTGAAGCGCGTGATGAGGTCGGCGTTCTCGTCGAAGGCGTCCTCCACCTCCGCAATCTGCCCCAGGCGCACGTTCGCCCCGTCCTCGCGGGTGAGCACCACGATGTCCTCAAAGTCCGCCTTCGTATAATTTTGCCCTTCGGTGCGCACCGTAATCTCCTCCCCCTCCGTCTCGATGCTCCCGCCCGGCAGGTCGAGGCTCCCCTCCCGCACGAGCCCCGACACCTGGCCCAGCGTCAGCCCATACTTTCGCAAGTCGGTGCGCGAGACCTCCACCGAGATCTCGTAGTCGCGCACGCCGGCGATCTGGATAAACGAGATCTGCGGGTCCTGCGTGAGGTCGTCTTTCACGCGCTGGGCCAGCTCCTTGAGCGACCGTTCGCTGGCGTCGCCGTAGAGGGCCACCTGGAGGGCCTGCTGCCGGTTGGTCACCTCCGTGACGATGGGCTCCTCGGCCTCCTCCGGAAAGGCCGTGATCCGGTCCACCTCCGATTTAATGTCGGTCCGGGCGCGCGACAGGTCGGTCCCTCGCCGGAGCTCGGCGGTCACCACCCCCGCGTTCTCGGTGGCGGAGCCCAGCACCCGGTCGATGCCCTCCACCCCCTCAATTCGGTCTTCGATGCGCCGCACGATGGACTGCTCCACCTCTTCGGGCGAGCCGCCGGGGTAGGTGACCTGAATCTGCACCTGGTCGAGGCTAAACTCCGGAAACACCTCCTGCACGGTGGTAAAGGCCGCCGCCCCCCCGCCCAGCAGCAACAGAAGCATTAACAGGTTGGCCGCCACGCCGTTGCGGGCGAACCATTCAATGGCTCGGTTCATCGGTTGAAGGTTGGCAGGCTGAAGGTTGGCAGGTTGGAGGTTGGCAGGTTGGAGGTTGGCAGGTTGGAGGTTGGCAGGTTGGAGCGGCGGTCACTCTGATCCGTCAATATTGATTTGGTAGGCGACGCTTTCCTCCTGGACGCGGGACGCGTTTGGGCGAGACTTCAGGTACTCGATCAGGCGGAATAGCTGGCGAGACACCGTTTCGACGAGTTTGTGGGCCGTCTCGAACTCGGATTCCGAGATGTACCCTTGATCGAGGGCGACATAGAGTTGAGCGCGGACCTCCCCCGCCGACCCTCGGGCGTGTCCAAGGTAGTCGATGAACACGCTCTGGGTGCGGCTCTCAAAGCCTTCGGCAATGTTGCTCATCACCGACACCGCTGCTCGTTGAATCTGGTCGCGCAGGCCGAAATCCTTCGAGAATGGCTCCTTTCGGGTGTGGTCGTAGACGTGGTTCGTCAGTTTCCGGGCGTTCTGCCACACGTCTAGATCTTCGAACCGCTCGACCGTTGCCATGGCGATGAGATTGAATCTTGGGAGGTGGACGTTGGAAGGTTGAATGTTGGAAGGTTGAATGTTGGAAGGTTGAATGTTGGAAGGTTGAATGTTGGAAGGTTGAATGTTGGGAAATCGGATCGGTACAGGGTGGTGGAACGTCTGAACGCCCCGTCTAAACCTTCAACCGTGCCCCTTCAACCTTACACCTTCTAACGCGAAACCCGAATCCGCATGCTATCGGTTTGCACCCGAAGGTCGGTGGTAATCACGCGGGCGTCGGGATCGAGCGTCGGGGCCAGGTAGGTCCGTTCCTCCACCGTCTGAATGGGCTCCACCCGCCGCTCGACCAGCATCGAGTCGCCGTCCACGGTCCACACAACCGGGGGCTGGTCCGGCTCGCGGGTGTGCACGGCCCGGCGGGGCACGACGTGGTAGGTCCCCTCGCGCCGCCCCACAATATCGACCGTCGCGTAGGTGCCCACGGCCAGGGGCGGCGCCTGTCCGCTCGGGGACGCCCCCTGCTGCGCCGCGGCGGCCGTCGCCTGCTCGTAGGGGGCGGACACGCGCACCACCACGTCGACGGTACGGGTCTGCTCGTCGAGGGCCCCTTCCACCCGGTGCACCCGCCCCTCCCACGTAAACGTCCGCCCGCCGTACGTGCTAGAGACCGTCGCCGGGAGCGCGGCCGCGCCCGTCTGCCCCGTCGTGCGCCACAGGTTCTGGATGAGGGCCGCCTTGCTGGAGGCGAGGGACACCACGACCTCCACGACCTCGGTGCCGTACACGGTGGCCACCGGCGTGCCGGGGGCGACGTACGCCCCCAGATCGGCCTGTTTGGTGCGGACCATGCCGTCGAACGGCACCGTCAGGCGCGTGCGCTCCAGGTTGGTGCGCGCATTTTCCAGGGAGGCCTCGGCACTTTCCAGGTTGGCACGAGCCTGGGCCAGTTGCGGCTCGTTGAAGATGAGGCGGCCCAGCTCCGTGCTGTCGGGCTCCGGGGCCTCCCCGGTCCGCTCGCGGATGCGCTCGTAGTCGCGCTCGGCGGCGGTGGCCTCCTCCCGCGCCTGGATGAGCTGGAACGTGGCCTGCGTCACCTGCGCCTCCGCCTGCGTGACCGCGGTGCGGTAGTCCGACGGATCGATCTGCGCGAGGGGCTCCCCGGCCTCAAACCGCCCCCCGCTCACCAGGGCGTCGGACACCTCGGTGAGGCGCCCGCCCACCTGTGCCGTCAGCTGAATTTCGCGGACGGGCCGCACCGTCCCGTGTCCCCGCACCTCCAGGCTCCCCGAGCGCACCTCGACCGGCGTCGTGGAGACGAGCGGCGACTGCGGGGGCGGCGAACTCGTTTCGGGCTGCGGCGCGAAGGCACGGAGGAGCCCCACCACCACGACGGCGCCGACGAGAATGCTGCCGCCGAGGAGGTACGGGTTGTAATCACGAAAATCCATCGGAGAAAAGGGTCAATCGAAAGAACAAAGCCAACGGGGCTACTGGAAGAGGCGCGGATCCTCCGCCTCCGCGTCGTCGGTCCAGGTGCCCCCAAGTGCACGGTGGAGGGCCAGCCGGGCGTTCACGACCGCCAACTGGGCGGCGGCCCGGCGGGTACGGGCCTGCAGCAGGCCCCGCTCGGCGTCCAGCAGGGCCACCACGTCGCCCACTCCCCCCTCGTATCGGTCGCGCTGCGTCCGGTAGGCATCGCGGGCCGTCGCCACCTGCTGCCTGACGTCCCGGAGGCGCTGCTTCTGTTTCTCGTAGGCAACGAGCGCGGCCTTCACCTCCCGAAACGCTGTGAGCACGGTCTGCTGGTAGGTCGCCGCCTGCTGCTGGTAGCGGGCCTCCGCCGCGTCGAGGTTGGCGCGCAGCCGCCCCCCTTGAAAGAGCGGGGCCGTGAGCTGAGCGGCGAAGTTGGCAAACCGCTGGTCGAGGTCGATGAGGCTGCTGAGGGCGCTGCTCTGCGTGCCGCCCGTGCCGGTGAGGGACAGGCTCGGCAGCATCTCGGCCCGGGCCACGCCAATCTGCTGACGCGCCGCCTCCAGTCGGCGGGCCCCCGCCCGCACATCGGGCCGCCGCATCAACAGATCAGACGGCAGGCCCGCCGGCACGGGCGACAGGTCGAGTGCGAACGACAAGGAGTCGGGAAGCAGGGCGCGCTCCTGCCCCGCAAACCGCCCCAGCAGCACGGAGAGCTGGCTCCGGGCCTCGTACAGCTGATTCTCCAACTGCGGCTGCTCCGCCCGCGCCCCCTCCAGGCTCTGCTGGACCGAGTATACCTGGAACGACGAGGCGATTCCCTGGGCGTACCGGTCCTCCGTGATGTCGAGCCGCTGTTCCAGCAGACCGACGGTGCGCCGCCCCAGCTGCACCTGCCGCTGGAGAGACACGGCCTGGAAGTAGGTTGAGATCGTCTGGCTGATGACGGAGATGCGGGCCGTCTGCAGATCGGCGGCCGTGGCAAAGTACTGGTTCAGGGCCGCCTTGCGCTGACTTCGGACCCGTCCCCAGAAGTCGAGCTCGTAGGACAGGCCAAGCGTGGCCTGGTAGTCGGTAAACTCGAAGCGGTCCGGGCCCTGCCCCCCGCCGATGGCACCGCCGATTCCGGTGTTGGCGGGCTGGTTCTGGTAGTTGCCCTGCCCATTGGCCGTGGCGCTCGGAAACAGTGGGGCCCGTGCAATCCGGAACTGTGCCGCCAGCTCCTCGACGCGCGCCTCCGCGGCCCGGAGATCAAAATTTTCGGCCAGGGCGGTGTCCACCAGTGTGGTGAGTGTCGAATCCCCGAAGGCCGTCCACCACCGCTGCGACTCCATGCGGGCCGTATCCGCCGCGGCGCTCGGCAGCGTGGTGTCGCCCGGGGCCGACGCAAAGGTGCCGGGCAGGTCCTGCTCGGCCTCGGGCGCGGGCATGGAGGGCGTGAGCGAGCAGCCCGCCACCGCCAGCAGGCAGGCCAGGACGCCGTACAGACAAGGGCGCAAACGCGTCATCTGAAAACCGATCGGGCGGGAAGCAATGAGACGAGCGGCGGCTAGTCGCGAGGCGCGAGGCCCCGATAGATCAGATCAAACAGGTGGTCCTTTCGCTCCTCCACGAACGCGTCCCAGTCGCGCTCGGCGGGCGGGTGCAAAATCTGGACCGTCGGGCGGGCGACGAAGAAATACAGGCACGTCGAGATCACCGTCAGCACCGCGTGGTGCGGGTCCACCGGTCGAATTTCGCCGGCCTCGACAGCGTCCTCGATCGTGTTTACCAGGATGCTCGGCGGGGTGCGGTCCGTTTTTGTCGCCTCCCGCATGTGCTCGCCGAGCAGGGTGCCCCCCGCCAGGTTCTCCTGCACCATCAGGCGCATCGCCGCGTCGTGGGTGCGCACAAAGTCGACGTATCCGTCAATGAAGACCCGCAGCGTCTCCGCAAAGGTCGGGGCCTCCGTCAACGAGATGTCGAACGACGCCATGAACTGCCGCACCGTGTAGGCGAACACGTTCTCGTACAGCGTCCGCTTGTCGCGGAAGTAGTAGTGCAGCATCGCCTTGTTGATGTCGGCGGCGTCGGCGATCCCCTGCATCCGAGCGCCATTCCGCCCCTCGCGGGCAAACACCTGCAGGGCCGCGTCGAAAATGGTCCGCTCCGTGTCGGAGTACTCGGAAGGGGCGGACAGATCGGCCATGAGCCGGTGCATTGGCGCGAGACGAAAGGATGTAGTGGAATTGACTCCCATCCGCCTGGTTCAACCATTTGGTTAAACCATACGCGAAGATTACAGGATGTCCCGCGCCTCGTCCGATCATCTCCGATCCGGCCCGTGCTCCGGGGGCTCCAGCGCACAATCGGTTACGACAGAGTAGTGCCGTGTCAACCGTGATTCTCGCATAGAAAAGTCGCCCCCTGTCATCCCGGGCGGAGCGAGCGTGCGAGCGGAGATCCGGGATCTATACGGCGGGAGAAGAGAGCACTCCGGGTTCCGCTCTGCCCCCCCTCAGGGCCATTCTTCCTCAGTCGAGCCCCAGTGAGTTGGCTGGATCGATCCCGGCTCGGCGCCCCGAACACCCTCGGGGCTTGGCCGGGAGGACAAACACAACCTTGAGGTTTGACACAACAGTAGACTGCCGGCCCGCTACGGAGCCCCTCCCATCACCGGCCGGAACCACAGCCGCATCCGGTGGGGCTCGTTGGCGGGCACGGTGTACTGGGGATGCGTCCGCAGTCCCCAGCTGTCGTCGCCGCCCACGCCGTGGAGGGCCGCGTCGAGGTGGACGGTCGTGGCCCCGGCGGGCCGCAGGTCGTAGGTGTGGTCCGCCGCGGCGAGGGTGGAGTCGGTGTAGGGGCGGGCGGACACGTTGAGGGGGGCGTCGGCGACAATCCGAAGCCCCTGCCCCGCCTCGTCCGCAAACTCGACCCAGCGCACGTCGGTGCGGTTGGCGTTGTCCTGCGGCTTCACGTAGGGGTGCGGCCACGCCTCAACGGGAAGCGAATGGACGGCCACCCGTCCGCTCGTCTTGCGGTCGGGGTACGTCTCGTGCGGGCCGCGGCCGTACCAGGTGGTCTGGTCGTACGCGTCGTCCAGCTGAAACTCGAGCCCCAGCCGCGGCAGCGACGGGACGTCGCCGTAGGTCCCCGGCGTGTAGCGGGCGTCGACCTGCAGGGTCTCGTTGCCATGCAAAACGTACTGGAGCTGGAGGTCGGCCTCGTCGACCGGCAGCCCCATGTCGGCCGTCACCACGACCCGCCCGTCGGCGGTGCGGTGGGCCGAGACGTCCTCCACGGTGCGGTTTTCGCCCGCCGTGCGCCAGGGAGCGAGGCGCTCGCGGTAGTCGTTGCCCCGCTGGTTGTCGCTCGGCGTCTTCCACGTGCTGGGCGTGAGGGGGGCCTCCAGTAGCTCCGTGCCGTCCACGCGGTAGCTCGCCAGCGCCCCCGTCTCGCGATCCACGACGACCCGGACCTGCCCCGCCGTTGCCACGACGCGGCCCGCCTCCCGGGCAAGCTGTGCCTCACCCTCCCCCGATGTCCCACGGGCAACGGACCCGTCCCAGTCCGCACCCGGCAGGGCCATCTGCTCCCAGGCCACGACGTGGCCGGCCTCGGCCCATCGGGTATCGTTCGGCAGGGCGAAGGAGACGGTAAGGTGATGCTCGCCTGAACCGGTTGCGCTGTCGACGGGGACCGACACGCTCGTCCCGGTGCGTGGCGGCACGTCGAGCCGCCCCAGCGTCCCCTCCTGCACGACCCGCCCGTTGCGGCGCAGGGTCCAGGTCGTCTCGTATTCGGAGAGGTTCGTAAAGAAGTGCTCGTTTTCGACCGTGATCTGCCCAGTCGCCAGGTTCAGGGGCTGGATGTCGACCGCCTGCTGCACCTTCTTTAGCTCGTGGAGCTCGGGGTCGGGCTGCCGGTCGGCCTTCACGACGCCGTTGATGACGAAGTTGTCGTCGTTGGGCACGTCGCCGAAGTCGCCGCCGTAGGCGAAGTAGGTGTCCGTCGCGGGGTGCTCAACGCTGTCGGGCACGGGGCGACGAATGCCCTGATCGACCCAGTCCCAGATGAAGCCGCCCTGGAGGAGGCGGTGCGACTCGAAGGCGTCCCAGTACTCCTGGAAGTTGCCCAGGCTGTTGCCCATGGCGTGGGCGTACTCGACGTGCCAGTACGGGTTCTCGTGGTCCCCGTGGGCGTAGTCGATCATCTCGGGGACCGTCTGATAGGTGGGGCTGTAGGCGTCGGTGTGCTCGGGGTTCGTGTGGCGGTAAATGGTGAGGCGCGTCGGGTCGCGCTCCGTCACCCAGTCGTACAGCGTCTCGAAGGTCGTGCCTTTTCCGGCCTCGTTCCCCAGCGACCACGCCACGACGGACGGGTGGTTCTTGTAGCGCTCGACCATCCGCTGCGTCCGCCCGAAATGAGCCGCGTACCAGTCGGGGTCGCTCGCCAGCGGGTTCTCGTCCCAGAGCCCGAAGTGGTGCGACTCGATGTTGGCCTCGTCGACGACGTACACCCCGTACCGATCCGCCAGCTCGTACCACACGGCCCGCATCGGGTAGTGGCTGTTGCGGACGGCGTTCACGTTGTGCTGCTTCATGAGCTTGAGGTCCTCCACCATCGTCTCGCGGGAGACGTAGTGGCCGGTCTCCGGATCGTGCTCGTGGCGGTTCACGCCGCGGAGCAACACCGGCTCGCCGTTGACGAGCATCCGGCCGTCCTCCGTCTCGATCTCGCGGAAGCCGACGTTTTCGCGACGCACCTCCACAACCTCGCCGTCCGCGTCCCGGAGCGTGAGGAGGAGCGGGTAGAGCGTCGGCGTCTCGGCCGTCCATTTGTCTGGGGTCTCGATGGTGCCCGAGAGGGTGACCGTCGCCGCCTCGCCCGCCGCCACCGACTGCGGATCGCTCGTGAGGGTGCGCACCTGGCCCGTGCTGTCGGGGGTCCGAAGCTCAGCCTCCACGGTGTACTCTCCGGCCTCCGCCCCGAGGGGGGCCAGCTCCACGTCCACCTCCAGCTCGGCGTCCTCGTACTGGTCGTCAAGGTCGGTGCGGACGAAGTGGTCGCGGATGTGAGCCGGGCCGGCCGACCACAAAAACACGTCGCGGTAGAGCCCCGAGAGGCGCCACATGTCCTGGTCCTCCAGGTAGCTGCCGTCGCTGAAGCGGTAGACCTCCGCGGCGACGACATTGTCGCCCTCCTGCAGGTGCTCGGTCACGTCGAAGACGGCCGGGGTGCGCGAGCCCTGGCTGTAGCCCACCTGTTCGCCGTTCACCCAGACGAAGAGTGCCGCGTCCGCCCCCTCGAACTGAAGAAACACCTGGCGCCCGTCCCACGACTCGGGCACGGGGACCGTGCGGCGGTAGGAGCCGACCGGGTTGCGCGCATCGTGGGTCGTGAGCGAATCCGGCGGCGTCCCCATCACCCGCGGCGGGTCGACCTTGAAGGGGTAGCGGGTGTTCAGGTAAATGGGCGTGCCGTACCCCTCCATCTGCCAGTTGCTGGGCACCGGCATCCGGTCCCAGTCGCTCACGTCGTAGTCGGGCCGGGAGAAGTCGACAGGGCGGCTCTGGGGATCGGGGGCCCAGTGGAAGCGCCAGGGGCCGTTGAGCGAGCGGACGTAGCGACTGGCGAAGCGTCCGCCCTGGATCGCCGCGTCGCGGGTGGCGAAGGGCACCCCGGCGGCGGTGGGCGCCTCGGTGCCCCGGCGCAGCACGTCGAGGTCCTGGAGTTCGGAGGGGACGGCGGCCGTGTCGGAGGCGGCCCCGGCCTCGCCCTCCTGGGCCGCGGCGGGCGCGCTCGATCCGCCCATTGCCCAAAGGATCAGGAGAAGACTCAGCGCAAGACGTTCTGGGGGTAGCATATGTTTTCCTGTAGAGCGGAATTGAAGAATGAGCACATGGGCCTTCCATGGACGCTATCAGAGACGACCCGCCGATCGGCGCATGGGCTACGGAGCGGTGGAGCGCACGGAAAACCGGTATACGGTCTGCGACGTGTACGTTTCGCCGGGCCGCAGGATGGTGGACGGAAAGGTCGGCTGGTTCGGCGAGTCGGGAAAGTGTTGCGTCTCCAGCGCAAACCCCGCATGTTGTGGATACGCCGCTCCGCGCGTTCCGACCAACGAGCCGTCCAGGAAATTCCCAGAATAGAACTGAAGGCCCGGCTCAGTCGTCCGCACAGTCATCTCTCGCCCACTGTCCGGGTCGTGTACACGGGCGGCTAGGCGCAACGAGTCGCGATCCTGTCGGGCCAGCACGAAGTTGTGGTCGTACCCACCGCCGATCCCGAGTTGGCGGTTGTCCTGATCGATGCGGGCCCCAATGGGGGTTGCCTCGCGGAAGTCGAAGGGCGTGTCGCCCACCGAGCGGACGTCCCCAGTCGGAATCAGTGTGGAATCGACCGGGGTGAACGCCTCGGCGTCGATCATGAGCTCGTGGTCGAGGATGGTCCCCTTCCCCATCGAGAATAACAACGAGGACGGGAATAGGATCAGAAGAATCAGGTGTGAGCGGTTCCCCCCGATTCCCCGGTGGAACCGCTTCCTTCAGTCGGGAGCGCTTCCGCGAGGCTTGGCGCCTGCGGAGGACGGTGAAGCAGGCTCGGCTCAAGCAGTTCGAATGTATCGAATCGGTTCGACTGTTTTCGAATCGTTTGCTATTTTAAGGAGGTGTTACTAAAATGTCAAGCGACGATAGAAATCGCCCGCTCCGATCGCCGGACGCGATCTTCGAGTAACGTCTACACGGCCTTCCTCAGCCGACTCGCTACTTTATAGGCCTCCGGATACGGCTTGGACTTG
Organism: Salinivenus iranica; assembly: GCA_002894665.1. Classification (GTDB taxonomy): domain Bacteria; phylum Bacteroidota; class Rhodothermia; order Rhodothermales; family Salinibacteraceae; genus Salinibacter; species Salinibacter iranicus. The sequence goes on from NCRB01000022.1 coordinate 19,056, forward strand.
CGAAACGCGAACGGAAACGCTGCCTTAACAGACGGTAGTTTTGCTCAGCTTCACCTCTAACTGGTAGGACGCCTGATTACATGAAAGATGTGACAATGGCCGATGTCGCGGACCGGGCAGGGGTCTCGAAATCAACCGTCTCGGCCGTCATCAACGACAAGGACATTGTGCGCGATGATACCCGAGAGCGGGTCTGGGAGGCGATTAATGAGCTGGACTACCGCCCCAGTGGCTCCGCCCGTCGCGGTTTTTCAGCCTCCTCCGAAAAGAGCATCGGCTTCGTCATCAAGGAAACCAGGAATCCGTACTACTCCGAGGTGCTGACCGGCATCCGAGAGGTCGCGGCCGCGAACGGCTACCTGACCTTCGTTTGCAGTTCGGAAGGCCGCTTCGAGGAGGAAAAGGAGATCGTGAAGCAGTTCTCCAATAAGGACCTGAGCGGTCTGATCATTACTCCTATCTTGAAGGATGACACGGACCTCTCCCACATCTTTGAACTGAAGCGCAAGAACATCCCCTTCGTCCTACTCGAGGGGGTGAAGGGCCTGCGGGCCAGCATCGTCGACATCGACAACGTCCAGGCGTCGTCCGAGGCCGCGAAGCACCTTATTGAGCTCGGGCACGAGCACATCGTCCACTTTGCGGGCCCGGCCTACTCCGACCACAGCCAGAAACGTGTTGAGGGAGTACGGCGGGCCTTCAGTGAATCCCACCTGGCCTACACGCCGGACATGAAAGTCGAAGTGGGCGACTCCTTCGAAGCGGGCTATGAGCGAGGCCTGGAGTACTTTGGGTCCCTGCCGGTGGACGAGCGCCCGACCGGGGTAACCTGCTATAATGATCTCACGGCCCTGGGCCTAATGAAAGCCCTCCGGGAATTGGGCATCGCCGTGCCGGACGAGGTATCGGTCGTTGGTTTTGACGACCTCGACATCCTTGAATACTTTCCGGTCGCGCTCACTACGGTCCAGGTCCCGAAATATGAAATGGGACATCGGGCCACGGAGATCTTACTCCAGCGCATTGAGTCGGGGCGCTCGCAAATGTCCGAACAGGTTTCCCTGGAAGCGGAGCTTGTGAACCGCAACTCCACGGCTCCCCCCAGCGGCTAGCCGCGCCAAATTCGCCGCGCCGCCCGGACATTGGTTTGCGGGTGGCGACGTCCGGAATGCCTTCTCGTCTTTGCTTTCCTCGCTCTGCCCTTCTGTCTTGCGTCCCTCGTCTCCTCCCCCTGCGCACTCCGATGAGGCCCCTTCCCCCGTGGACCGCGACGACCGGTCCGTTACCACGGCACCATTCGGAGTCATGGACGACGGGCGGCCCGTGACGGAATATACGATGCAGAATGGGGCCGGCCTGTCCGTGCAGGCGATCAACTACGGGGGGACGATCACTTCTCTTCACGTCCCGGACCGCGACGGGACTGTGGAAAATGTTGTGCTCGGCTTCGACTCCTTTGAGGACTATCGTTCTGCGGCATATCAGCAGCTCAACCCGTACTACGGGGCAATTATCGGCCGCTACGGGAATCGGATTGCGAAGGGGCGCTTTACGCTGGATGGCGACACCTGCGAGTTGACCACCAATGGCGGCCCGCACCACCTGCACGGTGGCACCAAAGGGTTCGACAAGCAATTCTGGAGGGGACGCACGTTCACCGACGAGCAGGGCGTCGGCGTTGCTTTTACGTACACCAGCCCGGACGGGGAAGAGGGCTACCCGGGGCGTCTGCAGACAGAGGTGCGCTATACCATTACCGATGACAACCGGCTCGTCGTTGAGTATAGCGCGTCAACCACAAAGGCAACGCCGATTAATCTCACACAGCACTCCTACTTCAACCTGAACGGGGATGCGGGCACCAATGTGCTGGACGACCAGCTCATGATCAACGCCGATACATTCACCCCAGTCGACTCCACCCTCATTCCCACGGGGGAGCTCCGCGCCGTCGAAGGGACCCCTTTCGACTTTACTCGTCTCACCCGGATTGGCGATCGGATTGATCCGGCCAATCGGCAGCTCCGGTACGGGCAGGGATACGACCACAACTTCGTCTTGAATCGCGACGTTGCCGACCCCGACGAGCTCGTGCAGGCCGCCACAGTGTGGGACCCGGAAAGCGGACGCCGGATGACGGTCTACACGACCCAACCGGGGCTACAGTTTTACTCAGGAAACGCCCTCCAGGAAAGCCCGGCGGGCGACAACGATCCCCCGCATCGGCACAGATCGGCTCTCGCATTGGAAACCCAGCACTTCCCCAACGCGCCGAACGAGCCGGACTTCCCCTCCACCATCCTGCGTCCCGGCGAGACGTACCGATCGACCACCATCTACGCGTTCGACACCCGCACCGACACCCCGTAACGACTCCCTTCCATGGCGTCCTTCGCCCCCTCCGAGCACCCCCACGGCCAGATCTGGGCCCAGGAGAGCATTCCCAATGAGCCGCGCAAGGAGACCGCCCGCCAGACCGAGCACTACGACCGGCACGGGCGCACGCTACTCACCGACTACCTGGACGCGGAGCTGGAGCAGGGCGTCCGGGTGGTGTGCAAAAACGACGCGTTCGTCGCCCTCGTCCCCTTCTGGGCCGTCTGGCCCTACGAGACCCTCGTCGTGAGCCGCCGGCCCGTGCCGAGCGTGTCGGCCCTCAACGACGCGGAGCGGGACGATCTCGCCCGCCTCCTCCAGCGCCTCACGACCAAGTACGACAACCTCTTCAACACGTCCTTCCCCTACTCCGCCGGCCTCCACCAGGCCCCGACCGACGGACAGGAGCACCCGGAGTGGCACTTTCACATGCATGTTTACCCCCCACTCCTGCGCTCCGCCACCGTGAAAAAGTTCATGGTCGGCTACGAGATGCTCGGCACGCCGCAGCGCGACTTCCCCCCGGAGACCAGCGCCGAGCGGCTCCGCGCCCTCTCCGACACGCACTACCGGGCCGACTGAGCCGTCCGCGGGAGCGGGCCGCGCCCGCGACGGCCCCTCCCCGACGCCTGGGAGCGCTTTTCCCGTCGTCCCCCACACGCCCTCCCGTTTTTCTTTCTGTCACACGTTTGTCCGAGCCATGGAATCCGCTGTAGCGTTCACGCCGCTCGACTACGCGATCTTCGGCGTCTACCTCCTGGTCATCGTCGGCCTCGGCCTCTGGGTCTCCCGCGAGGAAGAAGGCAAAGAAAAAGACAGCGCCGACTACTTCCTCGCCAGCAAGTCCCTGCCCTTCTGGGCCATCGGCTCCTCGCTCATCGCGGCCAACATCTCCGCCGAGCAGTTCATCGGCATGAGCGGCTCGGGCTTTCGGGTCGGCCTCGCCATCGCCTCCTACGAGTGGATGGCCGCGGTCACCCTCCTGGTGATCGCCCACTTCTTCCTCCCAATCTACCTGGAGAAGGACATCTTCACCATGCCCCAGTTTCTCGAGGAGCGCTACGACGGGCGCGTGCGGATGCTCCTGGCCATCTTCTGGCTCCTGGTGTACGTGTTTGTCAACCTCACAAGCGTGCTCTACATGGGCGGCCTCTCGATGAACGTCATCATGGGCACGCCCCTCTGGGCCTCGATTGGCGCCCTCGCCCTCATCGCCACGGCCTATAGCCTCTACGGCGGCCTCAAGGCCGTCGCCTGGACCGACGTCGTGCAGGTGATCGTCCTCGTCGGCGGGGGCCTGATGACCACCTGGATTGCCCTCGACGCCTACGGCGGCAGCGGGGCCGGCCCCGTCGGCGGCCTCTCCCAGCTCATGGGCGACGCCTCCGGGCGGTTCAACATGATTCTTTTCGAAGGGGAGCTCATGTACCAGAACGACGAGGGGGTGACCCAGGACGCCTACCAGCTCCTGCCCGGCCTGAGCGTCCTCTTCGGCGGCCTGTGGGTGGCCAACCTCTTCTACTGGGGCTGCAACCAGTACGTCATCCAGCGCGCCCTCGCCGCCAAAAACCTCACGGAGGCCAAACGCGGGCTCGCCTTCGCCGGCTACCTCAAGCTGCTGCTGCCGCTGATCGTCGTGGTGCCCGGCATCGTCGCCTACGCCCTCGACCCCGCCGCCGTCACCAAGGGGGACGAGGCCTACCCCTGGCTCCTCGGCGAGTACGTCCCCTCCGGCTTCCGCGGGCTCGCCTTCGCCGCGCTGGTGGCCGCGATCGTCTCCTCCCTCGCCTCGATGATGAACAGCGCCTCGACCATCTTCACCATGGACCTCTACAAAAGTTACGCCGACGCCGAGGAGGTCTCCGAGCGGCGCCTCGTTCGCATCGGGCGCGTCGTGGCGCTGGTCTGCATCGTCGTGGCCGCGCTCATTGCTCCCCAGCTCGCCAGCCTCGATCAGGTCTTTCAGTACATCCAGGAGTACACCGGCTTTGTCAGCCCCGGCGTCCTGGCCATCTTCATCATGGGCCTCTTCTGGGGAAAGGCGACCCCCAACGCCGCTCTCGTGTCCGCGGTCCTGTCCATTCCCCTCTCGGCCGGCTTTAAGGCCCTGACCCCGGACATCCCCTTCCTCAACCGCATGCTCATCGTCTTCTTCCTCTCCGTGGGGCTGATCGTCGCCATCTCCCTCTACGAAAACGAGGGCGAAGACCACCCCAAGGCCATTAACTTCTCCGAGATCCCCCGCGCAAAGGACCCCGCCTACAACGTCGCCGCCTTCGGCATCCTCGGCATCACCGCGGCCCTCTACATTCTCTTCTGGTAGCGGCGCCCGCAAGGGGCGCGGCCGACCGGTCGGTGAACTGTGCCGAGCGCGCAACATTTTCCCACGCCCCTGCGGGGCTCCGGACCTTCCCGGGGCCCCGTGAATATGGCGGCTCCGCGTCCCTTTTTGCAGACCGCCCCCGCCATGTTGCTGCGTCGCCTCGGGCCCGTCTTCGCGCTCCTCATCCTGTTCGCCGCGCCCTCGGTGGGCGCCCAGGACGTCGACACGTCCGACGTCTACCGCCAAACTACGCCGAGCCGCGACGGAATCGGAAAGGTGTACATGGGGCGCGAGATCTCGCGGGTGATGGGGCACCGGGGCGCCGCCTGGCTGGAGCGGCCGGAGCGGGCCCGCAACGAAAAGCCGAGCCTGCTCGTCGACAGCATGGCCCTTTCCCCCGACGCCGTGGTGGCCGACCTCGGGGCGGGCACCGGCTACTTCACCTTCCGCATCGCCCCGCGGGTGCCCGACGGCCGCGTCTTCGCCGTCGACATTCAGCCCGAGATGCTCGACATCATGCGCGACACGATTGCGGCCCAGGGCATCGACAACGTGACCCCGGTGAAGGGCACGGTGCGCGACCCCGCCCTGCCCGCCGACTCGGTCGACGCGGCGCTGATGGTCGACGCCTACCACGAATTCTCCCACCCCCGAGAGATGATGCGCAACCTGCGGGCGGCCCTCGTGCCCGGCGGGCGCGTCTACCTGGTGGAGTACCGCAAGGAGGACCCGGACATCCCCATCAAGCCCCTCCACAAAATGACGGAGGCACAGGCCAAGAAGGAGATGCGCGCTGTAGGGCTGGAGTGGGTGGCGACCGAGGAGATGCTCCCCCGCCAGCACTTCATGATCTTCCAGAAGCCCTCCGGCCCCGAAGAGGGCAACTGAGCGGAACGCTAGAGCGGAACGCTACGCGTCGCCGCCCACCGTCCCGTTCTCGCCGTCGCCGTACAGGCCCCTCAGGCCGTCGAGCGTGTCGGGGTTGAGGACGTTGTCGACGAGGCCGTACTCCTGCGCTTCCATCGCGCTCATCCAGTAGTTGCGGTCGGCGTCGTCCTCAATCTGGTCGAAGCTCTGGTCGGTGTGGTGCGCCAGAATCTGGTAGAGGCGCTTCTTGAGCCACCCGATCTCCTCGGCCCGAATCTCGATGTCGGAGGCCTGGCCCTGCGCCCCCCCCATCGGCTGGTGGATCATCACGCGGGCGTTCGGGAGGCAGGCGCGCTGTCCCTCCTCCCCGGCCGCCAGCAGCACCGACCCCATCGACGCGGCCAGCCCCACGCAGATGGTGGCAATCGGCGCTTCCGTGTACTGCATCGTGTCGTAGACGCCCAGGCCGCTGTAGATGACGCCGCCCGGCGAGTTGACATACATCTGGATGGGCTGGTCCGAGCTCTCACTCTCCAGGTACAGTAGCTGCGCCACCGTCAGGTTCGCGATCTGGTCGTTGATCGGCGTGCCCACAAACAGGATGCGCTCCTTCAGCAGGCGGCTGAAGATGTCGTAGGCCCGCTCGCCGCGGGTGGTTTGCTCCACGACTTTCGGGACGATGCCGGACATCGGCTGGTCGCCCAGTCCGCCCTGACTAATCGAACTCGGAAGCGACCCGAGGCTCTTGCTAAACTGGAGAAAGTCGTCGACGTCGGCCATGTACAGCGGCGTGCGGCTAGTGCAGAAGACTGTTGTAGAACGATCCAACCTGTCCCTCCGGGGGACAGTTTCTTGCATCCGGAGGTTGTTGCGGAAATCGAACGTCGGCGGCGCGGGGAGGGGTCGGAGGACAGTGGCGCACCACGTGTCCGGGTCACGCGTGCGCGTACTTGCGGGACGTCTCCTGATACCGGTAGAGGGAAAAGAGGAGGACGGCGAGCATCCCAACCAGAATGATGGCGAGCCCCCCAACCGCCACGCCCCACCCGAAGAGGTCGGCCACGACGCCCGTCACGGCACTTCCGCCGGCCCCGAGCACCATGTAGACGGTGCGCACCAGCCCAAAGCCGGCGTTGCGCTCGTGATCGTCGAGGTGGTCCATGAACTTTGGCAGGAGGGCGGCGCCCCACCCCATGGCCAGCCCCGCACAGGCCACCGCAACAACGGCCCCCGTCAGCGAGCCGGTGACGCCCAAGAGCCCGTACCCGAGGATGCCGACGGCGATGGCGAGACTGGCAGCTGCGTCCCGCCCAATGCGATCCGAGAGGGCCCCCAGCATCGGCTGCGTGAGGCCCTGCATCAGAAAGTACCCGGAAAAGAGCAGCCCGGCCGTTGCCTGGGTGTAGCCGTGAAGCTCCACAAACACCGTGGGCAAGAACGACGCGGTGGCCTGCCATACGAACATGCCGGCGGCCGCGAGGCCCAGGGTGCGGGCAATGGGCGGGCGCGACACGATCTCGAGCAGCGGCCGCACGCGGAGGCGATCCCACACCGACTGCTCCGGGCGGGCCGGCGGGCGGGCCCGAACGACCCGGGCAACCAGGATGGCGGCCGGCACGGCCACCGCCGCGCCCAGGGCCAGCGCCCACCGCCACCCGTACCACGCCCCCAGCGCCCCGGCGGCCATCGGGATCAGCACGCCCGCAATCGGCGCTCCGGCCGTGTGAATGCCAATGGCCGTGCCGATTTTGTCGGTCGTGCGCGTCAGGAGCGCGGTCGCCACGCTGTAGTGCAGCCCCGCCACGCCCCCCAGCAGGGCCGTCGTGATCAAGAACACGGGGTACGACGGGGACAGGGCGAGAATGACGCTAGCCCCGGCGGTGCCCCCCACGGCCACGAGCAGGATGCGCCGTTCCCCGTACCGGTCGGCCAACAGCCCGCTCGGGAACTGCGCCAGGGCGTAGGCCAGCCACATGCCCGTAAGGGACAGGCCGATCGCCCCGTTTGGTACGGAAAACGCATCGGTGAGGAAGGGGACCACCGGGCTGATGACGAGCCGCCCGGCCATCGTCGCGAAAAAAGCCAGGGTGCATACCGCAAGCACGGCACCCTGTCGGGACCAAAGGGTCATGTTGTTCGGTTTTGTCGATCGTTCAAGGAGGGTCCACGCGACAGGCCCGACCGCCGCCTATTTCGGGTCAGGCCGCCGCCGTTCGTTCCACATGTGTCGTAGAAACTGGTAGGACCGTCCCCTGCCTGCCGTTTCATGGAGTTTTTCGCTCAACGTGATCGATACAATCGATTGCCCGTATGAGTCGGTGCCGGCGAACGCGAAATGCGCCGGCCCTCCCCCCCTCTTTCCTCTATTCCGTTCCTCTTTTTTGCGGCCATGGAGCTTCGTCACCTACGGTACTTTACAGCCCTCGCCGAGGAATTGCACTTTGGCCGGGCGGCCGACGCCGTGTTCGTTGCCCAGTCCACGCTTAGTCAACAGATTCAAACGTTTGAGACCGAACTCGGCGTCCAGTTGTTCGACCGGTCGGCGCAGGGGGTGACGCTGACGGACGCGGGCCGCACCTTTCTGCCCTACGCCAAACGCGTCCTCCGGGAGGCGCGGCGCGCCCGATCGGTGGCGCGGGCGGCGCGGGACGGGCTGGCCGGGCTGCTCCGCGTCACCTACGAGGCGACGGCAATGCGGAGCGGCCTGCCCGCGGTCATCAAGGCGTTTCGGGAGCGGCGGCCCCACGGCGAGCTCGATCTGGCCGAGCAGACGACCCGCGAGCAGGTTATCGCCCTTCGCGAGGAGGAGTCGGACGTGGGCTTTTTGTTTCTCCCCGTCAACGAGCGGGGGCTGCACGTGCGTCCCCTCTTTACCGCCCCGATGGTGGTGGTGCTGCCCGAGGGGCACCGGCTCGCCGGCCGGGACGAGGTGCCGGTACGCGAGCTGGAGCACGAGCCGCACGTGACGTGGGCCCGCAGCAAGGCCCCGCGCCTCTACGACGCCTACGTGCGCGCCTGCCACGACGCCGGGTTTACGCCCGAGATTATTCAGGAGATCGAGCGGGGCGAAAGCTTCCTGGGCCTCGTGGAGGCGGGCCTGGGGGTCTCCGTCGCCCACGCCTCCAACGTTCACGTGCAGCGTCCGGGCGTGCGCTACGCAACCATTGTCGAGCCCAGCGTCCCCCTCACCCTCGGCCTCGCCACCCGGCACGAGGACGCGTCGCCCCTGCTGGAGCGGTTTCTGACGACTGTGGAGGAGGAGCAGGCGTTCGGAAACTCCGTGTAAGCCCCGCCGCCTACTCGTTTTTCTCGTCGACCCTGAAGCTGTCGATTTCTCCGGAGATGTCGGTCAGATCCGCGGGCAGGTCCGCCGGCACGGTCCAGAGGTAGACTCGCTCCGGGCCCGTGTTGCCCTCCCCCGCATACACCGCCCGCTCCGGCGTCCAGGTGCCCATCCGAAAGTCGTGGGAGACGATTCGGTCGCCGGGGTCGAGCTCCCGCAGCAGCTTGGGGCGCAGGCGGATGTTGACCTCGGGCCAGAGGTACAGGGTGACCACCGTCGCATCCTCGAGGCTGGCATTGAATAGGTCTCCCTGCCGAAACCGCACCTTGTCCGCCACGCCAGCCGCCCGGGCCCGAGCCCGGGCCTTGGCCACGAGCGCCGAGTCGATCTCGATGCCGACCCCGCGTGCCCCGTACTTTTTGGCGGCGGCAATGGGAATGCGCCCATCCCCGCTCCCAAGGTCGTATACCACGTCGTCCGACGAGACCCCCGCCACCTGGAGCATCGTGTCCACGACGGCCGACGTGGTCGGAACGTAGGGCGCGTCCTTGTCGGTAGAGTCCGCATCCGACGCGCCCGACGGCACCGTCCGGGCCAGCGAGTCGGCGACCGAGGTGTCTGGGGCCTGCGCCGTCGCCTCTCCCGCCCCTGCGATTAGCAGAAGCGTGGAGAGCAGCACGAAAACGATCCTCTGAGGCAGTGAACCCATGGTAGGGGCAGTGAAAATGGGCAGGGCAGACGATGGACGAGATTACGGGCGGGGTCCCCCAGCCGTCGTGCGAAACGGTGGAGGCGGCGGTCTTCCCCCCGAATTCGGCCACATCCTGGGGCTGGTAAGCAACGGAACGACGATGCAGGACGGCCACCGGGAAAAGGGCAGGCACTGCGACCAACAACAGCGTGTAATGCCCCCCACCCTCGAGACGACCGACGTTTTCTCATCGGAGCTCTTCGACGGGACGGTTCCGTCCGTTGAGCGGCTCTGCACGGACGACCGGGCGGCCCAACGCGACGGATAGCCCGGCCCATCTCCGTGCCCGAGTACGGGAGTACTCTCGCCTCGCCCCTCCTCCGGCCCCCGGTCCCAACCAAAAACGCCCGACCTGGGATGAGGGGGCATCCCGGCCGGGCGAATGCTTGCGAACCTCAGCTATCTAGTGGTCACAAGCACTCCTACGTACTTTATCGCGGGCATTCTGTTCTCGCGCCCTCCGACACGGCGCGTCAGGGCCCCGACAGCAACGGAGTGCCCGACAGTCCCGACGAGCAAACGGAAAGGCCCCCTCAGTGCCGGCGCTTTACCGTCACGCCCCGCTCCTCAAGCGCCCGCTCCCAGAAAAAGGCGCCCTTCACCCGAAGCGCGAGGGGATTCCCTCGGCCCGCGCTGTGAATCCTGAGGTTTGGTCCGGCCGTCGAGGACCATTTATCGACGGTCGTAATGTCTGAAAGCGCGATCTGCTCCTCGACGGGTCCCGTCCACCCCCACCCCGAAAGCACCAACACCTCGTCGTAGAGCTCCAGTCGGGCAGACCAGCAAGTCGACCCGGAATGCAATTCGACCGGCTTTGACAGAGCGGGAGGCTCAACCGACTGGTTTGTGAAGATCCGAAAATAGCGTAAGAGAACGGACGGCGCCATTCGTTGCTGCAGAGTCGTCATATCGAAACGGGCATAGGTCAGATGACCGATGCACCGAACGGAGCACTGCCCTCCGCACGGTCTATGGTGGGGGTCCGGAAGACTGCATCCGGCACGGTTCATATCCTCAAAGACCAAGCCATACCCTCGGTCGCCGCATGAAGGAGCAGAGAACCCGAATAAACAACCAGATGATTGCGCTTGGCTTGTAGACTTTTCGCGCTCGACCTTCGGGGGCCTCCGTTCGGGGAGGCGTTTTTTTGCGGCACTGTAACGTACAGTCCGAATATTCGTCTGTTGTTATGAACCCGTCACATCGGACCCCCACCCCGTAGACCATTCCGGACGCCTCTCCCTCGGCGCCCCGACCGGCACAGGGCCCCGCCTACGTGCCGGGGACCGTTGTCGAGGAGATCGCCCTGTATCGTCTATTCTCCGGGGTGGGGGCCGTCGGGGGATCACGCATCCCGGCAGACTCTCCCAAATGCCCCCACCAAGATGCAGCACGAGAACGCCCCCCAGGAGCACCGGCAGGCCCCCTCTCCCTCATCCGCCTGGGCCCCGAAATACGAGGCCGTGGCCCAGGCGTGGAGCGATCTGGACGACGGCGAGGCCCTCCTGCTCTCGGATCTCACAAAAGACGATGTGAAGCGTCTCCGCCGCCTGTTCTACAAGCGGTTCGGAAAAATTAACGTCCTGGTGCGATCCGTAGAGCAAGACGACGGGACGCACAAGGCCGTGATCCGGGCCCGCGAGGGACGGGAATACCTGTGGCAAACCCCACGGTAGCCGCCCCTCTCCGGTCCGCCGGCCGCCGTTACGCCTCCCCGCCGTCGGTCGTATCGGTCGCGGTGGTGTCGCCGTTGGCGACCACGGACTGCGCGTGCACCACGGGCTTGAAGATGTACATGCCCGACTGCCCGGCCTTCACGAACGAGTCCGCAACGCTGAAGTCAAGCGTGACCTCCGCCTCGTCCGTCGGGCTCTTGAGCGTGACCGGCTCGAAGTTGATCTTGATGCCGGTTTCGGAGGCACTGGGCTGCTTGAGATCGGCTTCCGCCGTATCGCCGCTGGCCGTTTCGTACAGCACGTTCGCCGTATCGGCCGTCACGAGCCGGATCTGGCTAAAGGTCCCCCGCAGGCTGTCGGTACTCGCAAGGGCCGTGTCGACCCCCGCCTGGAGCTTCGTTAGGTCGACGGTGAAGGCCGAATCCGAGAGGATCTCGACGCCTCCCTCCTCGGCGTCTCCCTCGCCGCTATCGGTCGCGGAGACGACGGCGACTCGTTCAATCGTGACGAGGGCCTGCACCACATCGCCGGGAGCATCGGTGAGCCGCACGTTAAAGGTGCCGGGCGCGAGGCCCTGCTCCTCTTCGCTGGCCGGACCGGTGGCGTCGCAGGCCATCAGGCCCAGGAGTCCGAATCCAACCGTCAGCGCCAAGAGGGAACTGGTAAAACGAGACATCTTCAAAGGGGACCGATTCCAAAGGGGGTGGGGGTGGACCGCCCGGCCATGGCGGACGCTTCGTGCATCGGCCTCGCCGGAGCGGTATGCGGACAGGGGACGAGGACAACCGCCCATCGTTACACAACCGGCCGGACCACGGCTGAGGCGCATCGCTCCCCGCTCTCCCGGCCTCTACAACAGCCGGTACATCACGTGCGCATCGATCCGCCCCCGCTCGGCGTGGTCGAATGCGTGCGGCAGGGTGCCGACAATCTCGAAGCCCATGTCGGTCCACAGCCGAATGGCGGCCTCGTTGGTCGCCACGACGAGGTTGTACTGCATGGCCGCAAAGCCCATTCGGCGCGCCGCGTCGAGCGGGTGTGCGCACATCGCCCGCCCGATCCCCTGCCGGCGGGCGTTGGCCCGGACCATGTATCCTGCGTTGCAGACGTGCCCGCCCCGTCCGGGCTGGTTCGCCTTCAGGTAGTACGTGCCGAGCACCTCCCCGTCGCGCCCGGCCACGTAGCAGGCCCGCGGGGCCTCCACCCAGAGCCGGAGCGCCTCGGCGCGGGGCGTGTCGGATGGATAGGCGTACGTGGTCCCTTCCGACACCACGTCGTGAAAGATGTGCCAGACGGCCTCCCGGTCGCGCGCCTGAGCGGGACGAATGTCGACCATGGGAACCATAGGGGAGTGCAAGTCACTGCGCACCGGCGGTCGCCTCGTTCCGTCCGCTACGGGCGCTCGTCGGACGGAGCGTCTTCCCGCAACGGCTCAATGTCGACCGCCTGCGGCTCGTCGTCGAGGAGGTGCTCAACGAAGTAGTCGGCCCGGTGCCAGAACCAGTAGTCGCTCATGTCCCCGTAGCCGTGACGCTGCCCGGGAAAGACGAAGAAGTCGAACCGCTTGTTGGCCTCGATGAGGGCCTTCGCCATCCGGTAGGTGTTGGCGGGGTGGACGTTGTTGTCGATCGTGCCCGTCGTGAGCAGGAGATCGCCCTCTAGGCGCCCGGCCAGCGCCGAGTTCTTGTCGATGTCGTACTCCCAGGCCACCTCGCCGGAATCGGTTTCGGTCTGCTCCACCCCGTGGTGGGTCTCCGACCACCAGCGATTGTACACATCGTTCTCGTGGTTGCCCGAGGAGGCCACCCCCACCTTAAAGACATCCGGGTACTGCGTGAGGGCCGCCGTCGTCAGAAAGCCGCCGCCGGAGTGCCCGTAGATGCCGACGCGGTCGCCGTCAATGTAGTCGTGGCGGCTGGCGAGCTGTTCGATCGCCGCCTTCTTGTCCGCGAGCGGGTAGTCGCGCAGATTCCCGTAGCCGTAGGTGTGGTAGTTTCGCGAGCGGTCGGGGTGGCCGCCCCGGTGGCCCACCGTCACCACGATGAAGCCAAGCTGGGCGAGGCCGACCTCGTCCCCGCTCAGGGCAAACGACTTGGCCACCGCCTCGGTCTGCGGCCCAGGATAGACGTACGTCACGATCGGGTACTCCTTGTCCGGGTCGAAGTCGAAAGGCTTGTACATCACGCCGTAGAGGTCGGTCACGCCGTCGGCCGCCTTCACGTGAAAGGGCTCCGGCATCTGCCAGCCTTCCTGCTCTAGCATCGAGAGGTCCGCCGTCTGCAGCTCGGCGACCTCTTCGCCCTCGCGGTTGCGGAGCACGGACACCGGCGCGGTGTCGACCCGGCTGTAGCGGTCGACGAAGAACCGCCCGGACTCGCTCATTTCGACGCTGTGGTCGTGGTTGCCGGGGTTGAGAAGTTGGAGGTCAGATCCGTCGAGGGCCACGCGGTAGAGGTGGTCGTAGTACGGGTCCTGTCCCTCCTCCCGCCCATTCGCCGTAAAGTAGACGACGCCCGCCTCCTCGTCGACGGATGTAATCTCGTCGACGTGCCAGGCACCTTCGGTCAACTGATTTTTGAGGGTGCCGTCCGGGCCGTACCGGTAGATGTGCGACCAGCCGTCCCGCTCGGAGATCCAGAGCACGTCGCCATTGGGCAGGAGCTCCGGACGCTGGGTGTGGAAGTAGGTGTTGAACCGCTCCTCCACAACCGCCCGCTCGACCTCGCCGGTTTCGGCGTCGGCCACCACGAGGTCGGCCTTCGTGCGGTCGCGGCTCTGCCGGAGGTACCAAAGATTGTCGGCGCCCTCCGAGAGCCACACGTCGCGCCGCGGGTCCTCAGAGCCCGGGTAATGAAACTGCCGGTCGTCCATGATCGAGAGGTCCTGGTCCGTCCACGTCGAGTCCTGCACCCGCACCTTCTCGTCGGCGGCCAGGTCGTACACCCAAATCTCCGACGTGCCCACACTGTCCTCGCCCGGCATGGCGTACTTGTAGGTCTCCAGTTCCGGCCGGTCGTTGCCGGTGGCGTGCACGACCCACAGCTCCTCGACGGCGCGCTGGTCCTCGCGTACGAGCGCAAAGCGGCGAGAGTCCTTCGCCCAGGTGATGTCGGCCCGCGTCCGCTCATCCAGCTCCTCCCTCTTTTCGCTGTCGACCGTCCCCTGTCCGCTGTTGTTGGCCGCGTAGCTGTAGTACTGCTCCCCGTCGGTCGTGAGGCGCGTCTCCTCCACGTCCAGTTCCTCAACCGCCTCCTCGGCGTCCTCTCCGTCCTTCCCCCGGTGGGCATCCAGCACCCGGTCGTACGCCTCCCCCGACATCTTCCAGAGGTCGTAGTTGCGGGCGAAGACGACCGTTTCCCCGTCCGGCGACACGCTCGCCCAGCCGGGGTGGTCATCCGGCTCCTCGTAGTCCGCGAGGGTTCGCAGCGTGCCGGTCTCCAGGTCGTATTCGAAGTGAAACACCTTCTTCTCTGCCGGCTCGTCGTCGGTCGCGTCTTCTCCGTCCTGCTTCTTCTGCTCCTCCTCGACCTCACGCTCGGCCTCGTCCTCTTCCTGCGAAGACGTCACGTCGAACTCCAGCGTCGTCTCGTCGACGAAGCGAATGTTCTCGATGGGCAGGTGCTTGACGTCCCACGGGTCCTGGGTGATGCGGGTGAGCTCGGCGGCCAGGCGCTCCCGATCGAACATCTCCCGCTGCGTCCCCGCCTCCGGGTCGACCACCCAGTAGCGCGCGCCCTCGGCGGTCTCAAAGCGATACCAGAACCGCTCCCCGCCCTCGATCCACTGCGGATCGATCGTCAAATCGTAGGCCATGTCCTCGATCTCGTACGGGGCAAATTGGGTGGCAAGCTCGTAGTTGGCACTGCCGGGGCCGCCCACCCGCTCGGGCTCTCCCGTTGGATCGGCCTCCTGCCCGATCGCCGACGGGGCGGGGAGGAGGGCGAGAAGCGCCCCGAGGAGGAGCCCCCACCCGGCGGGCATGGCCCCCGACGCCGAAAATCGCAACGGGCTCAGAACAGAACGAGAGGGACGGAAACTCTTGGTCTCCGGCGATTCTGTTTCCAACGAGGACGCGACGCGCATACGTGTGGTGGGGGACGCGAAAAAGTGACTGTGGATGCGCTCTTTCAAGGCGCGGGCGCCCACCTGGTTCACTGCTCCTCTGCGTGCGGCCTATCCGTTCTCCTGTCCGGCCGCGGCGCCGCACGACCTGGATTTGCGAGGGCTACGAGGCACCGTCGCGTCTCCACTGCCACGGCGGCGTCGGAGTCGGTTGGGACCACAGCCGCACGTCCGTCAGGCGGCCCTCCTCCCGCAGCACGCGATCGGTGTCGCCGTCGTGCACGGCCATCCCCTTCGCCCGGAAGAGGCTCTGGGCCTCCGCCGCAGCGGGACGGACAAGCATGATGACAAGCAAAACCACCCGCGAGGACTGCATGACGCCTCCACACCGCATCGACAATCACTACGGGGACGAGTTACAAAAAAAATTCCAAACTTACTTCACCTCTTGTCCTGATTTGTGCCTGTTTTCTTACTTTTATCTTCGGTACTCTGACGTTATACATCCACGGTGAATTCGTCTACCAAACAACGACGATCCGCACAATACGAACGCACCGGGCGTCCGCCCCTCTCGCTCGGGCCCCTTTCCCTGCGTCCGGGCCGCACGCGACGGCACGGCCCCTCACGACCGGCGGGCCCGCTCCTCCCCTGGTGGCGCCCCCTCCACTCCCTGTCTCCAGTGCCCATGGATTGTCCCGCCCATCCCCCCCTCTTTTCATACCCAGAACGGCCCCTGGCCGCCCTGCTGCTCCTCTGCATCGCCCTGCTCGTCGTCCCCGACGGAGCGGTTGCCCAGATCAGCCTGCCGACGGAGGGGACCACAGTATCCCGCGACTTCGACTCGTTTGACGGAAGCGGCTTTGCTCCCGATCCCAGCAATGGGCAGCTCGACTCCGACGAGTTCATCGCCACGGGGCTAAGCGACGGCGACCTGTCCTTCGGCGAGACGGCCGACTCCGGCGACTTCGCCCGCGGGACAAGTGGAGGAGGAGAGACGACGGGCGGAATCTACGCGTTCGAGGATCCACAACTTCCTGAAATCCCCACAGCCTCCGGGGATTTCATCCTCGGGGTGCAACCGAGCGGCTCCGACTTCACCCCGGGGACGTTTGTCGCCCAGTACCAGAACGAGACGGGCGGGCCGGTCACCGCCATCGACCTCGCCTACAACGTTGAGATACTGAACAATGCGTCCCGTGCCAGCTCGGTTGCTGCCGCCTACGCGACCGGCGCCTGCGGAAGCCTCCCTCCCGGCGATGACTTTTCGGCCCTGTCGGGCCTTGACGTTACCACCCCGGAAGCCCCCCTTCCGACCCCGCAATGGACTACCGAGAAGCGCTCGACCACAACCTCGGTGGACCTGCCGGCAGACGACTGCCTGTTCCTCCGCTTCCGGTCCGACGACGTGAGCGGGGACGGCTCCCGCGACGAGATTGGCCTCGACAACCTGAGCGTCACCCCGAAGCAGGTGCCGACGGTCCAGTTTACGGCCGCCAGCGGGACGGTGAGCGAGGCCGAAGGTTCGACGACGCTGACCGCCGAAATTACCAACCCGGAGGGCCACGAGGTCAACGTCGACGTGGGATTCGACGAAAGCGGCAGCACGGCCTCGCAGAATGACTTCACGAGCACGTTCCCCGAATCGGAAACGACCACGACGCTCACCTTTCCGGCGGGGGCGAGCACCGGCGATACGGAAACGGTGACGCTCAACCTCAACGAGGATGATGGGACGGAGGGCGACGAGGTGGCCGCGTTTACCCTGGAAAACCTCTCGTCGAGCGGGGACGCGACGACCGGCCCGCCCTCTTCGTACGACCTCACAATTCAGGACGCAGTGAGCGAGCACGAGGGGGATGTGCTCATTACGGAGCTGATGCCGGCCCCGTCGGTCAACGACACCGATGGCGAGTACATTGAGCTGTACAACGCCACCACAAGCGACCTCCCCGCCGGCAGCCTGACCCTCCAGGTCGGCAGCAGCGAAACGACTATTGACGTTCCGGTTCCCGCCCGCGGGTTCCTGCTCCTCTGCCGGAACACGTCTCCCTCTCAGAATGGCGGCATTCCCGCCTGCGACCTGGAATACGACGGCGGCCTCACCAACGGCGGAGAGACCGTGCGCGTGCTCGACGCGAACGACTCGGTGGTGGACGAGGTCACCTACGACGACGCTGCGCCCTGGCCCGACTTTGACGACGCGGCGATCGTGTTTACGGGCACGAGTGAGAACAACGACGGCACCAACTGGGCCCGGGCCACACGCCGGGAGCGCGGCTTTACGCAGGACGGAAGTGGGAGCGACGACGCCGGATCGCCCGGTCGCAACGGCACGGAGCAGACGCTACAACCCACCGCAGAGATCACCGGCGGGGCCGGATGGCGCATGCTGGCAGCCCCCATGGGCGGCGTCAACGCCGACACCCTGGCACAAGTGACCCTTGTGCAGGGCGTCGACGGTCACTTCCCCGATGCCGCCCCGAATCTCTACCAGTGGCCCGGCGGCCCCAGCTCCGGGACCGACTGGACCGCGCCGTTGTCGGCCACGACCGACCTCACAAGCGATGGGCAGGGCTTCATCTGGTACGTCTTCGACACGGCCGAGACCGGCCTCACTGATCCGCCCCCGTTCACGCTCGGCCTGCCGGGCCCCCCGCGCACGTCCGACGTGACGACCGATGCCCTCGACGAGGGATTCCACCTGCTCGGCAACCCGTACGCGCAATCGTTCGACCTGTCGGCCCTGAACCTGGGCGCGCAGAACTTCCAGACCACGGCGCAGGTCTGGGACCCCAGCGAGGAGACGTACGAGGCGGTCACACAGTCGAGTTCAAGCGACGACCTCCTCGGGCCGTACCAGGGCTTTTTCGTGGAGTGCGCCTCCGACAACAACTGCGCGGACAACACCCTCACCTTTTCCGAAAGCGGTCGGCGCGCCGATCCGGTCGAGATTCAAAACCAAGAGACGGAGGCGCCGCCGCGCATCGACTTTCGGCTCGTGGGTCGGGACGCGGCGGGCTCCGTGCTTACCCGCGACGAGGCCCTCACGCTGCACGCGCCGGAGGGGGCGACCGCCGGCTGGGACGTGCACGATGCCTCCAAGCTCACGCCCCTCTCGTCCCGCTACGCCACGGTAGCGTTCCAGGACAGCGTGGATGGGGACGTCCGCCTGCAGTCGGTCGTCTCGATCCCGCAGCCGCTGCCCGAAGGGGGAATCGAGCAGCCAGTGGCGCTCCAGCGGATGAACGCGGACGGCATCGACACCTTCGAGCTCCACTGGCCCACGTGGGAGCACGTGCCCGATAGCTGGGGCGTGACGCTGCATGATACAGTCGCCGACTCCACCGTGAATCTCCGGAGAGACACGTCGTACGTCTTCTCCCCATCGGCCCCGGCGGCTCAGTCCCCAGCAACTCGCCCGTCCTCCGCTCCACGCTCGGCGCTCCCCCGCGCCCCTCGCGCCACGGCCTCATCGGCCCCGGCCCGATTCCTCCTCACGGTGCAGCCGACCCCGATCCCGGTGGAGCTGGCCCACTTCAGTGTCAGCACGACCGACCAGTCGGCCCGGCTCTCGTGGACCACGGCCAGCGAGACCAACAATGCGGGCTTTCACGTCGAGCACCGCGCCCCGGGCGTTGAGCAGTTTGAGTCCGTAGGCTTCGTTGACGGGCACGGCACGACCGACGCCCCCCGGCGCTACCGTTTCCCTGCGGGGCCCCTCGACCCGGGGCGGCACGTCTTCCGCCTGCAGCAGGTCGACCTGGACGGCTCCTCCACCCGGAGCGACACCGTGGCCGTGCAGGTCCGTCTCGACGGGGACGCCCGCGTCACCGTCGCCCCTCATCCGATAAGCGACGCGGCCACCGTGACAGTTCAGGTGCCGACCGGTCAGCAGGTCGAGGTCGCCCTATACGATATGCTCGGGCGACGCATACGTACGCTCTACGACGGACGCCTCTCGGGACAGCAGTCTCACGCTCTTCCCCTGCGCACCGAGGGGCTGTCCAGCGGGTCGTACCTCCTCCGCACCGAGGGCAAGGAGTTCCACACAACTCAGCGCGTCACGGTGGTCCGCTGATCCGTCGCGGTCCACCGTCTTTTCTCCTCTCTCAGCCCCATTACCTCCCATGTACTCTCTACTTTTCCCCGTCCGACTTCGCGTCGTTGTTCTGGGACTGACGGCCGCCCTTCTCCTCGCGGCTCCCGCACCCGCACAGCCCTCGGAGCGGCAGCGGGCCGCCCCCTCTCCCGACGTCCCCGGTGCCACCGTTCCGGAGTGGGCCGAGCCAAGCGCCCCGCCATCGTTTTCTCCCCCTCCTTCACCGGCTCGCACAAAAAATGGGGCTCCTGCCCTACCGAACGACCCCCCGCAAGTGCCCGTGGATGGCGGCCTGGGATGGCTGGCGGCCGCCGGGGCTGCCTATGCGATCGGCCGCCTTCGGAGGCGCTCCGGCAATGGAGACGTATGAGTCATCCGGTCCTCTGGCTGTTTCTTTTGCCCTTTCCCCCGTTAAGCTCATGTTGCCTTCCCCGTACGGCCCCGACCGCAGCCTCCTGCTCGCCTCCGTCCTACTGGTGAGCGGGGGCCTCTGGGCAAGCGGCGTGATCTACCTGCTGAGCACAATCGGTTCCATCATCCCCCGGCCCGCGGACTCAACGCAGGCACAGGGACTCCGTTTGCCCCTCAGCCCCCCCTCCACGCTCCACTGCATACGAGACCGCTTCCGGACGCGTCCCTCGCACACGCGGTGGTCCCCCTCATCAAAGAGGCCCCTCCAGCGATCCGGCACACGGCCGGCGCACGCCCTCAATCGCCGGTCTCCGCCTCCGCTCTCGACTCCGTCCTTCTCCGCCCCTCAATCGCCCCTCGCCGTCGGGGCCGCAACGCCCCCCGACCGTCCTCGCCGACGAAATGCCCGGTCCCTTGTCAGCTCTGCCCCCGGGCGTGGCGCCCCGTCGCAAGATCGCGTGGGATGGACGGCTCCCCTCCGGCCCCTTAACCGGCGACCTCGCTCCCTGCGCCGGGCGTTGGTCACCGCCCCTCCTCGCTCGTCGAAGGAGCGCTCGCCGGCCGCCCCCAAAGCCTCTTCCGCGCCGGACTCCACTCCCGCACGTCCCGACCTGCGTCGTCGGCCGCCCCAGATGCCGATCGACGGCGGGCTCAGATGGCTTACGGCTGCGGACACAGCGGACCCGGACCTTCGCCCGCAGACGCCATCGGACTCGGGTACGGGACCGAACGGCGGCCCATAACGACAAAAGGGCCCAGCCCAACCGGGCTCGGCCGCCTTATCAGACGCTCCCCTCCGTACATTCGATGGGTGTGCCGTCGCTATTTCACCACGGTCAGCTGGCGCGAGACCGTCTTTCCGTCCGCCCGCATCCGCAGGAAGTACGTGCCGCTGGAGAGGCCGCCGGCGTCGAACGTCA
>NCRB01000023.1 GCA_002894665.1 Salinivenus iranica
CTTCATTCCCCTGTCTCCGCACACCGGCCGCCCCTCGCATGTCGTCCAACCAGCGCTTCAAGCTGTTCTCGGATCCGGTGCACGGGTTCATCTCCGTGCCGAAAAACCTCATCATGGACCTCATCCAGACGCCCGAGGTGCAGCGCCTCCGCCGCATCCGCCAGCTGGGGGTGGGGCACCTCGTCTTCCCCGGCGCCGAACACACCCGCTTCAATCACGCCCTCGGGGCCATGGCGCTGATGCAGGACGCCCTGACCAACCTCTCCGAAAAGGGCACGCCCATTTCCTCCGAGGAACGCACGGCCGCCCTCGCCGCGGCGCTGCTCCACGACGTGGGCCACGGCGCGTTCTCCCACACGCTGGAGCACCAGCTCATCGACGACTTCGAACACGAAAAGATGAGTCGAGCGATCCTGCTCCACCTCAACGAGCAGCTGGACGGGGCCCTCGACCTCGCCCTGGCCATCTTCGACGACACCTACGAGCGCCCCTTCTTCCACCAGCTCGTGTCGAGCCAGCTCGACATGGATCGGCTCGACTACCTGCGCCGCGACTCCTTCTACACCGGCGTGGCGGAAGGCGAGGTGGGCGTGCAGCGCCTCCTCAAAACCATGCGCGTCCATCCCCTGGCCGGCGGGGCCGACTCCGAGATTATGGTGGAGGGCAAGGGCATCTATGCCGTCGAAAACTTCCTCATCTCGCGCCGCCTCATGTACTGGCAGGTGTACATGCACAAGACGGTACTGGCCGGCGACGAAGTGCTCCGGGCCGTTCTTCGCCGGGCCGCCTCGCACCTCGACGGCCCCAACGCCGGCCCCGACTGGCTCTATCGCGGCTCGCGGCCCCTCCTCTTCTTCCTCGCCCACGACATCCAGGCCCACCAGATCGACGACGACCGCATCCGCCGCCGCTACTGCGAGATCGACGATACCGACCTGCTCTTTAGCGCGAAGCAATGGATGTGGCAGGACGAGGACCCCGTGCTGGCCGACCTGAGCCGGCGGTTCATCAACCGCGAGTTCTTCCGCGTCACCTTTCTACCCCGCGAGCCCAGCGCCCCGCAAATCGAGTCGTGGCGACAGCAGGTGGCGGACTGGCTCGTCGACAACGGCCTCGCCTCCCGCGAAGAGGCCCCCGCGGCGGCCCGGCACTACCTCACGCTCGGGACCTCCCGCCACACCGCCTACGACAGCCACGACGAGATGATTGGCATTCTGGGGCGCGACGGCACGGCCCGGGAGCTCTCCGAGATGGCCGATACGGCGGCCATCTCCGAGCTCACACAATTTGTCGTCAAACCCTACGTCTGCTATCCCAAGCCCGTCGACATTGACGTCGATGCCGTGCCGGCGGCATAGGGGCCGGTTCTCCACTTCTACCGGCTGATGCTCTCGTCCGGCCCCGGACGACTCATCGTACCCAGCGGCCGGTTCACCGATTGCTCCGCACCCTGTGCACAGTAGGGAGCGTAGAGGGGACGCAATCGGGGGGCTTCCTCAGGTGCAACCATTTTCGACCACGGGGTGTCTACTGAGGTGTCCCCACTCCTCGCTCGTCCTCTCTCGTCAACGTGCCGCCCTCATGCGCTTCTCTACGTTCAAGGACCAGGTTGACCTCTACGAGGACCGCATCTACCGCTTTGCCTGCTCACTCCTCAAGAACGAGGTCATTGCGCAAGACGTCACCCAGGACGTCCTCATTACGTTCTGGGAGCATCACGAGGATCTTGATGGCGAGCGCGTGCTGCCGTGGCTCCTGCGCGTCACCCGCAACGCCTGCATCGACCAGCACCGCCGCCGCCAAACCCGGCACAAGACCCTAACGGTGGACACCGAGGGGCTGTCGGATGCCCCGAGCGAGCGCCCCGGGCCCGACGCCCTCGCCGAGGGGTCGGACTTCGAGGAGCACCTCCACGCCGCCCTCGACCGCGTCGACCCGCCCTACCGGCAGGTGGTCGAGCTTCGGGAGCTGCAGGAACTCAAGTACAAGGAGATCGCCGAGGCGCTCGACATGCCCCTGAACACCGTCAAAGTCTACATCCACCGGGGGCGCAAGAAGCTCCGCCGGCAGCTCTCCGATCGCCTCGACTACGCACCGGCGTAGTAGGCGCACGGGCAGTCTCGTTGTCCTTTGGCGGCCCAGTCGGTAGGTTGGACACCAGCTCATCTCTCAACAGTCCCCGCCGTGCCATGGACACCATCATCGAGCCGTTTCGGATTAAGTCCGTTGAGCCGATTCGGATGACCTCCCGGGCCGAACGGGAGCGTCTGATCCGCGAGGCGCACTACAACCTCTTCAACCTGCACGCCGACGACGTCATCATCGACCTGCTCACGGACTCGGGCACCTCGGCCATGAGTGCCGCGCAGTGGGCGGGCCTCATGCAGGGTGATGAGAGCTACGCGGGCTCTCCCTCCTATTTCCGCTTCGAGGAGGCGGTGAAGGAGCTCATGCCCTTTGAGCACGTGGTGCCGACCCACCAGGGGCGGGCCGCCGAGCGCATCCTGATGGGCATCGTGGCGGGGCCCGAGGCAAAAATTCCGAGCAACACGCACTTCGACACCACCCGCGCCAACATCGAATCGACGGGCGCTGAGGCCGTCGATCTGGTGATTGAGGAGGGCCTCGATCCGGATGCCGACCATCCGTTTAAGGGAAACATGGACCTGGACCGGCTGGGCGCCTTCCTCGACACCCACGGCGAGCACGTGCCGCTCGTGATGCTCACCGTCACAAACAACACCGGGGGCGGACAGCCCGTCTCGATGGCGAACATTCGCGGCGCCAAGGCCCTCTGCGAGGAGCACGACGTGCCCCTCTTCCTCGACGCCTGCCGCTTCGCCGAAAATGCCTACTTCATCAAACAGCGCGAGGAAGGCTTCGGCGACTCGTCGGTCAAGGAGATCGTGCGGGAGATGTTCTCCCACGTGGACGGCATGACGATGAGCGCCAAGAAGGACGCGCTCGTCAATATCGGCGGCTGGCTGGCCCTCGATGACGACGACTGGGCCCGCGAGGCGCGCAACCAGCTGATCCTCACCGAAGGCTTTCCGACGTACGGCGGCCTGGCGGGGCGTGACCTGGAAGCGATCGCCGTCGGCCTCCGCGAGATCGTGGACGAGGACTACCTGGAATACCGCATGGCCTCGACCCGCTACCTGGGCAATGCCCTCACGAACCTCGGCGTCCCCATCGTGACGCCCGTGGGCGGCCATGCCGTCTACATCGACGCGAAGCGGTTTCTCTCCCACCTCCCCCCGCTGGAGTACCCGGCGCAGGCGCTCGCCGTCGCCCTCTACACGACCGGCGGCATCCGCGGCGTAGAAATCGGCTCGGTGATGTTTGGTCGTCAACCGGATGGCTCCGAGGAGCCGGCCGACCAGGAGCTTCTCCGCCTCGCCATCCCGCGACGCGTCTACACCCAGAGCCACGTCGACTACGTGATCGAGTGCTTTGAGGAACTCGTGGACCGGGCGGACGAGATTCCCGGCTACGAGATTACGGAGGAGCCGCCCCAGCTCCGCCACTTTACCGCTCACTTCCGCCCCCTCGACCCGTCCGCCGTCCACCGCGAGACGACGCCCCCAGCCCACGAGCACGAGGCGTAGCGCTCGCCCAAGGCGCCTCGTTAGCGGTACCCGGCCAGGCGGCGGCGCGCCCGGCCCAGCGACGGCGGCACGTCCTCGGGCGGCGTGAGCTCGCCGCGCAGGTTTTGCTGCGTGAGGGCGCGCACCTCCGCCGGCGGGTGCCCCTGCTCGAATAGGTAGTACAGCTTGGCGAGGGCCGCCTCGGTCGTCATGTCGTACCCGCTCACCACGCCCGCCTCGGCCAACGCGTGCCCGGTTGCGTAGAGATCGAGGTCCGCCGTGCCGCGGAGGGGCTGCGTGACGGCCACCACGACGACGCCGCGCTCCGTGGCCCGCCGAAGGGCGGCGAGGAATTGCTCGTTTGAAGACGGCGCGTTTCCGGAGCCGAAGCACTCCAGCACCACGCCCTGCACGGGCGGAGCCAACACGTTTTCGAGGTACTCGGCCTCCAGCCCCGGAAAGAGGCGAAAGGCCGACACCGTCGCGCCCCCCAGCGCCGTCACGTCGGGCGGGCGGGCCGGACGCTCGGGCGTGGGCACCCGGTCCCAATCCACGTCCAGGTTGATGCCCGCCGTGCCCACCGGGGGAAAATTGGGCGAGTCAAACGCCGCGAAGGCGTCCGCATTGACTTTTGTCGTGCGATTTCCGCGGTAGAGCCGGTCGTTGAAGAAGAGATGCACCCCGGCGAGCCGATCGGCGTACTGCCCCAGCAGCAGGAGCGACGTGAGGAGGTTGCTCTGCGCATCGGTCCGCGTGGCGGCCAGGGGGAGCTGCGAGCCCGTAAGGACCACCGGCTTGTCCAGCGGCTGGAGCATGAAGGAGAGGGCCGAGGCCGTAAACGCCATCGTGTCCGTCCCGTGCACCACAAGAAAGCCGTCGTAGTCGGCGTGGTGGTCCCGGATGAGCTCCGCGATCCGCAGCCAGTCAGCCGGGGCCATGTTGGAGCTGTCGAGCAGGGGGGCCAGCTCATAGACGTCGTACGTCGGCACGTCCGCCGCCTGGAAGGGCGGCAACTCGGCCATTCGTCGCTGCAGGTAGCCGGGCGCCGGGGCGTACCCGTCGTCGGTTTCCCGCATGCCGATGGTGCCCCCGGCGTAGGCCACAAAAATGCGAGGCGACGATTGGCTCACGGTCAGCGGGGCCGGAATGGACGATTACGCGGAGTCATCCAGAATGTAGATGTCGCCCAGGTTGCGGGCAAGCTGTCCGTAGTCCAACCCGTAGCCAATCACGAACAGGTCGGGAATCTGAAAGCCCACGTAGTCGAGCGTGAGGTCGGGCTCGGTGGCCTCGGGCTTGTGCAGGAGCGTGGCCACGCGGAGCGACGCAGGGCTGTATTCCCGCAGGCGGTCCTTGATGAACTCCATCGTGAGGCCCGTGTCCACGATGTCTTCGACGATGATCACCTCCCGCCCCTCCAGGTCGGCGTCGATGCTTTTGAGTTCGTGCACTTCGCCACTCGACACCTTCGCCGCGCCGTACGAGGACAGCTTGATAAAGTCGATCTCACAGTCGATGTCGAGCGCCCGCATCAGGTCGGCGGTAAACATAAATGCCCCATTGAGCACGCTGACCAGGATGGGGTTTTGGCCCGCGTACTGATCGCCAATCTGGCGACCCATTTCCTGGACGCGCGTCCGAATGGTGTCAGCGTCGAGATAGCGGCGAAAACGATCGCCCCGGTACGAAACGGTGGCGTCGCCGGGTTCGACGGGGGCGGCGGTGAGATCGCGGGTGGAAGGCATAAGCGAGGGCCTACGGGTGGGACGAAGGATGACAGGGATTCGCACTGGCAAAAAGCTACGCGGCGGCTACGGCGAATTGCAATCGTCCGAGGCATTTTCACGATTGGGGTCTTGCCGCGGCCGCCACGAGAGGTGGGCCACCCGTTCGGTCTCCGGACGGACCCGCACGCGGTGGTCGAGCCGGTGGCCGATCACCCAAGCCAGGTGATGGTCGGTTGCGAGCACGCACGTGGCGGCGCGGCGATGCGGCGGGACCTGGTTGTCGGTCAGCAGGTCGCTGACGAGCTTGGTGCCCTCCATTCCTAACGGCTGGACCCGGTCTCCCTCCTGCCAGGAGCGGAGCGTGAGCGGGTCGGGCAGGCGGTCGAGATCGGCGTACGCCTCGTAGCGCGAGCCGGGGTCCAGCCGCGCGGGCGCCCGGTCCATCGGGTCGAGCCGGAAGGTGCCCGTCGCCACGGGCACGTCCTCGCCCCACGGCACCGGCGTGGGCGCCACCCGGGCCGCTGCGTCGGCCCGTGGCACAAACCGGAGCCGGTCCCGCTCGCGCCAGACGGTCCCCTCCGCCACCTCGAACCTCGCCCCCGGCTGCGCCTCAATGAGCGCGGCCAGCTCCTCGGCGACGGCGTGCGTCTCGGGGGCCTCCGGGAGCGTACGGGCCAGCGCCTCCAGCAGCATGCGACGCTGCCACACGGCGGGTTCCGCCCGTAGGGCGTCGAGATCGACTGCGCCCCCATGCGCCGTGCGCCAGAATCCGCCCGCCATGCGCTCCTCCAGCGCCGGCGTGAGCGTCGCGTCGACGTACTCGCGCATCAGGGTCGCCGCCCGCGCCACGTTCTCCGACGCGCCGGGGAAGCGGTCCTCGATCTTGGGGAGAATTGCGGTGCGAAGGGCCGCCCGGTCGTAGGATGGGTCTTCGTTGGAGGGGTCCTGTCGCCACGGGATGTCCTGAGCCGCCGCGTAGTCTTCGATCTCGGATCGGGCAAGGGACAGGAGCGGACGCACGAGCGAAATGGTGGGATCGGCCCGGAGTGCCCGTGCAGGCGGCATGCCCGCCAGCCCGTCCGGCCCGGCGCCGCGAAAGAGATTGAGCAGAACCGTTTCGGTCTGATCGTCGCGGTGATGGCCGACGGCCGCCGCCGAACAGTTCGCGTCCCGGGCGGCGTCGGCGAGGGCATCGTAGCGCAGCCGTCGGGCCGCCTCCTGCAGCGATTCGTCGGTCGCCTCCGCCCGCTGCTTGGCGTCGAGCGTGACGACGCGGAGCGGCACGCCGTGCTGTTCACAGTACCGGCGCACGAGGGCCTCGTCCTCTTCCGCGCCCGGCCGCAGCCCATAGTTCACGTGGAGCCCCGCCGCCTCGTACCCAAGGGTCCGGAGCACCGCAAGGCAGACCATCGAGTCGGGCCCACCGCTGACGCCCACGAGTACGCGCTGCCCCGAGCGCAAAAGCGCATGGCGGTCGATACACTGGGCCACCCGGTCGGGCAGATCGTCGGTCATCCGAGCTGACTGATTCATGAAGGGACTACCGGCCAAACCGGTCGTCAATCTCTTCCATCGACCACTTCTCCATTGTAGGGGTGCCCGAGGGGTCGGCGTACGGCATTTCGCAGTCAAACAGGTCGCGGAGCAGGGCGCGTCGCTCGTTCTCGGAAAGGGGCTGGCCGCGGGCGACGGCACTCTGCTGGGCCAGGGTCCGGGCCAGGCGCTCGCGCCGCTCGTCGGACACCGTGTCCTGCTCGGTCTTGTACTGGTCGAGGAGGTCTTCCAGAATGCCGCTCTCGTCGCCATCCGGCACGTCGGCCGGCACGCCGCGCACCGCCACGGTCCGCCCGCTCATCCGCTCGATTTCGAACCCGAGCGCCCGCAGGTCCGGCAGCAACTCCTCGAAGAGGTCGGAGTCGGACGGATCTAATTCCACCGTGTGCGGGAAAAGCAGCTGCTGGGACGGGCCCTGCCCTTCCGACAGCCGCGCCCGATGCTTTTCGTAGAGCACCCGCACGTGGGCCGCCCGCTGGTCCACCATCATGAGTCCCGTGTCGGTGGGCGTGAGGATGTAGGTGTCATGCAGGCCCCACACGGGGCGACGCATCCCTCCGGCGCCGTCACGTCCCTCCGTGCCCGTGTCCGGGGACGCATCGTCCGCGGGGCCCGTGTCTTCCGGCCCTTCGTAGAGCGTCGTGGAAAGCGATCCCGACGCCTCCCCCTCGCTCCGAGACGCGGGCGGCACGGAGTCCCCGTCGCGTTCGGGGCTCGTTGAGGGACGGGCCGCGGGCGACGACGGCGGCTGCTTCGACGCGTCCGCGTCCGACCGGCGGGGCTGGAAAGAGGTCGGGCGCGAGGGCGTCCCCGACCGTGAGGTCGCCCCCCCCGTCCCGTCGGATCGATCGCGTCCCGACGCGGAGGCCGCCGCGTCGTCAGCGTCGAACTGCGGCGTCACGTGCACGCGGCCCAGCGCCTCGCGCACCGCACTTCGCAGGAAGCCGTAGATGCCGCTTTGATCGTCGAACTTGACCTCCGACTTCTGCGGGTGCACGTTCACGTCCACCCGTCGGGGGTCCATCTCGAGGAACAGCGCGAAAAAGGGGAACGCCCCGTCGGGCAGGAGGTCGCCGTACGCCTTCTTGACGGCGTGGCTCAGGTACTGGTCGCGCACGTAGCGCTCGTTCACGAACAGAAACTGCTGCCCCCGCGTCTTCCGATGGAACTCGGGCGTGCCGACGAACCCGCGGAGTGTGAGGTCACTGGAGGCGTCCCGAACCGGCACCAGCTGCCCGTCGTGCTCGTCCCCAAAGAGGCCGAGGATCCGCTCCTTGAGGGCCGCGGAGGCCTCCTCGGACTGGGCAGCGGGGAGGTCATAGTGCTCGTGCCCGTCGTGCTCCATGCGCACCGCCACTCGCGGATGGGCGAGCGCCAGGACCTGCACCGTGGTGCTCAGGTGCTTTAGCTCCGTGGCGGGCGTCTTCAGGAAGTTGCGGCGGGCGGGGACGTTGTAGAACAGATTCTGAACGGCGACCGAGGTGCCCTGCGGGGCGGCACAGGGGCGGTGCTCCGTAATCTCGCCCCCCTCCACGCGCACCAGGGTGCCGGCCTCATCCTCCACCCGCTTCGTCTTGAGCGTCACCTGCGAGACGGCGGCGATGGACGCCAGCGCCTCGCCTCGAAAGCCGAGCGTGCGAATGCGCTCCAGATCGTCGACCGACCGGATTTTGCTGGTGGCGTGCCGCTCAAAACAGCGCGCCGCGTCCGCCCGGCTCATCCCACACCCGTCGTCGATCACCTGCACGAGCGTGCTCCCGGCCTCCTTGAGAATGACCTCCAACGACGAGGCCCCCGCATCCAGGGCGTTCTCCAGCAGCTCTTTCGCCACCGACGCCGGGCGCTGCACCACCTCGCCGGCGGCGATCTGATTTGCAAGACGGTCCGACATCACCTCAATGATGCCGTCCGATCCGGTGGAGTCGTCAGCCACAATAGAACACCACAGGTTCGCTTACAGCGCCTGGTAGATGAACAGTGTAAGGAGCAGGAGCCCCGCGAGGTACAACAGCCCAATCGGGCTCCGGCGCTCGGAGCGGGATCGGCGTGCCCGCATCCGGCGCTTCAACTCCCGATCCTCATCGTCGTCCGGGTTGTAGTACCGCGGTTCGTAGTCGAACGAGCGGGGCCCGCGACCGGAGCGAAACAGACCCATGAATCCATCAGGTTCGTCACACAGACAAAGGAGGAGTGGTACCTCCACCCGAAAGGCGACGTTCCCCTGGCCCCGCCTCCGACGCCCTAAAAGAGCCCCGTCAGGTGCAGGTAGACGTAGATCAGAGGGGCCGCAACGGCCAGCGCGTCAAAACGGTCGAGCACCCCGCCGTGCCCGGGCAGCAGGCCGCTGGAGTCCTCCGTGTCGGTCGAGCGCTTCAACTGACTTTCCAGCAGGTCCCCGACCTGTCCCACGCCGCCGCCCAGCACCGCAAGCATCGCCACATCGACCCAGCCGAGAAACGGGACCAGCACGAATTTGCCCGCAACCGCCACGAGCACCGCCGCCCCAAATCCGCCCAGCGTCCCCTCCCACGTTTTGTCCGGGGAGATGTCGGGGGCAAGGGGACGCTCCCCCAGCCACGTGCCCACATAGTACGCAAAAATATCGGTCGCCCACACCAGCAGGAGCGTGAGCACCACCAACCAGAACGCCGCGCGCACCTCCACGCCCGGGATATACTCGTTCCGCAGAAGAACCAGGCTGCCGAGCAACCCGGTCGGGTAGAGTGCCCCCATCACGGTAATGCCCAGGCTCGGCAGAAACTGCTCCCGTGGCACGAGAAACGGCGCCGCGACGACGTAGGCGAGCAGCCCAAGCGCGAGCCCCGGCCAGAACCACGGCGCGCCCAGGCTTGCCACGACGAGCGCCCCCAGCACCAGCCCGCTCCCAACACTGGGATCGGCTCCCGCCTGCTGGGCCATCCGGTAGAGCTCCATTTGCCCCACGAGTCCGACGAGCGCGATCGCCACCGCGAAGCTCGCCCCGCCCGTATACGCGAGGGCAAGGGCGATCGGCGCGCCGACGAGGGCGGTTACAATGCGTTGAAGGTCTTCGCTCACGGATACAATTCGGTTCGATCGGGGGGGAACATACGAAAGAGTCACCAACGAAGGCCGCGCAGGAGACTACTGTTGTGTCAAACCTCAATGTTGTGTTTGTCATCCCGGCCAAGCCCCGAAGGCTTTCGGGGCGCCGAGCCGGGATGACAGGGTGCGATTTTTCTGTGGAAGAATCACGGTTGACACGGCACTACTCCTCGTCCTCCTTTTCCTCCTCTTCCTCTTCGGGCGGACGGAAGTTCATGTGCTCGTGCCCGGAGTCGAGCTTCGAGTCTTGTTCCGGCGTGTTGGCCGCCGGCGCATCCGGATCGGCCCCCAGAGCAGCCGCCTCCAGCTCCTCCTCCGAGAGCTCCTCGCCCAGAAGAGAGACGGCCTCGTCCGCCCGATCCGGCGGCACCATCACGTGCACCCGCGCCAGGTCCCCAACATTGAGGTTGAAGGCATGGTCGCGCTGCGTGAGCACCACAGCCGGAATACCGCCATCATCAAGCCGGTCGCGCACCAGATCGGCCTCATAGTCCGTACCGGTACGGAATACACTCACCCAGTCTTCTCGCTTGCCCATAATGACGCTGCGTAGCTACTCAAAAAAACCGTGTGGGGCCGCCGCCCTACTCCGACGACTGCAGGCGACGCGCCAGCGGGTTCAAAACATAGAGAACGCCACCGACAATCACGAACCCACCCAGGACCACGTACCAGGGCAGCGACATTCCTTCCAGACTCTCCATGTCCAACTCGGGGCGGCGCTGGGCGAGGTGGGCCGCCACCACCGCAATTCCGTTGTGGAGCAGGTGCACCAACACCGCGGGCCACAGGCTGCCCGTCCGCCACGTTAGGTACGCCAGAAAGATACCAATCACAGCCAGCGGAAGCACTTGCGACGGACGCAGGTGGTACAGCCCAAAGAGAACCCCCGATAGCAGAATGCCACCGCCCGCGCCCGCCGCCCGCTCAAACTGCCGCTGCGCGTAGCCGCGAAACAGAATCTCTTCGCAGAGGGCCGGGACGAGCGCCAGCATCGTCACGTTAAACCCCAGGCCCAGATTGCTTTCCAGGACCTTCTGAATCATCTGGAGCTGGGATTCTTCGAGCATACGGATGCCCTCGGGCATCGGCAGGGCCTGATTCAGTTGGGCGAGCCATTGCACTACGGGCTGAAGGCCCAACACCCCGATGCCGGCCAGGAGCAGAAACCGGGAATCCACTCCCCGTATGCGAAGATAGCTGAGCCACTGCCGGGCGTGGAGCCGGGCCGCCAGGAGCGCCGGCACCGCCAGCCCCAGCACCTGCCCCACGCTGTTGCTCACGATCAGCTCTCGGGTGTAGAGGTCCAGCAATCGGGTCGGATCATTCATCGAACTGAGCGAGGCCATGCCGCCCTCGGCCAGCACAATTTGCACGACCAACACAACCGGCGTGACGAAGAACTGAAACAGAATGAAGGCCGCCCCAAGCCCCAGCAGCCCGGTCACAAACCCGAGCGTAGCCGGATCCACAGCCGTCCGCTCTAGTGGGCCGTTGAGGGCCACCGGTCGACGGGCCCAGGGATCTGCCAAGACAGCGATCGACCGGGGGGTGCGATCGACCGGCGAGCCGTTCGTGTCGGGGGAGGAAGCCATCCAGGGAATGAATCTTGGAAGAGAAACGTGCGGGACCGCGGGGCAGTGCCCATCACCGGAACATTCCGCCCCACGAGATCGAACAGTATAATCGGAATAATCCGGGGTGCCAACTGGCCCCTCCCTGCGCTCGTAGCTCAGTCGGACAGAGCATCGGTTTCCGGTACCGAAGGCCGGGGGTTCGAATCCTCCCGAGCGCACACCTCCGAAACCGCCTCTCAGCGCCTGCAACCGTCGATGCTGCAGCGTGAGAGGCGTTTTTTATTGGCCTCCTGGCGGAAGCAACTGTCAGGCTATGTGAAGCGATCGCAGCTCGTATAAAGGGTTATGGGGAAGCGGTGGGGACGCGATTGGTTGGCTCTCCGTTTTCGTTTTACCTGTCTTCCGGGCCAATAGTGCCGCGTCTGGCAGATTCGACACACCGGGCCCCTGCGCCGCCACCCAGACATTTTCCAGCGGTCCGTCTCGTCTCTTCGTCTCTCGCGGGGACCGGTCCGCTTCTTGAACACACCCCCGACCGTCTCGATCACCGAAACGCCGCCCCAAACCCTTCCGCGCCCCCTGGTCGCGCTACCCGTCCTAAAGAGGACCCCGGGGCGGGAGAAAAAGGAGCGGGCCGACTGCTCCGGGGCCGTCCGAGTCCCTTGATGAACGCAGGCGATTGACGAAAGAAAAAGAGGCTCAGGCCTGCATCGAAAGCGTGCTTCCTTCCTGCGTCTGCTCCACCTCCAGCCGGGTGGACACGCGCTGCTTGAGATCGGAAACGTGCGAGATGATGCCAACCATGCGCCCGGTGTCTCGCAGGTCACTGAGCGCCTCCATCGCCCGGTCCAGCGCCTCCGGATCGAGACTGCCAAAGCCCTCGTCGATGAAGATGGTCTCCAGATGACGCCCCCCGGAACGGCCCTGCACCACGTCGCTCAATCCTAGGGCCAGCGAAAGCGCCGCCATGAATCCCTCGCCCCCCGAGAGCGTTGCTACCGGCCGCTTCTCCCCCGTGTAGGCGTCGTGGACCAGCAGGTCCAGGCCCGAGCCACTGCGCCGGTCGCCCACGTCCTCCGACCGGAGGAGCCGATACCGATTCTGCGTCATGTGGGCGATGTGCTCGTTGGCCACACTGAGCACCTCCTCCAGCCGCGTGGCAAGCACAAAGCGCTGCAGGCTCATCCGGCTCTCGTTGTCTCCTCGGGCCAACTTGGAAAGGAAGCCCACCTGGCGATACCGCTCGTCGGCTTCTTGAAGAGCCTCTTCGATGTCCTCAATGGCCTGAAGGGTTTCCTCGATTTCCTCCACCTTCACTTCCAGCTTGGTCGTCCTCTCCTTCACCTTGTCCAGCTCCTCCTCCAGGGACTCGACGGTGTCTTTCGCCCCCTCCACGTCGGGCTCCTCCACGTTTTCGGCGGCCTCCTCCGCACGCGCCTTCCGGTCGGTGGCCGCTGCCCAGCGCTCTTCAAAGTCCTGAACCTCTTCCTTCAGCGACTCCCGCTCGTCTTTGTCCCGGCGCGCATCCTCGAAAGCCGTTTTGTTCTCGAAGCCATTCGCCCGAAGCGCCTTCTCAAATCGCGCCTGCGCCTCGCCGAGCCGCTCGGCGGCCTGCTGGGCCGCGTTCTGTTTGCTAAGCGCCGACTGCTTCTTCTCGGCTCGTTCCTCCCGGGCGTCCTGCACGGCGGACTCGGCCTCCTGCAGGGCCTCCTCTAGAGCCGCCAGCTCCGAGGTGGTCTCGTCAAGCGCCTCTTCCAGGGCCTCCTGTGAGGCAACCTCCTCCGGAAGCCGCCCCCGGATCGTGTCGGCCTTCGAGCTGAGACCGTCCATCTCGCTTTCCAGGTCGTCGATCTCCTCGTCCAGTTCCTCAATTTCCTTCTCCAGCGCCTCCACTTCGTTCTCTCGCTCTTGAATGTTCTCGGCCAGCGTCTCCCCCTCGTCGGCGGCGGCCCGCGCCTCCGCGAGCGCCTCTTCGGCGGCCGCAAAGTCGGCGTCGATCTCCTCCCGGGTCTTCTCGTCGAGGGCGGCATGGTTCTCCTTGAGGCTTTTGACCTCCGTCTGCTTTTCCGTGAGCGCGGATTGGGCTTCTGCGACGGCCGACTCCGCCTCGTCGAGCGCCTCCCGGGCATCTTCCGTCTCCACCCGAGCGTCGGCGATCTCTTCTTCACCCGGCACGTCGCGCTCCTCATGCGCAGGGGCGGGGTGCTCCTCCGATCCGCACACCGGGCACGGCTCGCCCTCGGTCAGGCCCGCAGCCAGCGCCGACGCGTAGGCGTCCCGGCGCTGCTCCTCCAGGGCCTTCAGATCCTCTGCCGCCTCCTGAACGGCCCCCTCCCGGGCATCCCGCTTCTCGCGGGCCTCCGCTAGGGCCGCCTCCGCCTCTTCAACCGCGTCCTCCTTTTCCTCCAGCTCTGATGCCTTCTCCCTCAGGGTCTCCGCCTCCTCGTATTCTTTCTGGAGCAGGTCTTCCCTTCCCGCGACGTCCTCCGTCTCCTCCAAGGCCTCCCGCTGGTCTTCCAGCTCCGCTTCCAGGGTCGCTTTCTCGTCCTCCGCCTCTTCGCGCCTCCCAGTAAGCTGCTCTTTCTTCTTACGGCGATCCGTCAGCGCCACTTCAACCTCCTCCAGGGTTTCGATCTCTTCCTCCAGGCCCTCCAAGCGTGTGTTCTTCTCCCGGAGCGCCTCCCGCTCCTCGTCGCGCTGCCTCTCCGCCTCCAGATCGTTCTCGGCCGTTTCGAGGGCCTCCTGTGCCTCTTCCAGGGCCGTCTGGGCGGAGAGTGCCTCCGCGTCTGCCGCCTGTTTCTCATCACGCCGCGTCTGGAGATCCTCCTCGACGGGCGCCACTTCGGCGGCCCGCTGTGCATCGTCGAGCCGCTGCTTGCGCGCCTCGTGGCCCCCTCGTTCGTCCCGGAGTTCCTCGACGGCGGTCCGGGCGGCCTCAAGCTCGTTCAGGGTCTCCCGGGCGGACTTCGCCTGCTCAAGCGCCTCGCGGGCCGACTCGTACCGGTTGGAGAGGTCCTCTTTGCTCTCCCTCGTCTCCGCCAGATTCGATTTGGTCTCCGCCCGTTTCTCCGTCAGCTCCTCCACGTCCTCCGCCCCCTGGCGAGCCAGCTCCTCCCGTTTCTTTTCCCGCAGGCGTTGGACGTCGCCCTCGGCCTCCGATGCCATCTCCTTCAGGAGGTCCTGGAGGCGCTCGTATCGACCGGTTTCAAAGAGCACCTTGAGAATGTCCTCTCGCTCCGACGAGCCGGCCGAGAGGAAGGCGCGGAATTTGCCTTGCGGCAAGACCACCACCTGTCGAAACTGCTCGTGCGCCAGCCCCAGGAGATCCTCGACGGCGCGGTCCACGTCTCGCTTGCCATCGGCGATGGGCTCGCCGTCCGACCCCGGCGTCTCCGCCTCTGAACGGTCGTAGAGCGTGGCCTGCTCGCTCTTGGAGGTCGTGCCCTCTCCTCGCTTCTTGGCCAGCGCCTGCTGCGGGCGCCGCCGCACCCGATAACGCGTCTCCCCGAGCCGAAAGTCGAGGGTCACCTCCGTCGGGTCGTTCGGCGTCGCAAAGTCGCTTCGCATCTCGTCCCCGTCCCGCTCGCTGCCGGAGGTCTCGCCGTAGAGCGCAAAGCAAATCGCGTCGAGAAGCGTCGACTTGCCCGACCCGGTGGCCCCGTGGATGAGGAAAAGCTGGCGGGCCCCCAACTGTTCGAAGTCAACCGTTTGCGGCTCGGTGTACGGGCCAAACTCATTGAGTTCGAGGCGCTCGGGGGTCATCGCGGATGTGGTGAGCGGTGGAGTTGAAGCGGAAAAAAGTGAAGCGGGACCCCGAAGAGGAATCGTTCCAGCAGAACCGGGGCATTCAATCAGTCCCTCGAACCTTCATTCAGCATCGCCTGGACCGTCTGCTTGGGCGGAGGAAGATCGTTCTCAATACCGTTCCAAACTTCGTCGAGATCAATGCCCATATACTCGTGGATGAGGGTGCCCCGGAATCCATCAATCCGACGCCATGGCACCTGGTCGTACCGTTCAGGAAGCTCGGGAGAGCTGCTTCACCGCTTCCCCGATCCCCTCAAAGTTACGGATGATCGCATCCTAAAGCACAAAGGAGTCGTTAAAGGCCGCTCGCCCCCTCTTCCATGTCGACGAGCAAATCGAGGTCGCCATCGGGCCACTCCCCCCCACGAGCAGCAGAGCCAAAGAGTCGTCGGTTGTTTGCACCGTGCTCGCGAGCCAGGCGAAGAATCTCGGCCCGGTGATCGTGGATGGCCGAATGCATTGTGGGGTGTTGTTTCGGTGAAGGGGTCGGTCTCTCTACGCCCGCTCATTCATTTCGATTCTCTGTGTCTTTGGGGCCGTTCTCATTCGGGTCTGGCGTCGCAAGAATGGCTTCACAAGACAGAACGGACCCTCAAGCCTCCCGCTCCTCCTCCCTCAGCCGATCGAAGGCCTCCTCCAACACCGCTCGCTGCCTCTCCGAAAGATCCTCGTCCCCGGTGACGTGCGCCGCAAACTCTTCGAAGACCTCTTTCTCGCTCTGGGCCTGAAGGTCGCCGGCCAGCCCGTCCAGACTGCCCCCCTCGACCCGGGCCGGGTGCTCGACGTGCAAAGCGTTGGGGTACGTCTCCCGAATGCGGCTCATGGCATCGACGACCGGCCCGTCGTCCTGAAGCGTCACCCAGACGTAATCCCGCACGTTCTCGTCGGGCGAGGGGCCTTCTTGAATCTCCGAAAGGGTGCCCTCTACGCGGCGCAGGTCGCGCTCGGGTACCAGTGGAAGCCGCTCCACCTCACACCCTCCGTCCTCGTCCATCTCCACGAGCGTGACGGACTTCTCGTGGTGGACTTCGTCGAAGGAGTATTTCATGAGGGAGCCGGAATACCGAACGTGATCCGTGCCGACCTGCTGGCGGCGGTGCAGGTGGCCGAGGGCCACGTAGTCGAATCCCGCAAAGCGAGAAGGGTGGACGGTCTCGGCTCCCCCGACCGCGAGAGGCCGCTCCGAGTCGGCCAACGCCCCACCCTGGGCAAAGACGTGCGCAACAGCGATGGACCGCTCCGCGTCGGGGAGGGTCGCGCGGGCTGCGTCCGCCTGCGCGGCCACCACGTCGTCGTGCGTCTTGATGTCAGTGTCCTCAAACACGTGACGGGCCTGCGGGGGCTCGGTGTAGGGCAGGCCCGCAATGTGCACCGGGCCATGCTCGTCCTCAACCGTCACCACGCCCGGCGCCTGCCGGGGCTTACTGAAGACGTGCAGGCCCTGCTCCCGCAGAATGCGCGAGCCAAAGTCGAGGCGATCGGGGCTGTCGTGGTTCCCGCCAATCATCACGACCGGCGTGTCCCGTTCGATCACCAGCGCCGACAGGGTGTCGTCCAGAAGCTCAACGGCGTCGGCAGGCGGCACCGACCGATCGTAAACGTCGCCCGCCATGAGGACGACGTCGGGACTCTTCTCGTCAACAATCTCGCAGAGCTGGCGGAGAAGACCTCGCTGTTCGGTGGTGAGATGCTCACCATGGAGGAGCTTGCCGAGATGCCAGTCGGCGGTGTGGAGGAAGCGCATACGCAATGTCAGTGGATCAGAAATGGCGAACTGGAGGCAACAGTCTACTCCCCGACGGTGAGGTGCCCGTTCTCTAGCGCCAGCGAGCCCCGCTCTATCATCGCGTCGATCACCCCGCCAATGCGGGCCTCAATGTTGGAGCCGATCCGGCCGAAGCCAAGCTGGCGCCCCACCTGCTCCACGAGTTCGTCCTTCTCGATGCCGAAGGACACGTCGACGATGGTTTCCGCTGCCGTCGCAATTTCCGAATCAGGGACGTGCTGAATGTCGCGAGCCGGCCCCTCCAGCTCACTCCGGTCCCGGACGGGCACCGTCTCCTGCTTGGGATCATGTAGGATCTCCCCGCGCTTTTCGATCGAGCCGGTCCGGGCAGCGGACCGAATGCCCTTTTCCAGGGCCTCCCGGATGCGGCTTCCCATTCGACTCACGTCCGACGCGTCCAGCACGCGACGCATTGCGACCTCTTTGTGAACCGGACTCTCCTCAGAAACGACTGTTTCTATCCAACGCCCCAGGGTGGAGGTCGGCTCGTCGTGCAGCCCATCGCGCACGTTGATTCGGAGCGAGGCCTTTTTGTAGGGCACCGCGTCCGTTTCGGGCTCCTCTTCTTCGGCTCGCTCAATCTGGGTCTCCCGTTCCTGCGGCGGCTCGCGGTCCGGGGCCTCTCCTCCATCCTCCGTGCCCTCGCGCGAAGAGTCCTCCGCCCCTCCGTCGGTGGGCTCCTCCGCGTCCCCATTTGAGGCCGCCGACCGCACGCGGGCCCGCTCAATGGCCGTAACGGCCCGACCGAGCTGCTCGCCGGGGGTGCGGAACCAGTCGGTACTCCAGATGCGGTGAATCGACCAGCCGAGGCTCTCCAGAACGGACTGCCGGGTCCGGTCCCGAACGCGGGCCATCTTGGCGCTGTGGTAGGTGGCCCCGTCGCACTCGATTCCAAGAATGTAGCGGCCCGGCCGCTCGGGGTCGACGACGGCAAGGTCAATGGAGAAGCCGGCCACCCCCACCTGGTGCTCCACCCGGTATCCTTCGTTCCGCAAACGCTCCGCAACCGCTTCCTCAAAGGGAGAATCCGGCCCGCGCCCCGAGGGCGTCGCCAGGTCGAGCTCACCGGTCTCCGCGAACTTTAGGTACTCCTTGAGCACTTCCACCCCACGCGCATCGGTACGGTGCAAGTCGATGTCCTCCGCCTTGAGGTTGGTGAAGACCTCGCAGCGAAGCTTGGCGCGGGTCGTGAGGACGTTCAGTCGCCGCTCCCCGCCCTGCTGGTTGAGCGGCCCAAAGTTCATCGACACCCTTCCGTCGTCATCCCGCCCGTAGCCGACGCTGATAAAGATCACGTCCCGCTGGTCGCCCTGCACGCTCTCCAGGTTCTTGACGAAGAAGGGCTCGTCGGGGTGGCCGGAGAAGAAGTCCTCGCAGCTCGGGTCCTGCCGGCGCTCGTATTCGAGGCGGTCCCGAATCGCGTCCTGCTGGGCGCTGCTGAACGTAGCCACACCCAGAGAGAGGTCCGGCTCGGTGCGGGCGTGCTCCATAACCCGCTGGGCCACAACTTCTGCCTCCCCCTTATTCGTTCGGCTTCCGCCCCGATCGTAGGTCGTATCCGGGAGGTGGTTGAAAAAGAGGCCCGTTTCTTCCCGCTCCGCGTCCGGGCTCGGAAAGACGTTGAGGTTGTTGTCGTAGAACTCCTTGTTCGAGACGGCAATGAGCGACTCGTGTCGGCTCCGGTAGTGAAACCGGAGCATCTGCTCCGGAGCGCCCCGCGAGCGAAAAAGATCCAGAATGCTCTCCTGGTCGGAGGCCTGTTGCTCGAAGTCATCGCCTCCCGTATCGATCGCCGAATCGAAGAAGCTGGTGGGCGGGAGCTGCTTATTGTCGCCTACAACAACGGTCTGGTCCCCCCGCAAGATGGAGCCGAACGCATCGACCGGGCGGACCTGACTGGCCTCGTCGAAGACGACGAGGTCGAAGCTGATGCTTTCCGGTGGGAGGTACTTGGGCACCGACATCGGGCTCATCATGAACACCGGCTTGATCGCCTGAATGGCATTCCCGGCCCGTTCCATCAGTTTGCGAATGGGCATGTGGCGGCTCTTCTTTCCCATCTCGTGGAGGAGCACGCCCATCTGGCCCGCCCCACTCTTTCGGGGCATCCGCTTGTAATGCTCCAGGGCAAGCGCGTGCCGGTTGTGCTCGAGGCTCGCCTTGTCGAGCTCCTGGAAGCGTTCGACGACCTGCTCGTGCTGGGCGCCGCTGAAGCGCTCCAGGGCCGACCGCTCGTCCATCGCCCGCTCTAGAAGTGCGTTGTAGTAGGCGTGTCGGAAAATGTCGACTAGATGGTTGGGGCCCTCTTCCCACTCCTCGACCAGGTCGCGAATCGGCCCCAGTCCCTCCTCTTCCAGCTCCTCGGCGAGCTGGTTGTAGGTGACCATCTCCTGAATCCGCGGGGCCTCGTCTCGGCACCGAGTGAAAGCGCGCCGCTGCGTTTTGTAGGGCTGAGACGGCAAGGGCGATCCGTCTAGGCGGACGTCCGGGTCGAGATCGATCTCCTCGGCAAAGGCCGTCACGGCCTCGCGGTGCCCGTCGCGCGCGTGCCGCACCTTGTCGGTGAGAGACGCAAGCCGGCGCTCGGCCGGCGGATCGGCGACCGTGTCCAGAAGGGCCTCGGGGAGCCTTCCCTGGCGGATGGCCTCGTGGAGCGCAGTCAGGAAGTCGGTGACTTCCCGGAGAAGGGCCCAGTCCGAGGAGGCGCCGCGCCAGGCGGAACCGAACGCCGTCTCTCCAAGAGACGCCTGCTCCTCGAACTGCTCCTCCAATCGCTGCGCCTCTAAGATGGCGTCGACGAAGTCGAGGCGAGCCGCCGTCCCGCCGGGCAGCGATTTTTTACAGAGGGCCGCCAGGTCGTTTTTGGCGCTCCGCCACTCGCTGAAGATCCATCGGTACCACTTCTCGCCGTGCGTCGCCAGCCCCTGCCGAATGTCGAAGACCTCCTGGTCCCAGGCCTCCGGAATCAACACGTCATCGTACTCGTCGTGGAGCGCCTCGTACCGCTCCCCCGCCTGAACCAACTCGGCAAGCGGGCCGGCTTGCCCCCGAAAGGCCTCCGACGTCGGGTGCACCCCCGTCAGATCGGGC
Organism: Salinivenus iranica; assembly: GCA_002894665.1. Lineage (GTDB taxonomy): Bacteria > Bacteroidota > Rhodothermia > Rhodothermales > Salinibacteraceae > Salinibacter > Salinibacter iranicus. The sequence continues at coordinate 20,213 of NCRB01000023.1, forward strand.
ATGCGAAGCATCCGGTCCGACGCCTCCAAGAGCCCCTCCGTCTCCTCGGGGTCCTCAGGTTCGAACACGCCGAGGCAGCGGGCCAGGTCCTGCGCCGCCTGCTGCAGGACGTCCAGGCTCTCGGCAGCGGCGCTAGCCGCCCGCTCGATGCTGTCGCGTTCCGCAGGGAGGAAGCGGGTCTTATCGCTCCCCCAGAACGGGTGCCGGGACGGCACGCCCATCTCCGACAGGTGGGACTGGACCTGCTCCAAAAGAAACTTCTTTTCCTCGTATTCTTGCCCGTCCCACGTTCGCATCGCAGAAAACTCAATCGAGGGCATCGTCACTTCCGAAAGGGTCTCCCGAAGGCGGACAAGCTCCCCGTAGGCATCGTACGGGCGGACGCCGCTCTCCCCAATGGGCCGGTTGACCGCCTCCGCGTAGCCGTTAAGCGTATCGCGGGCATCTGTCATCACGGCGGCCTCCTGGGTGAAGTCGTCCACCTGCGGCTCCCCGAGGTTGAGGGTCCGCTCCAGTTCCTGCAGAATCGCTTTCTTTTGGGTTTTGTGGCTGTGGAGCTCCAGGCAGGCGTCCCCGAGGCCCACCGCATCGAGGTTGCGCTTCACCACCTCCAGAGCAGCCATCTTCTCCGATGCAAAGAGAACCGTCCTCCCCTGCCCCATCGCCTCGGCAATGATGTTGGTAATGGTCTGCGACTTGCCGGTGCCCGGCGGGCCCTGAAGCACGAGGTCCTGCCCCCGCTTCACCGCAAGGAGGGCCTCGGTCTGGGAGCTGTCGGCATCGACGACGTGATAGGTGTCCGCCGGATCAAGGTGCTCGTCGAGCCCCTCCTCAGCGATCTCGGAGATCGGGGTCTCCGTCGGCTCGAAGCCCTCGCCCAGAAGCTTTTTCAGCACGGGGTGGTCGTCCGGGCGCTCGCCCTCCGGCCAGTTCTCCACGTTCAGGTCCTCGTACATGAGGAATCGGGAGAAGGAGAAGAACCCCAGCTCAATGGCGTGATGGTCAATGTGCCATCGCTCCTTGTGGTTGATGACCTGCTGGACCTCGTGGAAGTAGCCCTCCACGTCAAGATCTCCTTCCTCCGGATCGGGGGGCAGGGGCCACTTGAGTCCGTACTCCCCATCCAGAAACGCGCGGAGCGAGAGGTTGCCCCCAATCTCTTCGCCGAGGTACTCTAGCCGGAAGCGGCCTTGTACGTCTGTGCGGCTGATCTCGACTGGCACAAGCAAGAGAGGCACCTTTCGCTCCTGGTCTGCCGACGGGGAGCGGTACCAGCGCAGCATGCCGAGCGCCAGAAAGAGCGTGTTGATGCCTTCCTCCTGAATGGAGCGCTCGGCGCGGTGGAACGTGTTCAGGAGCCGCGTTTGAAGCTCCCGGGACGTGTAGGGCGTCTGGAGCTTGGTGTCGACGTGCCGGTCGGGCGGACCGTTGGTGTCCGCGCCTGATGCCTCGTGGTCGGCATCCGCATCGCGGGGCTCCCTGGGCTGCCCAAAGAGCTGGCTCTGCTCGGGCCCCTCTGGATCACTCAGCTTTTCCTTTTCCTCTTCCGTCACTTCGAGGAACGACATCTTCCGTCCCTCTTCAACCAGCCTCCGGTAGACGTGGACCGGACGCTCGTCGATCACCTCCACGCCCCTCGACTTCAGCGTGCGGTGGCTGATGAGGGGATTGCGGAGGGTAAGGTCCAGGAGCTCGTTCTTGCGGGCCTGATCGAGCTGCTCGGCGATCGAAGACATGTATGGAGAGGAAAGGCAGAGGGTGCTACAGTAGAAGGGGGGGATGCCGAGGGGGACGTCTATGCCGACACGGTGTCACTGGCGACCGTCTCCCCGTAGACATTATTCCGAATGTCGTCGTGTATTTCACTGGGCTGGAGCTCACTCGTTGCAGGGCCCGTTCGGATGTAGAAGTGATCCACGTTCTGATAATCACGGTCGGCGGGCACACCGCTCGGCTCACAGTCGACTCAAAAAACCGCTTCCTCCCTCTTCGACCGAACAATTGAGGAAGCGCAGACAGGACGTTCCGAGTCGATCCTTCACGATGTTCGTGAGATGAAGCATCATGTCGTCAGGGGACTCAAACTGATCGTCCCCTGTCGCAGCCACCTTTCTCGTAATCGCCCGTGGCTCAGCCGCCCCTAAATCCATGTAATAATGGAACGGTTAGGGAGTGCGATGGCAACGGCACTCCGTGTGACTGCCCCCCTCAAAATCGAGAGGAGTCCCCCTCCGTCGAACCGGAACGGCTACCTCAACGGGTTCGCCTCTCCCTCTCCTCCCTCCCACACAATCGACCGTCTCCTCCCAATGCACCTCGTGCTTCATGGCGATTCGACCCTCGACAACCGCACATATACCTCTGGCGGCCCCGCCGTGATTGACCATCTCTCCCGACTGCTGCCGGAGGCGGCCCGGGCAACGCTTTTGGCCGTGGACGGTGCGCCCCCCGACGGTGACAGTCAGCGTGATCGGATGCCGACTGGGGCAACCCACATAGTGCTCAGCGTGGGGGGAAACGATGCGATGCGGGAGATCCCCGTGGTGGACCAGTCGGTGGGGCACGTGTCAGAAGCGCTGACGGAGTTGAGCGGCGCGACCCAGCGATTTGAAAAGAGGTATCGGGCGTGGTTGCAGCAGGTCCTCCAGACCGACCGGCCCACCACTGTCTGAACGATCTACAACGGCGCTTTCGACGAGCCCAGCGGGCAGCAGCGCGTCATCAACGCCGCACAGGCGATGTGGAACGACGTGATCCTGCAGACAGCCCTGGACCACGACTGTCCGATGCTCGACCTGCGACGGGTGTGCTCCCGCAGGGACGACTACACCCGGCAGATCGAGCCCAACGAGCAGGGCGGGCGCAAGATTGCGAGGGCACTCTTCCGAGCTGTTTTAGACCCTGCCTCTTCCTCCACACGCATCGGGCCGACCGGTCGGTAAGTTGTAAATGGCCCTGGTTGGGGCGGCTCTTTAAAAATGTAAGTGGTTGGAGCCCCGCTCCTCAACCCTTAGAAGATTCCCTCTCGGAAGGAAAGGCCCTCGGGGCGAGTTAGACGTGAACCGTGTTGCCGGCGCGGAACGCGTTCTTTCCCCCGCTTCGGCGCCCACTCAGGTCGCCCTCTCCCCTGTATCGGAGGGCCTGAGCCCTTTCAGGGGAGAAACTGTCCCCCTGCCACTCTTTTCCTCACTATTCTTTTCTCTCACCGGATGAACGATCTTTCCACACGACTCGCCGACGGCCCCCTTCTGCTGGACGGCGGCCTGGGCCAGGAACTGCTCCACCGGGGCATGCCCCACTCCAAGCCCTCGCTTTGGTCCGCCAACGCCCTCAGCGAAGCCCCCGACCTGGTACAGGAGGTGCACGAAGACTACCTGCGGGCCGGGGCGGACGTGATCACCACCAATACCTACGCCACGCCCCCGGAGCGCCTCGCGGAGGCGGGCCTGGAAGGCCGAGCGGAGGAGCTCAACCACAGCGCCGGCCACCTCGCCGAGCGCGCCCGGGAGGCGGTGGGCCGCGACGCCCTCATCGCGGGGTCGCTGCCCCCGATCCGGGGGAGCTACCGGCCCGACCGGGTGGGCACGGCCGACGAGATCGAGCCGCAGTACCGCGAGCAGGCCGACTACCTGTCTCCGCACGTCGACCTTTTCCTCTGCGAGACAATGTCGACGCCCGATGAGGCCCGGGCGGCGGTGCGAGGGGCCGCCGCGACCGGGCGTCCGGTGCTGGTGGCGTACACGATTGCGGACCCCTCCTCGCCGGCCGACACCGAACCGCGTCTCCGCAACGACCAGTCCCTGGGGGAAGCGGTCGAGGCGCTCTCGGACCTTCCGGTAGAGGGGATCCTTCTGAACTGCTCCTCCCCCGAAAGCATCTCGGCGGCCGTGCCGGTTCTCCGAGGGCTGACCGAGCGGGCGGTTGGCGCCTACGCCAACGCCTTTACGCACATCCCGGACGACTTCGACGAGCACACTGAGGTTCTGGACCCGGATGGCAGGCCCAAACAGCGCGAGGACCTCGGCCCCGACGCCTACCAGGCGCACGTTGAAGACTGGCTGAGCGCCGGTGCCGACATCGTGGGGGGCTGCTGCGAGGTGGGCCCCGATCACATTGCCCGCCTGCGCACAACGGTCGACAACGCGGCGAGCCGTCGCTGAGGGAAACGGCCGTGTCGCGGTTAGGAGCGGCACGAGCGCGTAGGCATTTCGGTGCTGCGGTCCGCACGGGGAGACGGGCCGGTGCGGCTTCCTGTTTTCACTCGGCCCCACGGTGTAACACTGCACTGTCCAGTTACAACGGCTCACGTGGGCATGCAACCGCGGGGTTTGTCTTTCTGTTGCGTTTCCTACTCGGTCTCCCAAGATGATGCGGCGCCGATTTACTCCAAGCGGCCTGGTTGTGGCTCTTCTCGGGTTCGTGCTGACGCGGTCTACCGTCACGTTTGCTCTCTCGGACACCCCCCTGACGTTTATTGTGGGCAACGTGTCGCCCCTCCTGCTGGGGCTGTCCTTGTCCGCTTTTGGGGTCGCCCTCGCCGTCGGGACCTTCAAGCGGAGCTACGTGCGCACCATTGCGGGCTGGACGGTGCTGGGAGCCGGGACCATTGCCCTCCTTGTCGTCGCAACCGTCTACGGGACGGCTCGTCACCTCCTGGAAGAGGCCCGGGCAATCGAGGTGTTTTCGAATGTGTTGATTGGGGGCAGTGTCGGGGGCGCCCTAACCGGCGTCTATGCGGCCCAGAGCCAAAGCTATGAGCGCAAGCTCCTGAATCGCCAGAATCGACTGGTTGTCCTCAATCGGCTCCTGCACGACCGGGTGATGAACGCGGTGACCGTCGTGAAAGGAAGTGTCTCCCTGTTGCAAGAACAAGCGCACGCCGGACCGGAGGCCGACGCGCCGCCCGATTCGATCGGCGCCATCACGGAAAAGATGGAGTCGATCGAAGCGACCATGAGCAGCGTACAGGACCTCGCCGAGCCCGGCTCGGAGGCGGAGCGAAGGCCGGTCGACGTGTCTTCCCTCGTGGAGGAGGCGCTGGGCCGGGCGCGCGAGCGGCACCCCGACGCGACGTTCGTGGCAGAAGACCTCCCGTCCGGCGTGTCCGTCCATGCGAATCACCGGCTCGCCGACGCCCTCTACCAGCTCGCGGCCAACGGCGCCGAGCACGCAGGGGCGGAGGCTCCCCGTGTCGTCGTAACGGCAGAGGTGCGGGACGAGGCGGTTACGCTGTCGGTGATCGACGAGGGCCCCGGGCTTCCCGATCGGGGGCGAACGGTCCTCGAACGCCCTACGACCATTGCCGGAAATGACGGGCCCAGGGCAGGCCTCGGCCTCTATCTCGCCCGGCTTTCCGTGGAGGCGGTGCGGGGGGCCGTCGAAACAGAGGTCACGGAGGCAGGGACATCGATCTCCATTACCGTGGGGCGGAGCGGAGACAGGGGTACGCCGTTCCGAGTTGCCCGGAGCCCCTCCGCAGTGGGGGTTGAACCGGAACGCCTCGGGGCCGTGGCCCTCGTCGCGCTGGGGGCCGGGGCCCTCATGGGGGGATACGTAGAACTTACGGTTGGGGCCATGCCCATCATCGGGTCGCTCTACGGAGCGGAGAACGCGACCGTCGGAGCCCTCACCCACGGGTTTCACAGCCTCGTGTTTGGACTCATCTACGCGGCGATCCTGAAAGCCGTGCCCCGTCCGCACAGCGGCGGATGGGGCGCTCGCGTCGGGGTAGGCTTGGCGTGGGGCGGGGCGCTCTGGCTAGTGGCGAGCGGCATCATCATGCCGGTGTGGCTCAACCTCGTGGGACTGCCGGCGCCGCTGCCCGATTTGGGGCTCCACAGCCTGGGGGCGCACCTGCTCTGGGGAGGCGCCCTAGGGATCGGGGAAGCCGCGAGCGAGGCGTGGGGCCTTCCCGGTCGTCTCCAGTCGGGCTGGAAACGGGCGATTCGATGAGGACCGACAGGCGACCACACCGTCAAATGGGGGGTGCCGGGAATGTGGTGAAGAGTCGCGCTTTTCCGGCCCTTCGGGGACGTCGTCTTCGTCGTCCCCGAATTGCACTCGGCGTCCGCAGCGAACCCGTCGCAGATCCGCCGGCTCCAGAAGAGACTGCGTCGGCTGGAGCAGGCGCGGGATGTCGTGGCAACAGGCGCCCCTGGGGCCCGGCCTGCCCCCTCCGGGAGCCCGGCGGGTTTCCTCTTCACTCTTCCAGTTTACGGACGCGCCCCGGGCCGAACGTCCAGGGCCCGCCCCGACGGATCGGTCCCCAGTCACGCCCGCAGCGCCTCAAGAAGCTCTGGGGCGTCACGGGTGGGATCGGGCTCCACCGACACGGGCACCAGGCGGGGCGCGTCCGCAAACCAGAGCCCGGCCTGCGTCACGGACTCGCCTGCGTGCTGCGCCCACAGGGCGGCGTACGCCCGCACCTGGCGCCGGTACGGATGGTCGGGCGGCAGCGAGAGGTCCGCCTCCTTCTCGACACGATCCGTCTTAAAGTCGATGAGCGCCCATCCCTCGGGCCGCCGGTAGAGAAGATCGACCGTCCCGCGGACATGAATCGAGGGAGTCCCCTCCACCACCTCCGCCAGTGGATACTCGGCGTACGCAATCTGGGCCTCCACGACGTCCTCCCAGAACGCACTGTCGAGCACGCCACGCACCTGACGCCGCACCCGATCGAGGTGCTCCGCCGGAGCGTCTACGCCCGCCTCGCGGAGCGCGTGCCGGGCCTCCGCGCGTGACACCGCTCCTCCCCGCCGACGCTCCCGGACGCACTGCTCCAGAAGCCGGTGGACCGCCGCCCCCATCTCCGGGCCGTATCCGGGGGCCCCACCTTTCACCGCGGAGGGCGTCCGCTCCTCGTCCGTAACCGACTGGGGCTGATACGACGGGTGGGAGCGGTCCTCCACGCGGCGGGCCCGGTCGGCACGGGCCGCGTCCAAGTCCGGAGCGGGGGCGTGCCGGCCGTGATCGGGCGAGACGGCCGGCGGATCGAACGGGGCAACCTCGGCCGCCTCCAGGTGCGGATAGAGCGGGGCCCACGGGCCGTCGTTCGGCTTCTCCGGATAGGTGGACACCACCAGCAGGTTGCGGGCCCGGGTGGCCGCCACGTAGAGGAGACGATGGTCCTCAGCCGTCTCGTGCCGCGCCTCAAGGGCCCGGAAGGAGGAGGCACTCCCGTCGTCCCAGCCGAGCGGCGGATGCGTGATCTGCTGGTAGTAGCCGTCTCCCTGCACCAGGGGCGCCACCAGCTCGTCCGTCTCCCGCCGCACATGGCGGGTGACGGTGTGGGTGTTGCCGCGGCTGTACGGGTCCGCCAAAAACACGACCGGCGCCTCCAACCCCTTCGCCTGGTGCACATTCATGAGCCGAACCGCCTCGCCCCGCCCCGTCTCCAGGGTGAGTCCATCGATGGTTTCCTCCCCGTCCAGCACACGCTGCAGCTCCTCGGTGACCTCGGCCCAGCCCAGCCCCTGCGCCGACAGGGTGTCGACGACCGTAAGCAGGCGAAGGACGGCCCCGGCCCGCAGCGACCCGTCGGCGGGATCCGGCGGATGGGCCGCCCCGGCCAGCAGCCCAAAGGCATCCACGATGCGCTCCATCGCAACCGCCGGTCGGGCCTCGCGGAGCCACGCCCGGGCGCGACGGAGCCGCGTGAAGGCGGACTGGAGGCGCTCTCGGAGCGGCTCTTCCATCGCCCCAAGCACCGACTCCGACACCGGCTCGTGCACCTGATCAAACGTCCCGCCGGCCTCTCGAAACTGGTACAGGTCGTCGTCGCTGCACCCGACGAGCAGGCCCTTCAGGTACGCCACGACGGCCACGGGGTCGTCCGGGCGCAGCGCACAGGTGAGCAGGTCCACCAGCGCCTTCAGTTCCGGCGCCGCCCCGAGGTCTTCGCTCCCCGTGACCGTGTACGGAATGTTGTAGGCCGCCAGGGTTTCAGCGTAGATGGAGAGGCGCGTCTTGTTGCGCGTCAGAATGAGCATGTCGTCGTATCCGGCCCCTCCCGGGAAGACCGCCTCCTCATCCCCCGGCGGCCCGTAGAACGCGTCGTCGAGCCGACCGTCGACGGCCGCCCGGATGGCACTCGCGATCTGCTCGGCATTTGCCGCCGCAATGTCGCGCCCCCAGTTTCCCGACACCTTGTCCACGTCGAGCCGGCGGAGGGTGGTGTCGGGGGCCCCTGGCGGGCGCTGGGGATCGAACGGAACATAGTGTGCCTGCTGGTCGGCCACGGCCGGGTCCGCAAAGATCTCGCCGAAGGCGCGGTCGCACCAGTCGCAGATGCGGCCGCGCGAGCGGAAGTTCTTGGTGAGGTCCACCGCCTCCCCCCCCGCGTCCTCCACCAGCGCGCCCACCTCGTCGAACACCTCCTTGTCGGCCCGCCGGAAACGGTAGATGGACTGCTTGTCGTCGCCGACGATGAAGAGGCTGCCGGGGCGAGGACGGCAGGCCCGCCAGTCGGTCTGGGCGGGATCCTGGCTTGTCAGGTAAAAAAGGATTTCGGCCTGGAGCGGGTCGGTGTCCTGAAACTCGTCCACCAGGAGGCATCCGTACTGCTCCGCAAAGTGCCGACGGATGTCGGGGTGATCGCGGAGGAGGTCGCGCGTGTAGAGCAGAAGGTCGTGGAAGCTCAACGTCCCCTCTTCCCGGCGCAGGGCCCGAACCTCCTCCACGGCCGGCTGCACGAACGACACCACCTCGGCGTGCACGACGGCGCGCCACGGGCGCAACACGGGGTGGATGGTCTCTTCGACCAGGGCGGGCAGCGTCTCGTCCCGAAGCGTCGTGGCCTCGGCCTTCGCCTCTCCCCAGTAGGTGACCTTGCACTTGCGATTGGGCACCGCGCCGTCGCGCACCAGGTCGTCGAACAGGCCCAGGAAGGTTGCGCGCTGGGCCGGGGTGTCGAGGCGCTGGTACCGAAGCATCTGCTCGGCCTTGTCGAACGCCCGCATGGTGGCGTCTCGCCCCTTCGGCGGCGGGTCGGGGCGCAGGGCCTGCCACCGCTCCAGGTGCGACTGTACCTTCTCCACCGCGGACTGAAGGTCGGGGACGGGGTCCGGGGCGTTCGTGTATGGAGTGAGTTCTGGGTGTGCACAGAGGGTGCGGAACGATCCCTGTAGGTCATCGGGCTCCAGCCCCAGCGCCGTGATGTCATCGATCCGCTCCGGCGCCTCCGCCCGGACGGATTGGAGGTACCGCCGCCAGGCCCGCTCTCGCAGGTCGCGCTTCTCGCGGTCCTCCAGTCCGGCCGCAAAGTCGGGCGACAGGCCCGCGGCGAGGGGCCGCTCGCGGAGCAGGCGCGCGCAGAATGAGTGGATGGTGCCAATGAAGGTGCGCTGGGCGTTGGCGAGGGCCTCCTCCAGGCGGTGGGCCTCGTCCGACGCGTCCGGGACCGCCGTCCGGGCCTCGCGCAGCGCCCGAAAGAACCGGGCATTCATCTCGCCGGCGGCCTTCCGCGTGAAGGTAATGGCGGCCAGGTCGTCGACCGGCGTTCCCTTCCGCACGAGGGCCACCATCCGGGCCACGAGCGCAGTGGTCTTTCCGGAGCCCGCCGCGGCGCGGACGAAAAAGTTGGTGTCGGGCTCGAAGTCCGAGAGGGAGGGAAGGCCGTCCTCGACCCACGGGCCGATACGGCGCCGGACGGCGCTGTCGTCCTGCGGGGCGGAGGTGGGGGGCGAAGAAGCCATCAGAATGGGGATCGCATAGTTCGTCGAAACAACGGACAGGGACGGCCCCCGCCGATCAGAGCGACTCGAACCCCGGCCCGGGCGGACGGGGGCGATCGTCGGGGTAGTCCTTTTGCTTGAGATCCCGGCTACGGGCGGCCAGGTCGTGGACGAGACGATCGTAGCCCCGATACCGCCACGCACTTGCGCTTCGGGCCTTCGGGGTCATGGGGAAGCTCCCGCTGCGCGCCAGGGCGTTCAGTCGATCGACCAGGCGCTCGACGTCCTCCCGGTAGCGGGCCGGGCGGAACGACAGGCGGGTGCCCATCTCCTCGGCAGTCGGAAAGAAGTAGCCGGACTGCCCGACGGGCGGGTCCCGCAGCTCTTCTAGGGCGTAGGCGTAGAGCGCCCACTGGAGGTGTGCGCCCGACGCAAGGGGATCGTCTTCGTCGTACCGGTCGGCGCGGCCGGTCTTGTAGTCCCAGAGGGCGAGCGTGCCGTCGGGGCCCCGATCCACCCGGTCGATGCGGCCCCGGAGGGGAAGTTGAAGGTCGCCCAGTGGAAGGTGCACGAGCGGCTCGTCCTGCGGCCGCCGGCGGCGCGGCCCCATGCCAAAGCCGAGCTCAAACTCCAGGGGTCGGAACGACTGCGTGTGCTCAACTTCAGCCCGCAAAAACACCTCCGCGTCGCGGTGCAGCCGACGACGAGCGACCTCCCGCTCGACCTCACTTCGCGGGGCGACCAGTTGCGCCTCCCGCTCCATCTTCTCATCCAGCACAGCCCCCAGACGATCCGCATCGTCGAGGGTGGGCGCCCTCTTCAGATCGCCCATAAACTCCTCGAAGGTGGCGTGGAGGATGGTGCCGCGCCGCAGGGGCGTCAGCCACGGATCGTCGTCGAGGGCAGGCTCATCGAGGGGCGTGACCCCCAGGACATACTGGAGAAAGTAGATGTAGGGCGTTTCGGCCAGGGTCTCCAGCCGGCTGGCCGACACCGGACCGCCCCCGGCCAGATCCAACTCCGGGTACGCCCTCGCCGCCAGGAGGCCGTCGTGCGCCCCATACGCGTCCCCCGCCTGAGCCGCCTGTGCCTCCTGCCCCTCCACAATCCAGGCATGCTCCTGTCGCAGCCGATCGCGCGCGGTCAGGCCCCCGTCCTCGTCGGCCGAACTCCCCGTCACCGAAAGCCAGGCGTCCGCGGCGTGCAGCATCACGGCAGAGGCCTCGGGCGCAAGCCCCGCCGGGGACTGCGCATCGGAGGGGCCGTGTGCGGCCTCGATCTGAAGAAAGAGCGGGGCGGGATGCCGTTCCTCCCCGGCCGCCACATCGTAGGTGCGCGTGTACAGCGTCGTGTGTCCCTCGTGGCGAGCCAGGGCCTGCGTGGCCCGCCACAAATGCTCGTCGGCCGGACGCATGTCGTCGCCCGCAACCATGTCCGGGGTGCCCTCCCGAAAGGCCTGCCGGTCGCCATCGCGCAGACCGTCCGGGGCCGTCGCCGCGGCCGAAAAGGTATCCCCGTCCATGCCCAGGACATAGAGGTGCGAGCGGGCTCCGTATCCGGCACTCTCCAGCGGCAGCACGTGGACAGCACCCGGCCCCGGGGACTGCGCCCGCACATACTGCCCCTCCACCCAGCGCCGGAGCAGGGAGGCGAGGCGCGCGCCCGACGCCGAATACTCGAACGGAAGCTCGGTGAGCGCATCGAGCTTCTGCCAGAGCACCGTCCGCGCCGCCTGGTCGAGCGACCGCTCCTCCTCCGGCATCTCGTCCGGCGGTGGGTCGACCGGCCCGAACCGTTCGACAAACCGCCGACTGGCCGCCGCCATCTCCTGAATCGAGGCCCGGCGGGGCGCCAGCTCCAACAGCGTGCCGACGATGCGCTCCACCCGTTGCAGCCGTTGGTGCTGCTCCTGCAGGTGCTCTCGCGCCCCCGCCCCCTCCTCCAGGTCCGCGATGTCGTCCGCCAGCCGCTGCTGCGCGGCGGAGAGGGTGTCGGCATAGCCCGTGCGCCCCGGCTCGTAGCGGTGCGACGCAAGGATCGTCGCCACGTCGTGGGCCGCCAGGGACGGCCCCTCCCAGTCGGCTTGTACCCGATCGAGGCGGAGCAACCCGCTCCGGAGCAACCGCACAAGCCCCTCCGCGTCGAAGCCTTCGGCGATCCAGTCAAGAACCCCGCGCAGCGCCTGTCCAGTGCGCGTCATGGACGCCGGCCGCCCCGGCCCAATCGTGACCGGCACCCCGATGCGGTCCGCCTGGTCAGCAATCAGCGAGAGGTACGGGCTGGACTCGGTGAACGCAAGCTCAACCTCATCGAACGGAACGTCGGCCGCGAGAATGTCCCGGAGGGCCGCCTGGACCTCTGCCCGATGCCCCACCGCACGCCGAAACGCCCAGGTCCCGGCCGTCGGCGGGGCCGAAGAGGGCGAGGACGGCGGAGCAGCCTCCGCAAACCGTCCCGCGGCACTCTGCGGCGGCGCCTCCTCCGCGTTCGTGTCTCCCAGTCGGTAGAACGCACTCGATGCCTCCCGGAGGGCTTCGACGAAGGCAAACGGCCGGGCCGGCAGGTCGACCCCGTCGCACACAGCCACAATGGTGTGCTCAACCAGTGCCGGACGATCCTGGACGGCCTCCGTCGCCCACCGAAAGAGCTGCGCATCGTCGTACAACTCCTTTTCCGCAAGCAGCTCGTGGTAGCCGTCGTAGCAGGCGGCCAGGGCCGGAAACGTGGGCGGCGCTGCGGGGTCGGCGGCCCGCTCGCGGACGGCGCCCCGGGCCACTCCATTCAGCCGCAGGGTCCGAACCGTATCGGCAATGGTCGGCGCAAGCTGCTGGGCACTCGGGGCATTCGGGGGGAGGGTGTCGGCGTCAAGGTTCCCCAACAGGTTCGCCACGAGAAACACCTGGCCCGTCACGGGCAGCTCCTGCCGGCCGGAGGCGAGGATGCGGGATCGTGCCAGTGTCGCCGCGTAGTGCCGTGGAATCATCGCACGAACCCCGGCCCACCCGCCTGCCCGCTGGGCCAGTCCGTCCTCCAAGGCCCGCCCAAGCTGAATCCGAGGAACCAGAACCACTTTCGACCGAATCGGATGGGTCGTGCACACCGAGGCGATTTGGTCGACCGGCGACACGGACGGGGAAAACGACGCCATTATCACGGAGGGGACACGGGAAAAGCGAGCGGAGCGTCGTGAATGGAATCCGTGTTTGCCTTCCTAGTTCACGCAGCCCGACCGTCGCGTCCCCTCAAAATTTCGTGTCGATTTCCCGGAAGCTCCTGGACGGGGCGTCGTATACAAATAAGAAATCTCTCCAATCTTTTCCCTGCACGCCCCGCCCTCATGATCAAGGTCACGATCCTCGACGCCCAGAAGCTCGCTCAGAAACAGATGGGAGCCCAGGCCATGGCGGCCGGCGCCCGAGGGGCCAACATCGAGTCCGCCGTCCGGAATCAGGTTGCCAAGCAACTGGAGAAAGGCTTTGCGTCGAAAGGGGTGGAGGTCTCGGTGCGCCGCTCCGGGTCCCGAGGGCTCGAGATTGAAGTTACGGACCCAAAGACGGCGGCCTGGAAACAAGGCATCTTCGCCTGGCTGGTCGCGTCGATCATGCCCAGCACCGTCGACCACACCCTGGCCCCGACGGTGGAGAACACCCTCGAGGAAAGCGGCATCGACGCGGAAGTGTCCGTCGAATAGCCCCCAGCATCAGTCCTCGTCGGCCTGGATGTCCATGTGGAGGCCGAGGGCGGTTGCCAGACACACCACTCCGACGAGGGCCGGAAGGATTCCCACGAAGAAGTAGGCCGTTCCGGAAAGCCATCCAGGCGCCTCCCAGAAAATGTACAGGCTCCACAAGTACAGCATGGCCGCGAGGCCAAAGGTGAGCTGAAAGAGTTGCTGCTTTCGGGCGTTCGTCATGGGCACGACTGGGAATTGGGGGTGGCAGCCCCAGGGCCGGTCCGGCAAACGACAGCATGTCTCCTCCCCAGCGTCGACCCTGGGCGTCTACCAAGAAGCAGTAGACACTGGGATAAGCGTATACGAACGACGCTCGGCCGACTTTCCCCGCCTGGCAGTGCACCAGCAAGGCGTGACCGAATCGTTTCGTCGTCCGCGACTGCCCCTACTCTCGTCCCGCAGCGACTCCCTGCACATCGGCCGTCACCACGCTCACGCCGTCGGTCGGAAAATTTAGCTGCCCCTCCGACGCGGCCACGACAGACGCGACCATCGTATCCCCCGTCACGTTGTTGGTCGTGCGGAGCATGTCGAGGGGCCGATCCACGCCGAGGATGAGGGCGAGTCCGGCACTCGGCACGCCAATCGACTCCAGGATGGCAACGAGCATCACAATGCCGGCGCTCGGCACGGCCGCGGTTCCAATTGACGCCAGGACCGCAATCAGGATGATGTTCAACTGCTGCGTAAAGGTCAGCGCAATCCCGAGCACCTGGGCGATGAAGACGGCCGAGACGGCCTGATAGAGCGCCGTCCCGTCCATGTTAATCGTGGCCCCCAACGGCAGGGCAAACGACGACACCTCCTCGGAGACGCCGAGGTTTTTCTCCGACACCTCCATAGTCACCGGAAGCGTGGCCCCGCTCGACGACGTGGAGAAGGCCACCAGCTGGGCCGGGGCAATCGCCCGGAAGTAATCCGGAATGGAGATGGAGGTGAAGAGCGTCATGAAGAGCGGATACACGGCAAAGACCATAATTCCCAGGCCGATCACGACCGTGAGGCAGTAGTACCCAAGGGCCCCGAGCAGGCTGGCCAGCCCCATCGGCGTCCCCGAAGCAATGGACGTAATGGCGTCCGCCAGAAGCCCGAACACCCCGATCGGCGCCATCAACATGATGAGCTCCACGGCCTTGATTATCAGCTGGAACAAGCTGTCAAAGAAGCTGAGAAGCGGCTCGGCGTCCTCCCGGGGAATCAGGAGCAGGGCGATGCCGAAGAAGATGGCCACGAAAACGACCTGCAGCATATTCCCGTTGTCGGAGGCCGAACTAAAGAAGTTCGACGGCACCATATCCACAAGCGGCTGCAGGGGGCCCCGGTCCTCTGCCTGCTTGGCCATCTCCATGCTCTCCTCAATGTCGCCCTGATACGTCTGCTCCAGCGTGCTGCGGACCTCCGCCGGAACGGTCGCGCCCGGCTCGAGCGTGTTGACCAGCACCAGTCCAATGACGAGGGCGATGGTGGTGGTCAGCACATAAATCCCGATGGTCTTTCCCCCAATCCGGGACAATTGCTCCAAATCTCCCAGGGACGCCACCCCCACAATCAGGGACGAAATAATGAGGGGGACCGCTATGAGTTGGAGGAGGTTGAGAAAGACGGTCCCAAACGGTGCCACCCAGTCGCTGGTGAACTCCCCCCATCCGGCCGAGGCGGCCACCACGCCGTACACAAGGCCCAGAATGAGGCCGATGATGATCTGCCAGTGCAGCTTCTTATACCAGGGCATAAACCGGGATCATTGAACTACAGAACAATGAGGAGGCGTGCACGCCAGGGCGCGACACGGCATAAGTAAAGACACAGCGACGTGTTGAACAACCGCCCCCCTCACCCCCCAAACAGAATACGACCGACCACGGCGCCCCCGGCCCCGATGACCGTGCCCACAAGATTCACCACATCGTTGTCCACGACCCGAAGGCCCCGGATCTGCTCAGCGTCGGGCGCGGGGCGGTCCGTCCAGGGGGCGTCCGCGCCCGTTCGATAATGCCCCTGAATCGTGGCTCCCACAACGCTATCCACGCTCATCCCCAGGACTCCCCCGATCAGCATCCATCCTCCCGTAGCCGCCGCGCGCCCTCCCGTCAGCACGGCGCTGGCCGCCACCGTCCCGGCCCCGGCCGCCCCCGCCAGCGTCCCGATCACCGACACTGCGCCCGACGTCCCCGGTTCCACGGGACGAAATGTTCGAAGCGACCACGGGCGACGGGCCCACCGAACGCCAAGCTCCGTGGCCCAGGTGTCGGCCGCAGCCGCCGCCAGCGCCCCTCCAAATCCGACGTAACAAAGCGTCCGGGCCAACGCCGCGTCCGGGAGGAGCACACTCCAGAGGCCCAGAAGGGCCCATGCCACCCCTCCATTCGCGAGCACCTGCCGGAGCGTTCGGCGCGGGGAGGCCGCCGGTTCGGACGGGTGCGGGAGAAACGAAAGGGCATTCGACAGCCCAAAGAAGACCAGGCCCGGCACGATCCACGCCGGGCCGCCCAGCGACACCAGAGCCGCGGCAAAAAGCCCCGCGGCCCCGGCTCCCCGGCGTGTGAGAAGC